>JAIOJS010000533.1 GCA_019911795.1 Thermoanaerobaculia bacterium | reverse complement strand
CTGAATGTCGCGGAACTCGGGAGTCGACAGATTGCTGCTCAGGATGCCGTAGTAGGTGAACACGCGACTGAGGTCTCGACCGGCCTTCTCTAGAGCCACGATGGTGTTGTCGAAGCTCGGCGGTTCGGCCGAGGCGGCGATCTCGTCGACCTCGGCGAGGTTGCGTTGCATGCCGCCCTCTAGGGCGGGCTTGACGTCGGCTAGCGTCATCTGGTCGAAGGCGGGGACACCGCCATACGGTCCGACCCAGGGAGCCAGGAGGGGGTTCGTTTCTGTCATCGGTTCCTTCTTGGGTGCGGCGTCGGTCGCCGGGGTGGAGCTACAGGCGCTCAGTGTGGCGGCGACGGCCAGGCTGGCTAAGAGAGAGCGATAGGGTGGCATGGCGTTCCTTTTCCAACGGGTCTTGTTATCGCGAGGGCGAAGGCGCACCGACGCCATCGCGGAGGTAAGACCCTACTTGGCGGGCCGGCTCGTAGCCACAGGCTTGTGGACGGTCGGCCAACGCGGGGTCTTCGTTGACTGAATTTTAGAGAGTTCTCGCTTACCAGCGCTGGCTGGTAGTACCTCACCGCGCTGCGCAGTCGGTTCCCAGCGTCGTAACGTCTCCACCGCTTGGTACGTAACTGGCCCAGAAAGGTTGCGGTACCGGAGTCCTGCGCTCGCCGATCGAGCGCTCCAGCGTAGGGTGGAAGGTCTGCTTACGAGGCGTCGTCCTCGGAAGCGTCCGGATTCGACTTCTCGAGGTAGCTCTTCAGGTTTTCAGCGTTCTCGAAGTAGAAGATGGCGCCGGTTTCATCGGCGGCTTTGACCGCCGTTGCCTTGTCGACGTTGACTCCGGTCAGGGGGTCGGTGGCTTGCCTAATGGCAGCGTCCGACGCCAGGCGCCCTTTGCACATTTCGCAGCAACCGTAGTAGGTCTTGCCCTCGACTTCGACCGGAATCTGATCCTTGGCGAAGAGTTGGTCGTTGACCATGCAAACCTTGTTCGCTGGAACTTCTTGGAGCGCCGCCGGCTGAGTGGCTTCGGCTTCATCGGCAGTAGCGGCGGAAAGGGGGAGCGAGGGAAAGAGGATCGTGGCGAGGGCCAGGCTCAGGGCTGCGGCCGCGATGCGTCGTGGTTGGATCAAGAGGATTCTCCTTGGTGTGGGTTGCAACGGTGCCTCCACGGCACCCGCGATTCTCACCTGCGAGTATAGCGCCGAGTTGTCTTTGAGTCGGCGGAGTGCGCCATCGCCGAGCTACTTGTGGACTGTAACCCCCAAACGATTAGCGCCCGGCCGGCCCCCAGGGCCGAGCTCAGCGTTGCCCCTCCTCGACATAGGCCCCGCCTATGCCTGCGTCGGGGCGCCTTGATCTCGCCCCTGATGACACGCCCAACCACTAACCGTTCGAGGGTTACAGTCCACTAGATCGTTGCTTCGCTGGAACTGTTCCCGTCGATCGACGTCGGGAGTTCGATCACCGCAGTGACGACGTTGCCTGGAGCTTGGTACTCGAGGTGGTGGAAGCTCAAGTGGTTGGCGAGGGCGATACCTCGTCCGTGGGCGTCGAAGGCGCGAGCCGGAGCGATCGAAAGGTAGGGTTCCCAATCGAAACCGGGTCCCTCGTCGGCAATGGTCAGGCGCAAGCTGTCGTCTGTCCGTTCGAAGTCGACGGTGACTCTCTTGTCGCGGTGCTCCTCCGATTGCAGGCGCTGCCGAACCTCCTCTTGCCACCGCCCCTCGGAGAGCAGCTGGGTCTTGTCTTCGTAGCTGATGCCCAGATTGCCGTGCTCGACCGCATTGATCAGGAGCTCGCCGAGGCCCACTGCGGTGGACTCGGGGTCCGGGCAGGCCCGAGCGAGGAGTTGGGCGAGGGCCACGCCCTGCTCGACGTCCCGATACTGGAAGTGTCCACGATAGAGGGTTGCGATCGCCCCCAGCCCTCGCACCAGTACTTCCTGTTGGGCGCGGTGCCGCCGGTGGTCTTCCACCGCAGCCGCGACCATCGACTCCAGAACCTTGGGGTTGTAGGGCTTGGTTACGTAGTAGTGGGCTCCCGCCTCGATGCCGGCCTGGATGTCTTGTTGACTGTTGTGCGCGGTCTGCATGATGACTGGCATCATCTGGAGCCGCTCTTCGCTGCTGACGCGAGCGAGGAGATCGAGTCCCGACAGGCGTGGCATGCTCCAATCGAGAAGCACGACATCCGGAATGGGCGGTTCGCAGAGTCGTTCCCAGGCCGCTTGACCGTCGGCGGCCTCCTCGACGACGTACCCGCGCCGCGCCAGTAGCTCGTGGAGTAACTCGCGGATGGCGACATCGTCGTCTACCACGAGCACGCGGGTGTCTCCGGGCGAGGTCAACGTCGCTCGTTTCGGCGGAGGAAATCACTCGGTACCGGCGGGCGGGGAGGCCTTCGATTCATCGCTCGGATCATAGCGCGACTCAGTTTGCGGTCGTTCATGCGCTGCCGATGTCAGGAGAGGCTAGTCCCCGTTCGACATCGCTCCCCGGAATCAGGTTGTCGAGCACCAGACCGGAGGTCGCCGCCACCGCCATGCCGGTCGAACCGAGCGTCTGCAGCATGCTGGCGAGCCAGGGGGCGGAGTCGATGGAGATCTGCACCGGCGCGAAGCCGAGGTTTGGGACACCCTGAAAATAGGCGGGAAGGCTCAGGCCCATGAACAGACTGAAGCCGATGATCATCTGATTGCGTTGGCTGCCGAGGTCGGCACGAGCCGCGAAGGAGATGCCGATGGCGGCGATCAGTCCGAATAGGGTGCAGTAGAGACCGCCGACGATTGGCTTGGGGATGGTGGCGATGGCGGCGCCGACTTTGGCGACGAGTCCCATCAGGAGGAGAAGGCCGGCGGCGATGTAGGTGACATAGCGACTGGCAACGCGGGTCAGAGCGACGAGTCCGATGTTCTCGGTATAGCTGGTGCTGGCGAAGCCTCCGAGGACCCCGGTGAGGAAGCAGCCGATCCCCTCGGCGCCGATCCCCCGATTGACCTGACGGGCGGTGGGGGTGGGTTCACCGACCGCGGCGGCGATGGCGTAGTAGTCGCCGAACGACTCGATCATCGAGGCCATGAAGCCGGCGAGGATCGCGAGGAAGAAGCCGAGATCGAACCGTGGCGTGCCCCAGGGAAAGATCAGGCTGGCTGGAGATCGGAACCAGGGGGCTTCGGCGACTGCCGTAAAGTCGACCCGGCCCGCCGCCTCGACGCCGTAGGTCCCGTTGAGGGTGAGCACGACGGCCAGGCCGTAGCCCAGGACGACGGCCAGAAGGATGGGGAACATCGAGAAGAACTTCGCTCGAGGGGCGAGCACGAGGGCGAACAGGAAGGCGCCGGCGATCACAGTTCCCGAGAGTCGCCAATCGAGACCGGCCTGGGGGGCGCCAACCTGGAAGAGGGCGAGCCCGATGAGGGCGATCACCGGGCCGACGACCACTGGGCTCAGCAAGCGTCGAAGTCGACCGAACAGGGTGGAGTATCCGATGAAGATCTCCACCAGGGAGCCGCCGAGAATGGCGCCGGCGATGTACTGCATCGACTCCGCACCTCCCCCGGTGGCGGCGATGATGGCGAAGAAGGGACCGAGGAAGGCGAACGAGACGCCCTGGATGATCGGCAGTCTCGTGCCGAAGCGGACCTGGATGAAAGTCGCCAGGCCGGAGCAGATCATCACCGAGCTGACGAGGAGTGCGGTCTGAGCCGCCGACATGCCCATCGCCGGTCCGAGGAGGAGGGGGACGGCGACGGTGGCACCGAACATGGTGAGAACATGTTGGAGGCCGAGCCCGAACGCGCGCCACGGGGGACGCGGCACCTCGTCGAGACCGTAGTGGAGGCGGCGTTCGGTCGCGGGGGATTGGGAGGGTGAGCTCAAGCACCGCCTCCGAGCCACACACCGAGGGCTAGGCCGAGGAGAAAGGCCACCGCGATGGTCAGGGCGAGTCGAACCCCGGGCGGGATCAGGTCGCGAGCGACGCCGCTGGCGACGGCCACGGCGAGGGCGGCCTGAGAGGGTGGCGCGGGAAGGTCGACGGCGGGCGCGGACCTGGTTTCGCCTGAGGTCTCGCCCGAGACTTCGCCCTGAGCGGCGAGCTGGCGGGCCGCCAGCTGGCACTCCAAGCCTGCGAGACCTTGGGCTGCGATCACCTTCGAGGAGCTGTCGAGGAGGCGCTGCCCGACTCCGGCGATGCGACCTCCGACCTGGGCCTCCAGGTCGTAGCGCAGGAGGGTTCCACTCCCGTCGGGTTCGAGCGCGACGCTGCCTTCGCCCTTCATGAAGCCGCTCGGACCACGGCCGTCGAGACACATCGCGTAGCCGTTCGGTGCATCCCTGTCGGTCATGGTCAGGGTGCCACGGAACTGACCGCGGACCGGTCCGATAGCGACCTGCAACCGACCTTCGAGGGTGTCGTCGTCCACCTGGGTCAGCTGCTCACAGCCGGGAAGGGTACGGGACAGCACCTCGGGATCCATGAGGGCCTCCCACACGACGGAGGGTGGAAAGGAAAAGTGGTGTTCACCTTGGATCTTCATGCTGAGAGCTCCATCGGGAGATGGGTGGATCGGCTGCGCGGGGAGTCGAACCCGAGACCGAGGGTCGTGAGAAAGGCGTAGAGAGTGTGACGCCCCGAGGAGGCGCCCCAGCCTAGAATCGCGGTACGGTGAGAGTCGAGGTTGCGGGGCGAGGTTGAGAGGGCGTCGACGAGGTGGTGCCAGGCTTCGGGTGCTTCGCCTTCGGCAGCGGCGGCGAGGTGGGCGGCTGACAGCCGGGTCGTCCGGGGAGCGACCCCCGAAAGGAGCTCGCGCAGCCGATCTGTCGACGGATCGCCGGTCGCCCACAGGCCGAGGGCGAAACCGATGAGTAAGTCATCCCCAGCGGGGGTGAGGCCATCGCCTCGACCCGCGAGATACAAGGCGGCCTCGGCGGCGGACGAGGGGTCTTGCCGCCAGTTCCGGGTGAGGTTCTCCAAGGGGGTGACGAGCGTTGGCGAGATCTCGGGCCGAGCCCAGGAGGCCAGGACGCTCCAGTCGCTTGCGGTGGCTCCGGACCAATGGGGTCGTGGGTTCCAAGGGAGGGCCCTTTCGACGTTGAGGGGCGGCGTCATGCCTTCTGGCCGGTCGAGCCAGGAGATTCTGTGAGCCGTGACGGCGACCTGGAGACCCCGAAGGTCGGTGTCGCGTTCGATCGGGGGATCGCTTAGTAGCCTGGAGAGCATGCCTTCGTCGGCCAGGGTGAGGAAGAGGGGGCCTGCTCCCACGGCGGGTGTCACGATGCCGACGATCTGCTGCTCTGGGTTCTCGAGATAGAGAGCGGATCGACCCCGATGAAGGACACTCGCTCGCTGCGTCGTCGCAAACCACGCCTGGGCTCGGGGGGCGATCCGAAGGCCGGCGCTCTGGAGATCGGGATCCTCTTTGCCACCGCGTCGCCGCGCCCTCGCGATCACTCTCCCGGCTCCCTACCAACCTCGGTATGCCGTCGGATCTTCTCCCAGAGTCGGCTGGGGTTGAGCGGAATCTCGCGAATTTCGAAGCCGGGAAGATCGAGCGCGTTCTCCAACGCCTGGGCAAAGAGGGCGCCGGTAGGGATCGCGCCCGCCTCCCCTGCGCCTTTGGTGCCGAGTTCGTTGAGAGGCGACCTCGTCTCCTCATGGCCGACCTCGACGCGCGGCACGTCCAAGGAGGTCGGGAGTAGGAAGTCCATGAAGGAAGCATTGAGGAGCTGGCCGTGGTCGTCGTAGACCAGCTCTTCGTAGAAGCAGTTGCCGATGCCCTGGGCCACTCCTCCGTGCACCTGACCGTCGACGATCAAGGGATTGAGGACTCGACCGCAGTCGTGGACCACCACGTACCTGAGGATCTCGATGTCGCACGTCTCGCGGTCGACCTCGAGGATCATGGCGTGGGCGCCGCTGGCAGTGGCGCCGCGGTAGGGTCCGAAGTAACGGGTCGCCTCGAGTCCGGGCTCGGAACCCGGCTTGACCGCACCGCGCATAGGGTTGGCGGCGTCGGCGAGCTGGGAGAGAGTCACGAAGCGTTCGGGTTTGGCAGCGATCCGGGCAACGCCATCGTGCAACTCCAGATCCTCGATCGGGGCGTCGAGTAGCTCCGCCGCGAGCTTCAGCGCCTTGGCGCGGACCTCCTTGGCGGCGGCGTGCACAGCGTTGCCCGCCACCACCGCGCCGCGGCTGGCGAAGGTGCCGGTGCCCCAGTGGAAATGATCGGTGTCGCCGGTGATCACGTCGACGTCGGCGACGGCTACGCCGAGCTGCTCCGCCGCGATCTGCGCCAGGACGGTGTAGTGTCCCTGACCCTGGGTGCCTACGCC
>JAIOJS010000532.1 GCA_019911795.1 Thermoanaerobaculia bacterium | reverse complement strand
AAGCCGATCTCGCGGTTGCGAATCTTGGCCAACTGCTCGTCGCTCAGCTCCTCGACCTTGGTGTCGTTGAGCGAGTAGCTTCCCGAGGTGGGAGTGTCGAGGCAGCCGAGGAGATTCATCATGGTCGACTTGCCGCTACCCGAAGCACCCATGATCGCCAGGTACTCTCCGGCGGCGATGTCGAGGTCGACGCCGTTCAGGGCGTGGACCTCCTGGTTTCCCATCACATAGGTCTTGCGGACGTCCCGCAACTCGATCAGAGCCACGTCGGATTACTCACTGGAGCCAATGGAAGGCTGATAGCCTTGGGAAGCGAGTCACCGCGCTCATTCATCGCCATCATCCTCGTCCTTCGAGTCCTTCTCGCTCTTGGTGTCCTTCTCCTTCTCGACCCGGACCGCCTCGTCGTGCTCGAGCTTCTTCAGGGTCCGCGAGGGACCGGTGATCACCTCGACGCCGGCCTCCAGTCCGGAGGTGATCTCCGCGTGGGTGGTGTCAGTGATCCCGATCTCGACCGGAGTCTGTACCGCCTTGCCCCCCTCCATTCTGAAGACGACCTTGATGTCGTCGGCCGAGTCGTCCTGGACGCCCTCGGTTAAGGGCTTGCGATAGACCACGGTTTGGATCGGGACCACCACGGTGTCCCGATGCGTGGCGACCTCGATCTCGGCCCGCGTCGACATCCCGGGGCGCAGCCGCTCGTCCGGGCTGTCGATTAGCACCTTGACCTTGAAGAAGGTGACGTCGGGTTGCTGCGGGCGTTGGAAGCCGCTGCTGGCGATCTCTACCACGGTGCCGGTGTACTCGAAGTCGGTCACCGCATCGACCAAGATCTTCGCCGTCTGGCCCAGCGCAACGTCGACGATCTCGGTCTCGTCGACGTCGACGTCGGCGAGCACCTCGGAGAGGTCAGCGACCACGCCGATCACCGAGGCTGCATTGTTCATGGTGCCGGAGACCACCACCTCACCCTCCTCGGCCTGCAAGGAGATGACTCGCCCGGTCAACGGAGAATAGATGGTGGTCTTGCGCAGATCATCCTGCGCCTTGTTGAGGTTGGCCTGCGCTTGCTGAATCGATTCCTCGGCCTGCTCGACCCGTAGCTGTGCCGACCGCTGAGCCAATACCGCCGTCTCCAGGGCCTCGGAAGAGGCAATCCCCTGCATTTGCAGTCGTTCGGCCCGGTTGCGCTTGATATCTGCATCTTCGAGATCGATCTTGGCCTGGCGAAGCTGGCTGCGATTGATCTGGAGTTGGGCCGCGGACTGCTGTTGGATCGCCTGAAGCGTCTCCTTCTCCAATTCGAGAAAGGGCTGCCCCTTCTCCACTTCCTGCCCCTCTTCGACGTAGAGCTTCTCGATCTTGGCCACGATGTGGGCCGAGACGTTGACCTTGACTCGGGGATCGATCTGGCCGCTCGCCTTGACGATGTTGGAGATGTCACGCTGCTCGGAGAGTTCGGCGTAGACCTTGGTTCCCTTCTCGGACGTGAAACTACCCGACATACTGGACCAGACGATGCCGCCGAGGGCTGCGATCACCACAATGGGAATGAGAATCTTCTTCAAAACTAAGTGTCCTTCGCGGAACCGAAAATCGATAGATTGTGAGATCGAACCCTAGAGCAGGGCGAAACCGACCTTGATCGCCACCATCACGAGCCAGAGCCCGGTGATGATGCTGGCCGAGGTAGCCATCGACACGCGTGCCGTATGCTTGTACCCGATACTCATCGTGGCCAGGGTCCAGATGGTAAAGAAGTCGAAGCTACTCAGCAGAGCCTTGAGGGCTTTGCTGGCCCCTTCGGGCGCCAGAACACCGAGGTGAGAGCTGAGAAACTTGCCTGATTCGACGACCTCGTATGGGATCTCCGACTTCCCCATCACCACCGGGATGATCAAAAGGGCCGACACCGTCATCGGCATCCAAGCGTAGAGAGAGGTGGCCCAGCTGGTGCGAAAGTCGATCTCCCCCCCGGCTAGTCGGAAACAGACCATGAGGACCGCAGCCGCCAGTAGATAGAAGATCGGTACAAACACCAAACCGAACCAGCGCAGCACTTCCGCCACTTTGACCCCCATATCGATCTCGGCATCGGTTACGTCAGGGTTACTCTCCATAACGGAGGTCCGAACGACCTCTTCCATATCGATCTTCGGGTTGATCACCACCGTCGCCGCCAGCGAAGTGATCATCAGGACCAAAAACGCGACTACCCAGGTAGGACGCTTGGCGATCGAAGCAAAAGTCTTGTTGGGTGCAACCAGCACCCCCAGAACGCGGCCGAAACTCGAATCTTCCATGTGGATCTCCCTCCAAGGCGAATTGTACCGAACGTAAGAAGGCCGCCCGTCTCAGCGGATCCTTCCGCTTTGACTGGGACGGCCTTCGGTCGAGTGCCCCAAAACCGGGGCTCTTTTTCCGTTCCCTACCTACTCTACGTCTGGCGTCTTATCCCATTCCACCCCACTGACCCCGAGGAGGCCGCCGGTCGCCCGATGGTATTCGGCGAGGGCGCGACGGTAGGAGGCCACGGCCGAAACTGCGCGGCTGCGAGCTTGGCTGAGATCCTCCTGAATCTCGAGGACCTGGAAGCTAGTGGATAGCCCGTTCTCGTAGCGCTTCCGTTCGGCATCGAGATTCTTCTCGGCAAGGCGGACCGATGCCGCGGAGGAGTCGATCTGCTTCTCGGCCGAACGCACGGCGCGGACCGCCTTGCGAACCTCGGTCCGGATCTCTTGAGTGAGCTGCGTGAACTCGAGTTGGGCCTGCTCGACGTTCAGGTCGGCGCGGGCCTTGCGGCTCTTGGCGGTTCGATTCTGCAGCGGGAAGCCGAAGTTGACCTCGAAGCGCCAGCCGTCGAAATCACGATCCCGGATCTGATCGACCGAATCGCCGAAACCGCCCGGAGTGACACTGAGGATGTCGCCGTTGGGAGCGCGCTCGATCAGGTCGCCGCCCAGACCGTTGTAACCGTAGGTCAAGCTCGCCGCAAGACTCGGAAGGGTCTGATTCCGATAGTAAGTAGAGTCGATACCGAGTTGCTCGAGTTCGAGGCGCTTGCTCGCGATCTCGGGCCGCATCTCCATCGACATCTCGATGGCGGCGTCGAGGTCGTTCGCTACCTTGCGAGGATCCTCGGAGGCCTGGGGGATGATCGAGACGTTCCACAGTGCCCCCTCTTCCAGGTTCAGCAGGGTGCGGAGGTCGTCCTCGGCGTCACCCACCGCTTGTTCTGCACGGATGATCTCCTCTTCACGGGTGGAGATTCCGACTTCGCTGGAGATCAACTCGAGGGGAGCGAGCGTGCCCACTTCGACCCGCACCTTGTTCATGTCGTGAAGTTCCACCGCGAGATCGCGGCTCTCGCGGGCGACTGCGACCTGCTCGCGAGCCTCGACCAGGGTGAAGTGAGCATTGACCACACTCTGGATCGTGTTGGTCACCTGCTGCTCCAGGGCCTGGTGACTGATGTCACGACTGAGACGAGCGATCTTTATTCCCCGGTTGGTCACCGCCTTGCCGAAGTCCCGAAGGAGCGGTTGGGAAAAGCGCACATCCAGATCCGTCGAGAAGAAGGGGTTGAGGTTGCTGAAGGTCGAGTTGCTGTCCCGGTTGAAGGTATTGAACAGGACCTGACCGGTACCACCCCAAGGGGTCAACTGCGAGACGTCGATTCCGAGGTTGCGAGTCTCCTCACTCAGTACGGCAGCGCCGTCGAGTTCGGTGGCCGATGGACTGGCTTCTTCGGCGAGCGAGAGCTGGGACGAGACGTTGGTGTCGTAGATACCCAGATTCTCACTGATCTGCAGCTCGAACTGCGCACGCTCATAGCGCTGTACCAGCAGCCCGAGGTTGCGCTCGAGGGCGATCGCTACCGCCTGTTCGACGGTCAGGGTTATCTCGTTACCGGTCACCGTCAGCCCACTCGGGGCAACGTCCTCGTCGATGGCTAGCGAAAACTGAACAGTATCGTCGGTCACGACGGGTAGGGCGGTAAGGGCGACAGCCCCCACCAGGATCCACGCGGCGAACGCACCGCGGCCGATGGTGAAACTCGAACTCTTTGTCATCACTGCTCCCTCATTGATGTCACTCAACTTGATGTCGATTGGGCAAATTCAGTCGTTGGTCAGAGGTTGGAACCGCTTCTCGGTCCGTCATTCCGTCCGTCGTGAGTTGTAGATAGTTGAAAATTCTGTCGGTCTTCTCTCGGACTTCCGAACCGACGTTCTCGGGCTGGCGTGCCCTGCCACAGATTACGCGCTGGTCCGGCAAAAGTTTCTCTCCTGCTGGATCTTCGCACGAGTGCGGGGATCACCGTCGGCGGTCGAGTCCATGGTAGGGGACTACGCCAAGCCCACTCCAAATGTTCCACCGGGTTGGGCATCCAACCCCCGACGCATGCTATCCCGTCACTGCCTGGGAATCGACACCTGATTGGGTCCACTAGGGGATGACGAATCGGGCCCCAGCGCATTTTGAGCAGCTGTGGGTCGAGGGTCGAGTCGCGGCATCGCATCGAGAAGAGCTCGGGTGTGCGGATCCTTCGGCCGCCCGAGAACCTCTCCCACGGTCCCCTCCTCCACGAGACGGCCTGCATTCATCACGACCACCCGGTCCGCGATCCTCTCGACCGCAGAAAGATCGTGCGAAATGAAGAGGAGGGCAAGGCCATGGTCACGACGCAGTCGGTCCAAGAGGTCCAGAATGTGGACCTGCACCGGTAGGTCGAGGGCAGCGACGGGCTCGTCGGCGATGAGCAAGCGGGGTTCCAGGACCAGGGAACGAGCGAGGGCGACCCGTTGTCGCTCTCCGCCCGAGAGCTGGTGGGGATAGCGGGACTCCAACTCCTGATCCAACCCCACCTCACCCATCCACCGGCGAACGCACTCTCCCCGAGTGGCGGGCGGGAGGCCCTGAACGACGAGAGGTTCTTCGATGATCTGCCGCACCCGCTGGCGCGGCGAGAAGACCGTGAAGGTGTCTTGAAACACGATCTGCAAGGCACGGCGAACTCGCCGTAGATCCGCCCCGCCCAGAGCGAGAAGATCGTTTCCCTCAAACAGGACCTCGCCACGATCAGGAGCCACCAGTCGGGCGATGATCCGAGCGAGGGTCGACTTTCCCGAACCCGACTCCCCGACCAAGGCAAGGCACTCTCCATCCTCGACGTGAAGGCTGACTCCGTCGACAGCGAGCAGGGATTCACGCCCCCTGACTCCCCGCGGAACCTTGAAGGCAAGGGCCACGTCGCGAAGCTCCAGTAGGGGGATCACGGGGCCGAGCGCTCCGCCCCGGGCACAGACTCATCGTCGCGAGCTATTCGATGGGAGGTCGGCTGCAGACTTCGGGCCGCTTCGAGCAGTGCGCGGGTCATGGGATTCCGGGGATGCTGGAAGACATCCTGAACCGGCCCCTGCTCGACCAGCTTGCCGTCGTGCAGGACCAGTACCCGATCGCAGAGGTTGGCCACGACGGAGAGGTCGTGGGTCATGAGGAGCAAGGTGAGGTTCGCTTCCCGCCTGAGTCGCCCCAGCAGCGTGATGATCTTCGCCTGCACGGTCACGTCCAGGGCCGTCGTGGGTTCGTCCGCGATCAATAGACTTGGCTCGCCGGCGAGGGCCAAAGCGAGCACGGCGCGCTGTTGCTGTCCACCCGATAGCTGGTGGGGGAACTGTCGCGACCGCAGATCGGGTTCGGGCATCTCGACCCGAGTCAGGAGGTCGCGGATTCGCTGTCTACGTGAGTCTTTCGGAAGGCTTCGGTGAGCGCGAAGGACCTCGTCGATCTGCTGTCCGATGGTGAAGAGGGGGTCCAGCGAGGCCGAGGGATGCTGAGGAACCAACGCAATCCGTCGTCCGCGAAGGAGGCGGTACTCCGATTCGGCGCGCCCGACCAGCTCTATCCCGTCGAACTGGATACTCCCACGAACGAGCCCGAATCCCGAGGGCAGAAGTCCAAGCAGCGCCCGCCCAAGAATACTCTTGCCGACACCGGACCGGGCGACGAGGCCGACCGATTCGCCAACTTCGAGATCGAAGCTGATTCCATCGATAAGAGCCCTTGCTTCCTTCGTCTTGTAACCCGGCGCTGTGATCACCAGATCCTGAACCCGCAGTAGCGTCGGCATGACTCTGGAGTCTACAGGGAACGGACACGACACCAACGTGAATGGCCTCAATCTCGATCGATGGACCCAATTGGAGCCCGGGCGGATAAACTATCGCCCACGGCCGAATTATGAGTGAACCGCTTTCTAGTCTCGCGTTGGTAACGCGGTCCCTACGAGGGCCGATGAATTTCCTGCGCCCGGAGCCGGCGGAGATTCTTCGTCTTATTCCCGAAGTGTCGGGGCGCCTGCCGAAGCCGCAGAAGATCTTTCTGTCGGATGAGACGGCCTCGCCGATGTACGGCTTTCCGGTCCTGCTCACTGAAAGCCTCAAGAGCCTCGGAGTTGCCCTCCACGAGTTCCTGCGCGCCGAGGAAGAGCTCCAGGTGCGAATGCTCCAACGCCAATCCCACGATCAGGTCGTGCATCAGAACGCGTGGGAGAACTATCGGCGTCAGTTGGCTCGGGCTACCGACAATGTGACCACCTCGAGCGCCGGTCGGCAGTATCCGGATATCTTCTGGCTTCTGCACTCGCTGGACGTGGCCCGGGTCCTCAAGGGCACCCCTGGTCGGGTGACACGGATCGATTCGAAGATCGGTCGCGAGCGCGGCGGGGAGATCAAGTACTCGGTCTTCTTCAAGTTCCTCGACCGTGTACTGGCACTAACCTACGACTCGGTTCACCGCCTGGCCCAGGACACTGAAGAGGTTGAGCAGGAGCTCTTCCCCACCCTTCTCGGTCGGATGCGGGATAACGTCCTGATCTTCACCGAGGATCACATCAGCCGCGACCTCTCGGAACTCACCACCTACTTCCAGGACAACCTCCATATCGATGGGCGGGACCTGCGCTACCGGTTGGCGAAACTGAACGAATGGCACAACCAGCGCTTCCCGGTCGATCCCCAATTGAATCTCGGGGCCAAGAGCCTGCTTCGGGTCGAGACGAGCGATCCGGCGGCCCTCTTGCGCTGCTCCGGCTACGTGACCTTCCTTGCGACATGTGAGGGCTACAACCCGGACCGCCTTCTCGGACGGGAACAGGTCCAGGTCTGGGAGCGTCTCCTCCTCAAACTCAAGGAGTTCGAGCTCTACCACGGCTTGCGTCGGCTCATCGTGCCCCTCGAGGAAAGCGATGGCGAGTACTACTTCCGCGACAAGACACTCAACCGCACCTGGGTCGGTCCGCCTCTGACCAAGGTATCCAACGCCACCCGCCCGCTAGACTTCATGGCCCCTTGGGTAGTAGATCCCCAGGTCTCACGCTTCGGCATGATCTACGACATCACCGACTTTTCCCACACGGTGACGGTGCTGCGTCGAGCGGGGACCGAGGTGCAGGACAGCTCGTTCCGCCAGATGTTCCGCTTCCAGCGACGCGTCAATCGCTTCGCCGCGACCTACCGTCTCAAGCTCGAGAAGTACCTCGGTGACGGCGCCTTCTACTCGGCTCGCGAGGCCTGGCGAATGTTGGTGGTGGCGATCGAAATCCAACGGCTCTACCGCAAAGCCCTGGATGAGGGATTTCCCTTCGACCGTGGCTTGCGTATCGCGCTCAATCACGGCAACTACCGGTTGCTCCCCATCCAGGGGGGCGCAGGCGGTGGCGCCGATCGCTTCGAGTTCTTTGGTCACGGAGTCGTCGAATTGACCCGACTGACCACCGGGAAATCGATGCGCGAGATCGAGGAGATCAAGATTCTTCTGATCGGCCTGGGCTACCGCGAAGAGCACGTCCATGAGTTCTTCAACCCGCTCATCTCCAAAGCGGCTGACGTCGTCGACAAGGACGAGGAAACGCGGCCGTTCCACGCCTATCTGAATCAGAGCGGGAAGCTGATCAACGAAGGCATCGTCGCGACCGCGGAGTACATCGAAGCGATCGATCGCGATGCCGGGATCAACTCGCTTTACCAGGTGAGAGACGCCAGCCGGCGTTACGTTGGTTTCTCCCTCGATATCGCCGAACATCGCCTCTACATCGGTATTCGGAAGTTAGGCAAGGCGAGTCTCAAGGGACTCGACCCGGTGGCGGTCTACGAGGTGGTCGACGGCTCGATATGGAAAGATCAGCGCTTCGTCACCCTCGAGGACACCTCCCTCGTGAGTGCTCTCGACCGCATGTATGCCAAGGGAGTTGGGGGATGACATCTCCCTCACCCACTCTTCTCGAGAACACTGCCAGCACTTCGAACATCTGATGGGAGCTTGGACACTTGGATAGGAACACCCGCCCTGCCGTACACCAGACCGACTTTGCCGGCCTACCGGCCCCGAAGCGAGGAAAGGTCCGTGACATCTATGACCTGGGCGAGACTCTCCTTATCGTGGCTTGCGATCGCATCTCGGCCTACGATCACGTTCTGTCGCCAGCGATTCCCGGCAAGGGAAAAATCCTCAACCAGCTAACCAACTATTGGTTCGATCATTTTTCCAAGGTCGTGCCCAACCACCTATTGGCCACTGACCCAGCCGACTTTCCTGGCAAGCTAAAGCCCCACGCGGACGAACTGAGGGGGCGTGCCGTTCTCGTTCGCAAGGCTGAAGTCATCCCCTTCGAGTGTGTGGCCCGCGGCTACTTGGCCGGAAGCGCTTTCCGTGAGTACACCAAGAGCGGCACTACCTGCGGTATTCCCCTTCCCGCCGGCTTAAAGCGAGCGGACCGGCTGCCCTCCCCCATCTTTACTCCCGCCACCAAGGCGGAGTCGGGACACGACGAGAACGTCTCCGAGCAGTTCATGGCTGATGCCATCGGGGCCTCCACCACCACCGCACTACGCGATCTGACCCTGGAGATCTTCGGGCGCGGCGGCGACCACGCCGAGGCCCGCGGACTCATCCTCGCGGACACCAAATTCGAGTTCGGCCGGCTCGACGACGAGATCGTCCTCATCGACGAGGTCTTGACCCCGGACTCCTCGCGCTATTGGGAGCGCGACGCGTGGACTCCCGGGGTGGAACCGGTCTCCTTTGACAAGCAGTACGTTCGCAACTGGCTCGACGAGTGCGGATGGGACCACGAGTCGACGCCGCCCACCCTGCCGGACGCGGTGGTCGACGGAACGCTCGAGAGATACGTCGAGGCCTACCGAAGGATTACCGGCACGGAGCCTGAGCTCTAGAGCGCCGACACCAAGTCGGGGGCTCGGCCCAGGCGACTGAACCGAGAACGAGGAGGACGACGATGCACGAACCGAGGCGAGCGTACTTCGGAGATCGGTCGACCGTTCTCTTCCTGGCGGCCATGCTCCTGCTAATGGTGTCTCCCTTGTGGGCGACGGATGCGGCTGAGATCGGAGGCTGCGACGGGACCCAGGGAACCACCATTCCGGCGACGCCGGCGACGTATCTGGGGCTGCTGGGAACCCTCGGCCCCGGAGATACATTGCAGCTGGCGGCGGGGACTTACACGGGTGGACTCCCCCTCGACGGCATCACCGGACAGCCGCAAGACTGCGTCATCATCGAAGGTCCCTCGGGGTGGCCACCGACCGCGCGATTGGTAGCCACCCAATCGAACAACACCGTCAATATCATCGACTCCCGCTACCTGGTGCTGCGGAACCTGGAGATCGATGGCACCGGAGACACTGTGTCCGCCGACGGCGTCAAACTCTCGGGTGACGCCTCGTTCGGTGACCACATCACCCTGGAGAATCTGTTCATCCACGATCACGATCTTTTTCAGGGTACGGTGGGCATCAGTACCAAGGCGCCGGCCTGGAACTGGGTGATCCGCAACAACGTGATCGAGAACTGCGGTACCGGCCTCTATCTCGGCAACTCCAACGGCGAGGAGGAGTTCGTCAACTCCTTGATCGAGTACAACCTCATCCGCGACACCATCGGCTACAACGCCCAGATCAAACACCAGAATGGACGCGCCACCGGTTTGGGAATTCCCGCCGACGGCCAGACCATCATCCGTCACAACGTGTTCAGCAAGATCGACAACAGTTCCGGCGGCGCTGATGCTCGACCTAACCTTCTCGTCGGTCATTGGCCCCTTTCCGGGCCCGGGTCCAACGACGACTACCTGATCTACGGCAACTTCTTCTATCAGAACGCGACCGCCATCGAGCCGCTGTTTCAGGGCGAAGGCAACATCATTTTCTACGGCAACCTCCTGATCAACGACTTCGGCGACGCGGTGCGGTTTAAAGCTCACAACGACCAACCGCGGCGAATTCGGGCGTTTCAGAACACCGTGGTGGCGACCGGAGTCGGCCTGCTCGTGAGCAGTCCACACCCCTCCTTCAGCCAGGAACTGACTGGCAATGCCGCCTTTGCCGGAACTCCGCTGTCGGGGGGAACGCAGTCGGACAACAGTAGTGACACCCGGGCCAACGCGGTCTCCTACCTCACCTCACCCTTCCTCGCTCCGGGCGCCGGCCTCGACCTCTACCCCATCCTCGCAAGTCCCCTGGCCCAGTCTGTCGACACCACCGGTCTGAACACCTGGGAAGACTGGGACCTCGACTTCAACGGAGAACCGAGGTCCGTCGATTTCCGGGGTGCCTACGCCGGCGCTGGGACCAATCCTGGGTGGACTTTAGTCCTGGATCGCAAGCCGCCGGTGAGTTCGAGTCGCATCTTCCAGGATGGCTTCGAGTCCGGATCGTTGTCGATGTGGTCGAGCAGCTCACCTTGAGGTGAACCCGCCAGGGCCGGCGACTTAACTTGGGGTGTGTCTCCCGGGCTGTGTCTCCTGGGAGTGTCTCCTGCCAGTGCCCCTGGAACAGTTTGGTGAAAGGAAGATCACTCGTCCTCCGTAACTGTCTGCGAAGCCCGGCACGTGCCGGTGGCTTCGCCCCCCCTGACTGTCCAGGAGTTGTGCTCGGATCGGCGAGATCGGAAGCCAACTCCTAGCGAGTCAGAGACAATCAAACGGAATGGGTTCGGGGAGATAGGCTCGAACCAGATAGGCTCAACCATGAACTTCGACCTTGTGACCGGCCCGAAACGATGACGTCAACTGTTTTAGCAACACCTACTTCTCCCGAGGTCGAGGAGAGGATCCAGGCGGCAGTCAAGTCGATCTGGGGCTTCGAGTCCCTTCGACCGCTCCAGTACCAGGCAATCGAGGCCGGCTTAGCCCAGCGAGACTCGCTCGTCGTGCTTCCCACCGGCGGCGGAAAATCCCTTTGCTATCAGGTGCCCCCCTTGATCGCCGGACAGCTGGATGTGGTGATATCGCCCCTCATCGCCCTGATGAGGGACCAGGTCGAAGGACTCCGGCAGAACGGTTACCCGGCGGCTGCGATCCACAGCAACCTCACGGAGGAGGAGCGACAGGAGGTTTGGCGTGGCCTCGGCGAGAATCGCTTCCGGCTCCTCTTCGTCTCCCCCGAGCGCATCGTGCAGCCCGACTTCGCGTCCTACCTTCAGGGGCAACAGGTGCGGGCCATCTCGATCGACGAGGCCCACTGCATCAGCCAGTGGGGACACGACTTTCGGCCCGAGTATCGGCAGCTCGCAAGTTTGCGGGAGCGTTTCCCCGGAATCAGCATGCACGCCTTCACCGCCACCGCGACCCCGCGAGTGCGGCAGGACGTCATCGAGCGTTTGGAGCTCTCCTCCCCGACGGTACTGGTCGGGACCTTCGATCGTCCCAACCTCACCTACCGTGTCGTTCCCTCGGTCGACGTACGCGCTCAGGCCCTGGAGGCCATTCGGCGTCATCCTGGGGAAGCTGCCATCGTCTACTGCATCAGTCGCAAGGACACCGAGCGGATGGCAGACTACCTCGCCTCCCAAGGCGTCGATGCCGCGGCCTACCACGCCGGACTCGAAGCCGAGGAACGGACGCGGATCCAGGACTCATTTTCCGCTGAGAGCCTCGACGTAGTGTGCGCGACCGTGGCCTTCGGTATGGGAATCGATCGCAGCGACGTGCGCTGCGTGCTCCATGCTGCCATGCCGAAGTCGATCGAGCACTATCAGCAGGAGTCGGGCCGGGCCGGTCGCGACAGTCTCGAGGCGGAGTGTGTGCTCTTCTACAGCGCGGGAGATGCCATCCGCTGGGAGGGCCTCATGCAGCGCAGTGCGGCCTCTGCCGAACTGTCCCCCGAGGTCTTGGCGGCCAGCTCCGAACAGCTCAACGCCATGCGCAGCTACTGTTCCATCGCTCGTTGTCGACACCGCATGCTCTCCGAGCACTTCGGTCAGGCGTATCCGTCGGAGGATTGCGGCGCCTGCGACGTCTGCCTGGATGAGATCCTGGCGATGCCTGAATCCACACCCATCGCTCAGAAGATCCTTTCCTGCGTCTACCGCATGGATCAGCGTTGGGGCGTCGGCGCGGTGGTCGAGGTCCTGCGCGGAGCGCAGTCGGCTCAAGTTCGTCAACGCGGACACGATGAGCTGAGTACCTTTGGGATCCTCAGCGAGGTTCCGGCGAAGTCGTTGACGCAACTGGTCTACCAACTCGTCGATCTCGGACTCCTAGAGCGCCATGGCGTGGACTATCCGGTGCTGCGTCTCGCCGAAGCCTCGATGCCCGTACTGCGGGGCGAGACCGAGGTTCGGCTGGTTCAGCCGGCGGTCTCGGTCCGCAAGTCGAAGGCGTCGGCTGAGTCCTGGGAAGGCGTCGACCGCGAGCTCTTCGAACAGCTCCGGACCCTCCGCCGAGGACTGGCGGCAGAACGCAACGTGCCCGCCTACGTCGTGTTTGGTGACGCCGTGTTGCGGGGCATGGCGGCCGCACGTCCGTCGAGCCTCGACGCCATGCATCGGCTCAGCGGGGTGGGAGAGAAGAAGCTGGCGGACTTCGGAGATCAGTTCCTGCAGGCCATCGCCGAGTACTGTAGAGAGCAGGGTGTGGCGGTGGACCAACCGATCCCGCGGCCCTCCGTTTCCGCTGCCAAGAGCACCCCCAAGAGGGCCGCCAAGAGTTCACGAGGGAGTGGACGACGGGCTGAGGCGATGAAGATGTTTGCAACCGGCGCTTCGGTGGAGGCGGTTTCCCAGGCTACCGGCCGAGCCGAATCCACGGTTTGGGGCTACCTTGCCCAGTGGGTGACGGAGAATCCCGAGGAATCCGTGGCTCCCTGGATATCGCAGGAAACCCGCGACCAGGTACTCCAGGCGGCTCGCGACGAGGGCGGGGGCTACCTCAAACCGATCTTTCTCGCCCTCGACAGTGCCGTACCCTATGAGCAAATTCGAGTGGCGCTGGCATCCGCGGACCCGACAAACGAGTCCTAGAACCTCAGGCCCAGTCCTGAAGATCAGGCGCGTGAGTTCCCAACCCACTAAACGGTTCGCCTACTTGCCAGCTTGCTGAGAATCCCTGAGCCGTAATCTTCCCGCGAGCTGGCTGACATGCTCGACCGCCAGCCACTGCAAGCCCTTCGGGATCTTGACCTTGTCGAGCGGAGGACCGATGGCACGTTGGAAGCCGAGAGCCGAGATCTCGCGCAGGCGGGCGTCGGATCGCGATACCGGACGGACTTCGCCGAGGAGGCCGACTTCCCCGAACAGGGCAACATCGGCGGGGAGGGAGCGCTCGGTCATCGCCGACATCAGGGCGGCCGCCACCGCGAGATCGACGGCGGGTTCCTTGAGGGCGATGCCGCCGACGACGTTGAGGTAAACGTCGCGGTCGGCGAAGCGCAGTTCGGTATACCGCTCGAGGACGGCGAGAAGGAGCGCCACCCGGTTGCCGTCGAGGCCTAGGGTCATCCTTCTTGGACTGGGGAAGGCGGTGGGTGCTACCAGGGCCTGTACCTCGACGAGGAGTGGGCGCGACCCGTGCACACTGGCCGCTACCGCCGAGCCGGGCGTGCCCGGATGGCGCTGGGCGAGGAGGATACGAGAGGGATCGGCCACGGCGGTGAGCCCGCGATCGCTCATCTCGAAGAGAGCCACTTCCCCGGTCGGCCCGAAGCGGTTCTTGGCTGCGCGGAGGAGGCGGAACTCAGCACTGCCCTCCCCTTCGAAGGTCAGCACGGTGTCGACCAGATGTTCGAGCGACTTGGGCCCTGCGATGTTGCCTTCCTTGGTGATGTGACCGACGAGAAACAGCGCGCACTCACGCTGCTTGGTGCTCTGCACGAGCAACTCGGCACAGGTACGAACCTGCCCTACCGATCCGGGGAGGCTGTCGATGCCGTCACTCCGCACCGCCTGGATCGAGTCCACGATGACCACGGCTGGTTTGTGTTCGTCAATCGCAACCGCCACCGACTCCACCCCCGTCTCACCGGCGACGAGGAGATCGGGATGTCCACACGACAATCGTTCCGCCCGCAGCCGTAACTGACGCGGAGACTCTTCGGCGCTGACGTAGAGGACACGAAGTCCCTGTCGCGCCATCGCATCGGCCGCTTCCAGGAGGAGGGTCGACTTACCGATGCCCGGTTCGCCCGCGAGGAGTAC
>JAIOJS010000531.1 GCA_019911795.1 Thermoanaerobaculia bacterium | reverse complement strand
GGGTATAGAACTATTGTAAACCCCGCTTTTGCAGCGTCTTAGGATGCCCGTGGTCGGTCGATTGGCGGCGTTGGAGGGTTTGATTGAAGGTCGTGGCGAGATCATTCACAGGGAGTGGGTTCCCGGCGGCCACAGAGCCCTTTCGACGCGGGTCCACGGGTTGGCGGCAGAGTCGCCCAAAGAGTATGTCAACCCCCATTTTCGATTTTGCCTTGGGGAGCCGGTACCGCGCCCCCTCTGCGTACTCGAAGACCGCGGATCCGCGACCCCAAGTTCTCGATTCGGTCTTGCTCCCGACACAGATCGAGACCGGTTACCGAGCCTGACTTCAAGGATGCCTCACCGATCCGTGGGGTGTCAGCCACTTGGTGAACACCTGGGGCGAGTTCACCGAGAAGAAATTCCGTCTTCTACAGGAGACTCATACCGAAAACTCCTTGGTACATCAGAACCTGGCCGTTTTGACCCTCCACACGGTAGATCCTCACAGTCGGCAACGAAGAGCAGGACGGGAGTCCTGCGTTCCGAGAGAGGGGAGGGGGCCGCGCTCCGGCGCGCGGAGGGGAGCCCACGGCCATTCGGCCAGTAGAATTAGAACTCGCCGTCCTCCCAGCTCCCCCCGAGTCCTAGCCCGTGCACCGCTCGATGGTGCTTCCTGCACAGCAGGCTCGGAAGGTTCCTGGTACTTGTCTCGGCAGAAGCGGCGTCGCGTAGCCGAGGCGGGCTAGCTCGCTGGAAGGGTGCCGGAAGAGGCCGGGCTGCGCCCGGCCGAGGAGCTTCCAGGCATCGGAGACCATCTCAGAATGGCTGTGCTGGATACCCTATCAATAGGGTATCGATACCCCATCGATACCATGTCACTTCAAAATCGTTCTTCTGTTCCTGTTCCTGATTCTGTTTAGCCGATGTCCAGGAAGGAGCAGGTGGTCTATCATCGGACTTGGCTATGCGTGAGAAGATGGGGGAGTTGATGGCAGCTATGACCAACGCAAGCATCTTTTGCAGTCGATCGGCACGGGCGGGAGGCCCAGGCCTAGTTCATTTCGTCGCTATCCTTCCATTCCTATTCGCAAGCTCAGTTGCGTCAGCACAGACACTCTGCAGCTCGTTCGTGACCAACCAACTGCCGAATTGCGGCTTCGAAATAGGCGATCCTCCGACCGATTGGTTTCTCGACTCGGGGACTGATTTTCGACAGTACCCCGACGCCCTTGGCGGCGACTATTCTGCGGGCGCTACTCCAACAGGCATCATCATCCCTACCGTCGCTCTGCTGTCTTCCTGCTTGGCAGTGAACTCAAGCTCCGCCTACGAATTTGGGATTCACGTCAAGAGGTCATCCTCCTTCGAAGACTGCCGTGTGTTTCTCAATTCCTTCTCCGACTCCGGCTGTGCCTCATTTGTTTCAGGGCTACAGGCGCCCCCAACACCCCTCATCCCCGACGAATGGACTCTGATAGCAGGCTCAGGTGAGCCTGATGGGCCATTCATCTAACTCAGTACTCTCTGTATTGGATTCCCGTTCTCGCCTGACCTCTTCGATGAAGCCTTCGTTGGACCAACCCCCGGAGTCGTAGAAATCCCTGCCGTTAGCCGTGGAGCCCTAGTGCTCTTGTCCCTACTCCTGGCCGGGATCGGGCTCTTGGTTGTTCGACGCCCCTAGGGTGGCTCCACTAGTCCTCCGAATCAACCTGGGCCGCTTCCCGGTCTAGTCAGGCTTGCCGGCTCGCGGAGATCCATCTCCACCCGATCCCGAGAAGCACCAACGCCAGGAGAGCCTGTAGCCTTGGGCTCAGGGCCGGTACCTCGATGACCGAGTGGGCCTGAGCCACGCGACACTGAATGGCAGGACCGGTACTTCAAAGGTCGAAAGTCGCCATAGGGATTCGAGATCTTAAGAAACTGGAGGCGGGGCTAAACCAGCTTTCGTCTAGTCGGGAGTATCATCTAGCTAATAGGACAGGGTAGGGAGATCGAACGAATGCCTGAGCACCCCACCAGTCCCCCAGATAGGCGGAGGCTGACGACTAGAGAGATCACGGGGCTCCATCGGCTGGGGGAATCGGTGGATTCCAGCTGGGTCGACTGGGCCGTACGCATGCTCATGGAGGATCACGACTCGCAGTCTCTCGCCGTATTGGCTGGAGAGGGCGAGCCCTTCAACCAGTTCGAGATGCATGAACTAGTTGGAAGAGTGTTGACCGAACTCGATGTCCAGGCTCCCGCGACTCGCGCGGAGGCACTCAGTAGGGTCGTCGAGTACGACGTTCGCGCACTGGCTGAAGGCGTTGGTTGGCCGGCAGCGATTCTGCCCCGCCTTGCACAGGTGTGTTTCGAGAACGACTACGTCGATTCCTTGTACGGCTTCTACCTTCTCAATTCTGCCTATTCCGAGCTGCGGTTGGAGTTGGTCCAGCGATATTGGCCGGGAGCAACTCGGGAGAACATCGACGAAGTCATCGTCGAGTACTCGACGAAGTGGCTGTTGGAGCACGAGGGCGATTCGTAGGGGCAGTGGACTGCAGGGACGACGACTGCGGCAGCTTTTACTAGATCACTGATCACGTCCCCCGGATAGCCTGCTCTCGGTTCAAGGGCTCGCGGAAAATTCTGAGCCCAGATGGGTACTCCGCCGCTTCCTGGAGGTGGCGCTTACAGCTGGGCTCATTCCAACAGGTAATCGCAAGAAGGAACATGATGTGTTCAGGACGGGAGGCAGGCTTCTCATGGAATGGGATGCGTCGGGCGGCGATCCGCCGACGGCATGAGTCCGAGGACGCTCATTCAGCCGAGATTTCCTTTGACGAGGTGATTCGTCGGGCGGTCTACTGGAGAGTTGGTCGACCATGGCTCCCTGAGCCAGATGAGCCTACCAATTGAGAACCAGCCGATTCCTGACAGCAAGGGCGCTGTGACAGTCAGAAGGTAAGTGCCTAGTAGCAAGTTCCATGCGGAGAACCAGTTGACTAGTGTCGATGCCTCGGTCCCATTGGTGGCGTGCCAGAGACGCATGCTGTTCAAGGGCTCATACAGTGACACCGCTAGTGCGGCGGGTAGAAGTACCAGAGCGAACCCAACGAATAGAAGAATAGACTGCGCAACAAAAGGACTCAGCCGAGATGGAGCAGTTGATCGGATTTTTCCGAGGAATTCTTGGGGCGCGAGCCGGTAGATAAGGGCAGCGACAATTCCTACCTCTAGGAGCGTTTCTAGAAGGACGCTTGCAATCATGAGCGGCACGAGTAGGCCGTCAACTGAAGAGTGAATCACCGTCGCTAACTGTCCCCACAACCAATCAAGGGCAACTAGGCAACTTACCGTTACTAGCGGGAGACAACCTGGCCACTGGAGCCGCCACCAATCTTGCGCTCGATCGTATGCAACGACTGAAGGACGGAGGAATAGAAGCGGGCCATAGGTCAATAGCGGTTCGGCAGAGAGAAAGAACCCAGTCTGAGGCAGCAAGATCCCAAAGTCTCCTCGATGGGATGCCAAGCTAAACAAGAGTCCGGTTAAGCCGGTCAACCCAATGATGACTAGGGTTGGGAGAGTCCCATTCTTTAGTCCCCACCAGAGACTGCGCCGGATCTGGCCCTCCGGATCGAGGCGAAGCCCGCGCTCGATCCAGCACCAGAGAAGCACCATGGAGAAGGGGAGCAAGAAGGCGATCGCTAGAACCTTCGGCTCGCTGATCGATAGTAGATCAAGAACTGGATTGGCTCGATCTCCGACGGGGTATTCTGGACCCGCCGCGAAGTCGCTCGTTACTAGCCATCCGTAGGCCCATATGGCGAATGCGCACCAACACCCTGCGCCTACGGCCACGCCGAGATGTCCGCCGCTCAACCCGAGTCTCTTTGCCATGTACTTTGCTACGACCGAGCGCAGTTGCGGATTCCCGATCTAATTCTTGCGGGCTACCCCTCCTGGCAGACGAAATGTTTCTCGTCGTGCACGAAGGGGACCGCAGTGGGGCGCGGCGAAGAAGGCCTCCCGACCAACTGCCACGTATCCCTCGATACTATCTATCGCCTGCAGGATGCGCTCGAGGTACTTGGGCTCGCGGTTCAAAGGGGAACGGCCTCGGCGAGGATCTCGTTGCGGAGAAGCGGCGAAGGCCCGTTGTCCGTGACCAGGTCCATGCCGTGCTCGGTCACCTCTTCGAGCTCGCGCTTTAGCCGCACGAGGTCGAGCAGGTTGCGACCTGCTTCGAGCGAGATCAGGAGGTCTATGTCGCTCGCCTCGTCACCGTCACCGCGGGCCCGGGATCCGAACACACGCACATTGGACGCTCCGCTCGCGCGAGCAAGGCGGAGGATTTCGGCGCGATGGCGGGCAAGGACGGGGTCAGACACGAAATCAGTGTACCAAAGGAGGAAGTCACATTGAATGAACTCGCCCTCCGGGGGTGGCGTCCACGCGATCCGGCCGTCGGTTCTCGCGGTGTGCGAAGCGGGATTCGCTCCCAAGGCCCGAGTCGAAAGACTCGAGCCGCCGACCGAAGCCCTGCCCCTCCGTTATCCCGCGTTGACGTGGCGAGCGGTGTCTCGGCGTGACGAGGGATTCGCTCCCGAGGCCCGAGTCGAAAGACTCGAGCCGACGACCGAAGCCCTGCCCCTCCGTCATTCCGCGCAACGGGGGCCGATAGTGTCGCGGTGTGGGAAGAGGGATTCGCTCCCGAGGCCCGAGTCGAAAGACTCGAGCCGACGACCGAAGCCCTGCCCCTCCGACATCTCGCGCAAAGCGCGAAATGGCGGAGGGGCAGGGATTCGAACCCTGGGACCTCGTGAAAGGTCAACGGTTTTCAAGACCGCCGCTTTCGACCACTCAGCCACCCCTCCGCAAGGGTGCGACGGCGAAGGTTAGCGCGTTCGACTGCGGGTCACAACCGAGGCTGGTGATCGATTCAGCGGATATCGGGGCGGATCCCGCTTCGAACAGGGACGATGATGGCTTCCTCGATGTGGGAAGGTGGGGGAGCTTGGATTGCGGCTGTCAGACCGTGTTGCAAGAGTTCAGTTTGAAGCCGAACTCCACAACAGGGTATTCCCCGACTCGAAGCCATCGTTGAACAACGGTACCAGCGGCGTGGGAACGCCTCCGAACTCGAAGGCTCCCAGATCGCAGATACCCACTCGTGGGGCGTAGCGTTGGTCGTAGGGGAGGGGAGCGCCGTAGCTGGTGGTGCAACCACTGGGGTCACCGGCGTTTTTGGCTGCGCTGCTCTCGAGCAGAGCTACCGTCTTCGGGGCGAGGTTTCCGTAGGTCCAAGGGCCGCCGTGGTCGAGGTAGGGGCCGAGGCCGGGGTCTACGCCGACGAGGACGCCGGTGAGGTCGCCTTCGACTTTGCAGCTGCCCACCGCACCGGTGCTGCCGATTTCGACGAGGTTATAGCCGTTGGACGTCAGGTTGCCAGAGCAGTCGCGGGTGTCGTTGTCGGTGTTGTCGATGTTCTCGCCGATCAGGGAGTTCTCGAGGAAGGCACGACCCGGAAAGCAGATCGTGGTCGTGCACTCATCCCCGAGGTAGATGCCGCCGCCCTGTCCGCCGTCGAAGCTGTCTAGATTGGCGATGTTGGTGGCGATGGTCGCCGAGCTGAGGCGGACCGTCTTGCCGCCGTAGACATAGAGACCGCCGCCGTTTCCGTTGGCCCGGTTGGACCAGAACGTGACTCCGTGCAGCCGCGGTGCACTGGAGGAGCGGGTGAAGAGCCCCCCGCCGGTCCTTGCGATGTTGCCTGACACGGTGGTCTGCTCGATGAGAGTGCTGGTGGATTGGAAGATCACGATGCCTCCACCTAGGTTCTGGGCGGTGTTGCCATTGATATAGGAGTTTCGCATTTCGAGCCGGCCCCCGCCGACCTCGACCCCGCCGCCAGAGCCTCCGCTATCGTTGGTATCGATCAGGGTGTGGAGGAGCACCAGGTTTCCCTGCCCGGACTGTATTCCCGCCCCGTTGCCGGGAGCCGTGTTGCCGACGACAAGGGTGCGCTCCAGGATCAGGGTGCCATCGTTGTGAAGGCCTCCGCCTCCTCCGGTAGTCCCGCCGCCACCTCTGTTCTCAGCCACGACCGAGTTGCGGACCACGGCATAGGCACCCACGGCGTTGGACAGTCCGCCGCCCCAATCGGAGGCGTCGTTGCGCACCAGGTCCACGTCGTCGAGGACTAGTTGGCCGAGGTTGAGGATGCCGCCACCCTCGAGGGTGTGGCCATGACCGATGGAGAGGTTGCGGATCTCGACGAAGACGCCCGGCTGGATGGTCAGTGCTCGCGCCGAAGCGGTGCCCCGAGTGACGGCGGCTCGAAGGCCTCCGCTATCTCCTTCCGCGCCGAGGATCGTTAGCGAGCGGTCGACGATGATGTTCTCTTCGATGTGGGTGGCGAGCCCGACCAGCTGGATCGTGTCGCCGGGAGTTGCCGCGTTGATGGCGCCTTGGATGGTGATCGAGGAGCAGCCCGACGGACAGACCGTGAGAGTGGCCGCGTGGACCAACGCACTCGAGGTGAAGGAGAGAGTGAGGATGCCGAGCGCCAGCTGGGTCAGGCGCAAGCCTGATCTCTCTTGGGCGTGTGCCGAACGGCGGTGGGGGTTGGGTACTGGCATCATGGTCTGAATCCTCTCGGGTAGTCGTTTTTGGCAGAAGGTCATCTATCCCTGCGTCGGAAATGACCGCGAGGGGCCACGGCTCCACGCTTCGGTCGCCCTCCCGGGACGGGGCTGGCCGACTAGGACCGAGGCTTGACGGCCTCGAGCGAGGATGTGCGGTAGGCTGGCGCGCTTTGTGCTTGAAATCTCCTATGTCCCGGAAACCAGCCAACCTTCTCACCGAGCTCTACCAGACCGCCGGAGGCTGGGTGCGCCACCGTGCTTCGCAGGGCAGCGCCGCCCTCGCTTTTTACACGCTGTTCTCGCTGGCGCCGGTTCTCTACTTCGCGATCGGCATTGCCGGCGCGGTGCTCGATCCGGCCTACGTACGAGGAGAGCTCTTTCAGGAGTTGGGCGCACTCGTCGGTGAGGACGGCGCGCTGTTCCTGTCCGGGGTACTGGATGCGGCGATGGAACAGCCCGGGGGCTGGTTCCAGCAGCTCCTCGGAGTCGGCACCCTGGTCTTCGGCGCCACGGCGGTTTTCGTCCAGCTCCAGGACTCTTTGAACGCAGCCTGGGAAGTGAAGCCGCAGCCGGGTCCCTTGGTTGCAGCCCTCCTGCGCAAGCGGATCGTCTCCCTGGCTCTCGTGTTGATCATGGGCTTTCTGCTCCTGGTTTCTCTGCTCGTTTCCACCGCCCTTTCCGCGGTGGAGGGCTACCTCGGGCGCCGCGACGTGGCGCCCCCCTTTTTCCTGGAAGCCGGTAACTTTGTCCTTTCGCTGCTCATCGTCGGGCTGCTGATCGCCGCGATCTACCGCATCCTGCCGGACGCGGTGATCGGTTGGCGGGACGTGGCCCTGGGGGCGAGTCTGACGGCGTTCCTCTTTGTCGTCGGCAAGTCGCTCATCGGCTTCTACCTTGGACGCTCTGGGCTGGCGTCCGGCTACGGTGCGGCGGGCTCCCTGGTTCTGGTGCTCCTCTGGGTCTACTACTCGTCGCTGATCGTCCTGTTTGGAGCGGAGTTCACCCGCGTCCACTCTCGTCGGTTTCATTCGCGGAGGGTGGTGCCCGCAGAGGGCGCGGAAGTGTGCGACGACGCCATCACGCCGGAAGAGGACAGTGTGCCTATTTTCCACGAGGTAGGCGCCTCTTGAGTTTGCGACGATTCTCGATCGTGATCCCGGCCACCGTGGCGCTACTGTGGGCTGGCCTCTTCGCTTCTGCCTCCTTCGCCGATAGCGTGCGGGTGAAGGTCGATGGCGTCGGCGGCGAACTCAAGGGCAACGTGTTGAAGACCCTGTCGATCGTCCAGGCGCAGGCCGAGGGTGATGACCTCGCCGAGGGCCGCATCCGTCGTCTCCACCAGCGGGCGGAGGCGGAGATCGCCGAGGCTCTCGCTCCGTTCGGCTACTACCGGGCGACGGTACGATCCTCCCTGGAGCGGGAAGAGGCCTCCGGCGCCGAGTGGATTGCGAGCTATGAGGTGGATCCCGGTCCCGAACTGCGGGTGAACTCCTTTAAGTTGAGCCTGGTGGGCGAGGGAAGCACGGACGACGAGTTCGAACGCCTGGTCCGGGAGTTTCCCCTCGCCGAAGGCGACGTGCTCCATCAGCCGGGATACGAGGCGGGCAAGGCGACCTTCGAGAACTACGCTGCTTTTGCTGGATACCTCGATGCCCGCTTCGAGACCGCCCAGATCCGCATCGATCGTCGCGCCTACACCTCGCGGGTGGTGATGGTGTTCGATACGGGGCCACGCTTCGAGTTTGGCGAGGTGACCTTCGAGCAGGACTTCCTCGAACCCGATCTTCTGCGGGGCTTCGTGACCCTCGAGCCCGGGGATCCCTTCGATCTGCGGGAGGTGTTGAAGCTGCAGAACACGCTGTCCGACAGCCCGTATTTCGCCCGGGTCGAGGTGATCCCCGATCGCGAGGCCGCCGAGGGACGGCGCGTGCAGCTGCGAGTGGCACTGACGCCGAGCGCTCGCCAGAAGTGGACTGCCGGCATCGGCTACGGCACCGACACCGGTCCCCGGGGGCGCCTGGGGTTGGAGGTGCGCCGGGTCAATCGCCGGGGACACCAGGCGGAGGGACGGATTCTCGGCTCCGGCATCGAGCAGAGTTTTGTCGCCGACTATCGAGTCCCCGGTTCCTATCCACGCACCGATGTGGTGACCTACTCGCTCGGCTACCGGTTTCTAGACACCGACAGCTCGCAGAGCGAGACCGGCATCGCCGGCGTCGGCCTGACCCGATCCCGGGGAAAGTGGCGCGAGGCTTATGGGCTCACCTTCCAACGGGAGGACTTCGAGGTCGGCCTCGACTCCGGGATCTCCGACCTGCTGATCCCGTCCACCAGCTGGTCCTTGACCAAGGCGGACGATCGGATCTTCCCGCGGAACGGCCGCCACGTCGAGTTTCGCCTCGAGGGCGCGATCGAGGATGTGCTCTCGGACACCACCTTCCTGCGCGGTCGGGCCGACGCCAAGTATGTGCGCTCGCTGTCCTCGGACGTGCGCGTTCTGGCCCGGGCGAGTGTCGGCCTGATCGAGACTGACGCTTTCCGAAGCCTGCCCCCAACCCTGCGCTATTTCGCCGGCGGCGACCAGAGCGTCCGTGGCTATGGCTACCAGGAGTTGGGGCCCCAGGACGAGGCCGGCAACGTGATCGGCGGCGAGGCGCTGGTCTTGGCCTCGATCGAGGCGGACTATTTCTTCTACGAGCGCTTCGGGCGCTGGGGTCTCGCGGTCTTCTACGACGCCGGTAATGCGCTGGACAAGCTCTCCTTCGATCTGAAATCGGGCGTCGGAGCCGGAATGCGTTGGCTCTCGCCCATCGGCTTGGTGCGGGCGGATGTCGGCTTCCCCCTGGAGTCGCCGCCGGGTAGCACCGGTCGCGACGTGACCTTCCACCTGACGATCGGACCGGACCTATGAGCGGTTCGAGATCGCCCCTACAAGACGACGGAGGCAGCTCCCCAAAGCAAGAGCCGAAGGGGGAGTTCAGGGCCCGCCCGCCTTCGAGAGGCCGCCGAATGGCGCGCTGGGGTTGCGCCGGTCTGTTGCTCGTCAGCGTTCTCCTGGGCGGGCTGGCCTGGTTCACGCTCGCTACGGAACCGGGAACCCGCTGGCTCTTCACCCGTCTGGGCGCGATCATGCCGGGGGAGCTGAAGGTTGCGGAGCTGGAGGGTCCCATCCGCGGTCCCCTCACGGTGCGGGGACTGCGCTACGCCAACGACTCGATGGAGGTGACCGTCGAGCGGCTCTTCCTCGACTGGCGTCTCCGCGAGCTGCTGTCAAAGCGCCTGGACATTCATCTTCTGGAGGCGGACGGGATCGACATCCTCACCCTGCCTGGGCCGGAGGACGCGGCCCGGAGTCCGCTGCCGGATGTGGATCTTCGCTTCAACGTGATCGTGCGAGATGCGAAGGTACGGGGCTTGACGATTCGAAGTGCCGACAAATCTTGGAACCGTGAGGTCGATGCCACCCGCGTCGATTCGACGGTCGATAGAGCGACGGACGATGGAGCGACGGACGATGGAGCGACGGAACCCTTGATCATCGACTCGATCGACCTCGCCACCACGGCTCGGGGTGGGCAGGTCGTAGTGGATCGCCTGGTGGTCCGGGCGCCCGACTTCGACTTGGACGCGACCGGTACCCTGCGGCCCCAGGGCGCGTATGACGTGGATCTGGAGACCCACTGGGTTTACCGCGGTGCGGAGGAGAGTGGTCAACCAACCTTCTCCGGCGGTGGGACGCTGTCGGGCACTTTGGAGGAGCTGCGGGTGCGCCAGACGCTGGCGGAACCGTTCGCCCTGAACATCGACGCTCTCCTCCGGGACCCCCTCTATGACCTCGCTTTCCAGGCTGACCTCGTGGTGGACGGCATCTCGGCGCGCACTTTCTCTGCCGATGCCCCGGAAATGCTCGCCGATGCTCGACTCTTCACCGAGGGCACCCTCGAGAGGCTCGATGTGCGGGGCACCGTGAACGCCGACACCGCCGACTACGGACCCCTGGCGGTATCCCTGGACCTGGAATTGGACCTCTCGAAGCGGGAGGAGAGGCGAATCATCCTGCGGGAGTTCGTCACCACCCGTCCCCAGTCCTCGACCCAGGTGACGGCCCGAGGTGAACTGATCCTGCCGGCCGAGGGCGAACCGCGTTTCGACCTGGCGGCCTCTTGGCGCGATGTCTCCTGGCCCCTGGAAGGCGAGCCCACGGCGTCCTCGAGTCGGGGTGAGGCAACCGTCGTGGGTTCGGCCGAGGACTACCGGCTCGATGCCGAGTTGGCGGTAGCCGCCGCTGCTCTGGAGACCCTGGGTCCGATCGGCGTCTGGAGCTTCGAGGGTCGGGGAAATACTCGGAGCTTCGATCTGACCTCCCTCTCCGGTCAGCTCCTCAGGGGTAGCTTGGCTGGTTCTGGCCGAGTGGTTTGGGATCCGCGGGTCGAATGGAACCTCGACCTCGTGGGGCGGGGTATCGACCCATCGGTCCTGGCGGCAGAGTATCCAGGCTCCCTCGATTTCAGCGCTTCGACCAGCGGCTATGTCCCAGATGCTGAGGGGGCGGGACCGACCGGCAGGGTCGAGCTGACTCGCCTCGAGGGCATCCTCCGGGAGCAGCCGATCTCGGCTCGAGGCAGAGTGGAGCTGGCGGACGACAGCTACCATCTCGATCCCCTCGAGGTCACCTGGGCAGCCGACTCCTTGACGGTGAGCGGTACCCTGGGGAGCACCTATGATCTGACGCTCCGCCTGGACGCCCCGAATCTGGCCGTCGCCCTCGACGGCATTTCCGGCACGCTGCGGGTGGACGCCACCGTCGTGGGTCCGGCGGATGCCTTGAAGGTTGCCCTGAGCGCTCAGGGCGAGTCGCTGTCTTATCAGGACCATCTTTCGGATCAGGACTATAGGGTCGGCCGCCTCGACCTCGAGTCGAAGGTGGACCTTTCGGACGACGGACCGATCGATCTCGACCTGACCGCCACGAGGGTCGACCTTGGAACCGTCCAGGCGGACCGCGTGGTCCTCACCGGCGCGGGCACCCAGGGGATGCACACGGCGACCCTCGATCTCTTCCCGGAAGAGGACGGCAACGACGGGGCGGTAGTCCGCTTGGCGCTCTCGGGTGGGCTCGACGCCACCGTGGAGGAGTCCGAGAGCAACGCGCCCGCCCCCCGCATCTGGCGCGGCCGCATGACCAGGCTCGACGTGGATGTCGATCGGCTAGATCGTCTCGGTATTTCCACCGGAACGGATTCTCGACTCGGGACCTGGAACCTGGCTGGCCCCGCCGGACTTATCGCATCCTCCGAAGAGATCAACCTGAGCGACTTCTGCTGGGCGGGCCAGGGTCGAGTCTGCGCCGAAGGAGAGTGGACTGCGGCCACCGGCTGGAGGGCCGACGCCCGTCTGACCGACGTTCCCCTATCCCTGCTGAGCGGCTTCCTGCCACCGGACGTGGAAGTCTCCGGCAACCTGAACGGCACCGTCGCCGCTCGGGCCAACGCTGACGGTCAGATCGAGGGCTCGGCCCGGTTGATTCCCGGCCCCGGCGAGGTGGTCTATCCGGTCGCAAGCGAGCGAGAGCAGCGGTTGCACTACCAGGAGGCCTCGATCACCGCGATCGCGGGCACCGCTGGGGTGACCGCCGACTTGGCGTTGGTGCTGGTGGACGTGGGAAGGGTTGATGGTCACTTGGAGCTGCCGGGATTTGCGGTCTCCGCGGAATCGGCGGAATCTCAGGAGATCCGAGGCCGGTTGACCGTTGACCTGGCCGACCTATCCATTGTCCAGGCGTTGGTAGACGGGGTGCGGAACGTCGGCGGGCAGCTCGACGCCGACCTCACCGTCGCCGGCACCACGGCCTCCCCCGAAATCCGGGGTGGGGCGCGATTGAAAGAGGCTACGCTCGACTATCCAGAGTACGGACTGGAGCTACGCGACCTTTCGTTCACCGCCTTGGGAGTTGGCCGGGAGCCGATCGCACTGAGCGGTAGCGTACGTTCCGGCGACGGCACCATCGAACTGGTCGGCACGGTGCCGATCTCCCCAAGTACCGAGAGCCCGGCTCGCCTTGCGGTGAACGGCCAAAGGTTCGAGCTGATCGATACCGAGGAGATTCGAGTTCTGGCCAGCCCCGACCTGACCCTGACCTACGACGGTGCCGTGGCTCGGTTGGCCGGTGAAGTGCTGATACCGGAAGCCAACTTGGAGGTGGAGAAGCGGGTCGAAGGCGGCGCCGTGGCCAGCTCCCGAGACGTGGTCTTCGTCGGACCCGACGCCGTGACGACCACGTCTGAGAGAGCCACCGCCTTCGAGGCCCGCGTGCGGGTCGCCCTGGGTGCCGACGTCAAGGTCGACGTCCTCGGTCTCGCGGCCGAGCCCACCGGCAGCTTGTTGCTAGTCGAGGAACCCGGCCGGCCCACGTCGGCAACCGGTCAGCTCGAGCTGAACAAGGGTACTTTTCAGGCCTACGGGCAGGATCTCACCTTGGAACGCGGCCGTTTGGTGTTCGCGGGACCGGTCACCGATCCCGGCATCGACCTGCGCGCCTCTCGCCGTGCCGACGACGGCGTGGTGGCGGGACTAGATGCCACCGGCACCCTGAGTCGGCCGGTGGTGACCCTCTGGTCCGAACCCTCGATGTCCCAGAGCGACCAGCTCTCGTACGTCCTCCTGGGCAAGCCGATCGCTCAGGTGGGACAGGGAGATTCGGACGGCAGTCTGCTGGCGAACGCCGCCACCGCTCTCGGGATCAAGGGTGGCAACCTCTTGGGTGAGCGGATTTCGGCCCGCTACGGTCTGGAGGAAGCCCGGATCGAGGCCGAGGATGGTCTGGAGAGTGCCTCCCTGGTTCTGGGCAAGTACCTTTCGCCCCGGCTCTTCGTCGGCTACGGCATCGGCCTGTTCGACGCCGTCAACACCTTCCGCATTCGCTATCTGCTCAACGACAAGCTCACCCTCGAAGGAGAGACAGGAAACGGCACGAGCGCCGACATCCTTTACACCCTGGAGCGGGGGGAGGGGGCGAAGCGACGCCTGCCGGCGGCCTCGATGGAAGAGGTGCTCGACGATCAGCCCAAAGCTCCGAGCGAGGATCAGGAGTAGAGGCTAGGGAGTGCCGGTAGGCGAAACGCGACCGAGAAACGTATAGGTTCTCATGGGTATCTTTAATCTAC
>JAIOJS010000530.1 GCA_019911795.1 Thermoanaerobaculia bacterium | reverse complement strand
CTCCGATGCCCGTTGTCCCCTCCCACCCGAATCAACCCCTGCGACGGCCCCTGCTGTCGATCCTTTGCGCCCTCCTCTTCATCCTCGCGGCCACGCCGGCGACGGCCCAGGAGCCGCGAGTACTGCTGGTGGGAGACAGCTGGGCCTACTTCATGTGGCAAGACCGTTCCCTGCGGGACACCTTCGCCGCGCACGGGCATCCGGAGATCCTCGAGGAGGGTACGACGACGACCATCGTCGGTTCGACGGCCGCCGAATGGAACGATCCAGCCGAACTGCAGAAGATCACCGACGCCTTGGCCGCCAACCCGGAGATCGAGATCGTCCAGTTGACACTTGGGGGCAATGACTTCCTCGATGGCGCTCCGGATGGCTGGTTCGTGGGGATCCCCGATCCCCAAGCCGTCGCGGAACGGATCGCCGAGGATATCGAAGTGGTCCTCGACCACCTCACGACGCTGAATCCAGACCTCGAGATCCTGGTGAGCCTCTACGATTACTCCAACTATGAGGACTACGACGGCGTGTTCGGAGTTCTCTACTGCGATGATCAGTTTGGTGCGATGGGCAAACCGGACACCACAACCCTCAACGATGCCGTCCTCTCCTTCTCGAGCTACCTCGAGCAGACCCTCCTCGGCCACCCCCGGGTCCAAGTTCGCACGCACTGGGGATTGATGCAGTATCTCTTTGGCTTCCCCGATGCGATGCCCCCGATACCCCCTGGGACTCTTCTCCCCCCAGGGGACTCCACCCTACCGAGTCCGATCGAGGCCATGCTGGGCGGAGGCGACTGTATCCACCTTAGTACGACGGGCTACATGGGTGTCGCCGAGAGCCTGTGGTGGACCTACTACCGAGTTCATTTCGAAGGGCTACTCTTCGAGGACGGCTTCGAGTCTGGTGACCTGACGAGCTGGAACTGAGGCGCTGGACCTGAGGCGCTAGTCTCCGACGGGTTTCGTCGCGAGATTCGACCTTCCGACCGCGATATTTGGACGCAAGCCCATCGCAGGACGAACTTCTGCGCCTGACCCTCGTATCTGAACAACCATTCAATGTGGAGGATCAGGCGAATGAACCCGATGATGAAACCCCGTGGCCACGGACTGTTGGTCCTTCTGTGCTGGTGTTTGCTCGCAACAAGCGCCTCTGCGGAGACCAACCTGCGCGTCTCGACCCTCGCCCCCGATCTCAGCGGCTCGGTGGGTGGTGTCAGCGTCGACGCCCTGGGCTTCGTCTACGTGGCCGACTTCGGCGAGAAGGTCTGGAAGATCTCACCTCAGGGAGAGGTCGAGGTCTTCGCCGATACCCTGTACGGATCCTCGGGCAATGCCATTGCCGCCGACGGTTCTCTCCTGCAGGCCAACTTCAACGGCAACTCGATCACGCGGATCGCTCGTGACGGATCCACTTCGACCTTTGCTTCGGGGTTGCAGGGTCCGGTGGGAGTTGTCGTGGCCGAGGACGGCCGCGTCTTCGCCTGTAACTGCCGAACCAACGAGATCGTCGAGATCTCCCTCGATGGCCAGGTCAAGAGCTTTGCTTCGGGAGATCTCTTCAATTGTCCGAACGGCATCACCCGAGACGATCAGGGCAATCTGTACGTGGTCAACTTCGCCGACGGTCGAGCGTCAAAGATCGACTCGGAAGGCAACGCAGTACTGTTCGCAACGCTTCCTGGCGGCGGCAACGGTCACGTGGTGTGGGTCGGCCCGGATCTCTACGCTACCGGCTTTCGCGGCAATCGCGTGTTTCGAATCGACCCCACCGGGGAGGTATTCCCCGCGGCCGGAACCGGGGCCTTTGGAGAGGCTGACGCAGAGCAAGGCGCTCAGGCTCAGTTCTCTACTCCCAATGGCATCGCCTACGATCGCGTCCGCAACCTTCTCTATACCAACGACTACCTAAACCCCTGGAGCGAGCGCTTCTCCGGCCGCCTGACTCCGAAGAGCACCCTGCGCCGTCTCGCCTTTCCGACCCTCCAAGAAAGCTTCCTGGACCAGTATGCGAAGGATGACATCGAGGCGGCCCATCGCGCGGTGCGTGACTTCATGCAGCGACGCCCGGGGTCGCCGTATGAGATCATCCTCAACGGCTTTGGATACTCACAGCTCCAAGCTGGAGATGGCGACGCCGCGATGGCGATCTTCGAGATGAATACCGAGCTCTTTCCAGAGTCCTTCAACGTTTGGGACAGTCTCGCCGAAGCGCAAAAAGCAGCGGGAAACCGACAGGAGGCCATCGAGAACTACCGGCGCTCCCTCGCTCTCAACCCGGACAACGTCAACGCGGCCTCCATGCTGGAAGAGCTCGAAGCCGAGTAGTACGGCGGTACTGGTCAGCACCTGCCTCATCGATCAGAGGAGTCCTAGCTGGCTATTCTGCTATGCTCTCCGGGTAGAAAAGATCATCTCTCGAAGATATGTCTCGGAGACCTGCCTTTGAACCGGGTCGAGAATCGGTTCGAACACAGATCGACAGTCTTTTCGGAACCTGAGGCGTGGAACTGTTGCAGCTGCCCACCACGATGACCACCACTCCACATTCGCTTCTCCATCGCGTCGCGTCGTTGATCGAACGCAACCGCGAAGAGAAGTTTCAGATTCTTGACGATACCGGGTTGACGGTCGATCGCGATCTCGCAACCTCGGTCTGCCTCGTCCTCGAAGAGGCCGTCGAAGTCCTAGAGGACATCCAACACTACTACGACCAGATAGCGGCACACGAGCACGAGACACCACCAAAGCCCTCCGCGATCGCGAACCGTCGGGAGGATTCCGTCCCCAGCGATGTCGCCGATCTCGCCTACATGAGCCGCAGCGAGCTGCTGGCCATCCGCGACGCTCTCCTCGGCTCCCTGGCCGCCAACATGGTGTGGAAGGTCCTCAGCTATGCCGACGCCGGTCTCGGGCGGTCGGAACGCGCCCTCATCGCGGTCAACGCCTGCATCCGGGAGGTCGAGGGTCTGCCCGCCGACCAGCAGATCCGACTCAACCTCGAGGACTCCCTGGTGATCCGCCGGCAGTACGCACTCTTCCGCCGCGCGATGGAACGGGCGGGTAGCCCCAGCGGCGCCAAGCTCGTACGTTCCCTCAACGGGATTGCCACCCACATCGCGGCCCTGCGAAACCTGCGGGTGTATTCGCTACTACGCATCGACGATCGGCGACGAATTCGCGAGCTTCAAAAGAGAATTCTCGCCGCGTTGGAGAGCCAAGCATCGGGGGCCGAGGAGGATCGTCGAGTCCTGTGGAAGGACCTCCAGACCACCGCTGATCTGTTCATGGAGGTCAACAAGCGGGAAGAGTTGGTCGAACACGACCGCCGTCGTGTCCTCGAGGCCTACCGGGAGCTCTTCCAACGCGAGCCTCCTCCCTCTTTCCTGCCGGCCGCCATCCGAGGTCAGCTGGAAGCCCTTCTCGGGCGCGACCCAGAACTCGATGCCATCCTGCTGGACGGTAAGCGCTGCGAAGCCGCTTCGAGCCGAGGCCCCCTGGCGCGCCTGCGGGCCCAACTAGCGCCAGCTGCCATGGGTCCAGCCGATTGAACCGAACTGGCAACCCCAACCTAGTCTGGTCCCTTGTTTGGGTCCTCGGCCTGTCGGTCGCAAGCTGTAGCAAACCACCGGCACCTCCCACCCCACAAGCGGTGGTCGACAACAACGCTGACCTGACCGGGACTTGGCGCGGAACCCTGGCCTCGCCCGGCGGAGAGCTTCCCTTTGGTATTCTGATCGAGACCTCGGGACCTGGCCTTTCGGGTTGGATCCTCAATGCCGACGAGAGAGCGCCGTTTAGCACCGTGCGTCAGGAGGAAGGTCTAGCTACGCTGGATTTCTCCTGGTTTGATTCGACACTGGTGGCCGACTCGAAGGACGGTACCCTCCGCGGCTCCTGGACGAGAACCTACCCTCAGCACACCACCACGATGGCCTTTCGGGCCGAGCGAGTCAGCGAGCCGATAGAGCGCTTTGGGTTGCCGGACGAGTCCGGCATCCGGCTCGACCTCGACGGGGCCTGGAGCGTCGTCTTCACCGACGAGGACGGGAGCGAGCCCGCTAGAGCCGAGTTCTCGGAGGTCGACGGCCGCGTCACCGGCACCTTCCTCACCCCAACGGGGGACTACCGCTACCTCGAAGGTGCCTGGCGCCAAGGGGTCCTCAGCCTTTCGACCTTCGATGGGGCCCACGCCTTCCTCTTCCACGCGACGGGACAGGAGGACGGAAGTCTCCAGGGGGACTTCTGGTCGCGCGACACCTACCACGCGACGTGGACAGCCACGCCTCTCGACGCCGCGACCGCCGCCACGGATTCCGATCTTCCCGATCCCTGGACTCAGGTCTCGCTGGTCAATCCCGAGGGGATCTTCCGCTTTCAGTTCGAGGACCTCGACGGCAACCTGGTCCGCTACGATGACGATCGGTTCCAAGGCCGAGTCGTCCTCGTCAACCTCTTCGGTTCCTGGTGTCCGAACTGCAATGACGAGGCTCCTCTCCTCGCAAAGTGGGCCCAGCAGCATGCCGAAAACGGGCTCGAGGTGGTAGGCCTGGCCTACGAGTACACCGGCGACGTCCCGCGGGATCGCGGCATGTTGCGCCGCTTCGCTCAGCGTCACGGCATCACCTACCCTCTTCTCCTGGCCGGACTGAGCGACAAGAAGTTGGCCGGCGCCACAGTGCCCGATCTCTCCGCCGTCCTCGCCTACCCCACCACCGTCTTCATTGGACGCGACGGCAAGGTGCGGCGCATCCACTCCGGGTTTGCCGGTCCCGGTACCGGCATCCATCATCAGCGTTTGGTGGCTGAGATGACAGAGGTCTTGGAGGACCTTCTTGCCGAGGAGGACCCGGGCGGGTCAAACTCCTAACCATGGTAGAGAGTCGTCGCACTGAGCTTCGTACCGGAACCAGTGGCTTCTCCTACGCGGAATGGAAGGGGAGCTTCTACCCCGAGAAGCTCCCGGCCAAGGGGATGCTGTCCTACTACGCCGAGCGCCTGCCTGCGGTCGAGATCAACAACACCTTCTACCGCATGCCAAGCGCCAAGCTTCTCGACGGCTGGAGCGAACAGGTTCCCGACACCTTTGAGTTCAGCCTCAAGGCCTCGCGAAAGATCACTCATTTCAAGAAACTCGAGGAGGTCGACGACGAGCTCGCCTACTTTCTCGAGGTTTCGAATCGCCTCGGATCGCGACTGGGCCCGTTTCTCTTCCAGCTTCCGCCTTATCTCAAGAAGGACGTCGAACGGCTGCGGGACTTCGTAGCCCTCCTTCCGACTGGGACTCGAGCCGCCTTCGAGTTCCGTAGTTCCAGCTGGTTCGACGACTCGGTCTACACCGTCCTGGCCGACGCCGACCTGGCCCTGGTGGTGTCGGACACCGAGAAGATCGAGGATCCCCCGGTGGTCAAGACCTCCTCCTACGGCTACGCCCGGTTGCGCCGCGAGGAGTACGACGGCCCGGGCCTGGAGTCCTGGATCGAGAGGCTCTCGTCCCAGGGCTGGGAACAGCTCTCCGTCTTCTTCAAGCACGAGGACGCGGGAACCGGGCCTCGCCTCGCGGTTCGCTTTGCCGAACTGTGGCCGAAGTAGCCCGCCGAAAGCAACACGTTTTCCAGCTCTGGAGCCCCCCTACTCCGTGTGAAGCGCCTCGATCGGTTTTAGGCTCGCCGCTCTCTGAGCCGGGAGAGCCCCCGCCAGGAGTCCCGTCGCTACGCTCACCACGAGGGCGGCGACCACGAACTGAGGCGGCGTCTGGATCGGAAGGCCAGGAACCAGGCGACGTAAGAGAACACAGAGTCCGAGGCCGGTGAGAAGTCCCAGTCCTCCTCCGACCGCAGCGAGCAGAGACGCTTCGCCAAGGAATAGGAACCGCACCTGACGACGGGTGGCGCCGAGGGCTCGAATCAACCCAATCTCACGAACCCGCTCGCCGACCGCGATCCACATCATGGTCAGGATTCCAATGGCGCCGACGAGCAACGAAATGCCCGCGATGGCGCCGACCGCCATGGTGATCACCCCCATGACATTGCCGAAGACCTCCAGCATGGCGGCCTGCGTGGTGATCGTAAAGTCCTCGTTCCCATCGTGTCGATCGGTCAGCAACGAGCGGACCGCTTCCACCACTCGTTCGCTGTCCGCTGCGTCGCCGTAGATGAGATCGACCTCGAACAGTTCGTCGCGATTGAACAAGCGCTGCGCGGTGGCCACCGGAATGAAGGCCGTATCGTCGAGGTCGATACCGAGCAGACTGCCCTTGGGCTCCATGATGCCGAGGACCCGAAACCTCATCCCGCCGATGCGGACCGTTTGGCCGAGCGCGTTGGCGTCGTCAAACAGTTCACGTCGCAGCGACGTGCCGAGGACCACGAGGGGGTAGCCACGTACGGGATCTCCATCTGGCCAGAAACTCCCCGACTGCACTTCGGATCTCCACAC
>JAIOJS010000529.1 GCA_019911795.1 Thermoanaerobaculia bacterium | reverse complement strand
GACGATCCGCCTCGCGGTGTCGTTCGAGAAGGGGGAGGGCGAGCTGGTTGACCACTCGCGCATTGAGCCAGCGGCGGTATTCCAAGGGGTCGGGCGAGGACTCGGGGGCGAGCTTCCCGGTTTCGGCGTACTCATCGAACCCCCGGTTCCAGCCGAGTCGTTCGCTGAGGACACCATTGGACACCACCGCGACGGTGTCGAAGTCGAGACGCTGCATCGCTTGAGGGAGCGTGAAGTAGGCATCGGGAATACGCAGGGCTGCCTTGTGGGTCAGGCCGGTGCTCTGGGGGAAGTGCCCGGTGAAGATCGAGGCGAAGGACACCCCGGTCTTGGGCCATTGCGCCACCGCGCGCTCGAAGAGCACTCCCTCCCCGGCGATCTCGGCCAGTCGTGGCGAGGTCTCGCGGGGGTAGCCATAGGCCGAGAGATGGTCGGCGCGGAGAGTGTCTACGGTGATCAGGAACACGTGCCGCGGCGGCCCCTCCGGCGTCGACGAAGGGCAGCCGGTGACAACCAGGCCACAGAGAATCAGAGCAGCGAGGCCGAGGGTCGTTCGAGGAGTTGTTCGTTGGGATGTTCCCAGGAGGGGCCGAAGCTGACTGGACATGGGGGTTTGACCGAGGGGGCGACCTCGGAACGGCGTGGATGAGCGAAGACTCGAGATCAAGGCGTCAGGGCTCCGGTAGGGATGTCGTTTTGGATTCTTGGGGTTGGGTGGCGCTCGAGCCCGCGCTCGGTGGTCGTCCTCCGCCCCCTTGGCAGCGCTCAATGTAGCACGAGCCGAGCGAGGAATCCGCTACACTCAGCTGCCATGACGCGCTCCGTCCACCAGGTGCTTCTGGCCGTCTCGTTCTTTCTCCTCGCCGTGCCCTTGACCCTGGTGACGCCGGGAGTGCCGTCGAGCCTCAAGGCCGACGAGGCGGCCTACTTCATGATGGCGCAGAGTCTGGCCCACGATGGCGATCTCGAACTCGGGGTGGAGGACGTCGACCGCGCCTTCGACGAGTTCCCGTTTCGCCCGATCACCAACTTGATCGCCATGACCAACGACGGCTGGCACACGGTGCTGTACGGCAAGCCCTACATCTACTCGCTCTTTGCCGCTCCGTTCGTTCGCTTCCAGGGTGCCAATGGACTCGTCTTCTTCAACATGCTCCTGCTCGTCTCCATGGTTTGGATGGGAGCTCTCTACCTGTCGCGATTCGGCGAGGGGAGTGGTCCGGCCCTCTTCGCCGCCGGGTTCTTCCTACTCAGTGCAGGCTTCTCGTACGTCTTCTGGTTGCAGCCCGAGGTCTTCAACATGGCCTCGGTGTGTGCGTGTCTTTTCTTCGCCTTCCACCGAACCCGACGTCGGCTCGAACTACCCTGGACCTGGGTCCTACTGTCGGGGGCGGCGCTCGCGCCGGCGGTGTACAACAAACCAATTCTCGCTGCGCTCGGACTCGGTCCTCTGATCCTGCTGCTCGTCGAGCGACGCTTCAAAGCCGTCGTGCTTTGGGTCCTCGCTGCGGCCGTTGCGCTCGGGCTGGTCGTCGGCGTCGCGGTAGCTCTGACCGGTCATCCCACTCCGTACCTCGGGGTCAAGCGGCAAGGGGTGACCGTCTGCGAGCCGGGGGTGGTGCCGATTGGACCCGGCCCGGAGGGTGGAGCCGCCCCCGATGAAGACCGCCCCACCGGTGGCGCCTGGAGCTGGCTCTTCCGTATCCCCTCGGTAGATCCTCCGACCCTGACCGCGAACGCGACCTACTTTCTCGTCGGTCGTCACACCGGACTCTTCCTCTATTTCCCCTTTGCCCTCGCGGCCCTGATTCTGTTTGCGCTGGCTACTCGCCGACGGAGCGAGCGTTGGGGGCTCTTGCTCGGGATCTTGGTGGTAGCCCTCTTCTTCCTCATCTTCATTCCGCGCAATTGGCAGGGTGGGGGCGGATTTGTCGGCAATCGCTACTTCGTCAACGCCTATCCCGCCTTCCTCTTCCTCGTCACCCGCATTCCGAAGCGTTGGTTTCTCCCCATCACCTGGGGTCTTGGCGGTCTCCTTCTCGGCCCTCTGGTCTTCTCCCCCTTCTCCCGCAGCGGGCCGGAGCCGACCCTGCAGTCCCACGTGCGCAACTTCCCCTATCCCTACTTCCCGCTGGAGCAGACCCTCCGCGAGGTTCCTGGCTACCACGACACCGAGGTGTCGGGCCTTCGCATGAAGGGGCGCAAAGATCTTTTCCTACCCCGCGGGGCAAGCGCCTGGGTCCGTGGGGCGAGCCAAACCGAGCTGTGGCTTCGGGGTCCGGAGCCACTCCATCAACCGGTCTTCCTGGTCTCCAGCGAGGCCCCGGGCAATCGAGTGTCGTTGGCGATTGACGGTGGGTCGAGACAGAGTCTTTCCTTTGGGGAGGAAGCCACCGCTCAGCGCGTCGTGCTAGAGGTTCCGGCGCTCGATGCGGAAGATCCGATCCGCTACCGCTTGGAGGTTGAGGCATCGACCGGTCGGATCCGCGGTTGGCACCGCCAGATGCCGCCGAACAGCTGTGGCTACTTCAATGCAAACCCGTCCTACGAAGAGTCCTTTTTCGTAGGAGCAGAGATCTCTTACCTTGGAGAGCTCGAAGAGATCGAGGCGGATGTCTGGGGACTCGAGTGGGGCTCCGTGGATGCCCCCGCCATGGTCAGCACGGGGGAGGAGTTCTCCGTCGCCATCGAGGTGAAGAACCTGAGTGGGCAGACCTGGCCGGTGCGTCATGCGGCGCGGGTTCGACTGGCCTACCGCTGGGTCGATGCTTCCGGCGTAGCGACCGAGGGTCTACGTACCGAGCTGGCGGAGGCGGTGGAGCCGAGTCGGTGGTTGCGTCAGGAACAGAGGGTCGAGGCGCCGATGACGGCAGGACGCTACACCCTGGAGCTGGACCCGGTCTACGAGTTCGTCGGTTGGTTCTCGGACCACCCACGGGGCTCTCCGCATCGCATCGAGATCGAGGTGGTCGAGTCGGAGATCGCGGCTCCAGAGACCGGAGATCCGCTCGTCGCGAGCGAGATCCTCCCCGACGAGGATCCCTAGGTGTCGTCGACCTCGACGGTGACCGCTCCGAGCGAGCCCCGTCGCGTCCTCGTCGTGACCCACAGCCTGACCACCGGTGGAGCGGAGCGTTTCGCAGCGACCCTGGCGAGCCATCTCGATCCGCGGGAGTTTCGGTCCGAGATCTTTGTGGCGAGCAACGGATTGGGTTATCCCGTGGCTCCGGACGTCGACGTGACGACCCATGGCTACCGGGGACTGCAAAATCTCCCTCGGGTCGCTTGGTCTCTGAGAAAGCGCCTACGCACGGCTCCAGCGGTCGATGTCGTGGTCTCCAACGTGCTGTCCACCAGCTGTCTGGTCGCGGCGGCGCGAGGGCGGCGCGGAGTCCCCTGGATCGCCCGCATCGGGTTGGCTCCGGAAGTCGGCGACCGTTGGCCGCAGAGTTGGTTAGCGGCGTGGGCCTACCCCTGGGCGACCGCGCTGGTGAGCAACTCGAAGGAGATGGCGACGGCGGTCGAACAGCGCTATCTCGGGACCTCGGGACGGGTTCGCTCAATACCGAATCCGACCGACTTTCGGAGCCTCGACTTGCTGGCCCAGGGTGAGTTGCCGTCAGGGGCCCGTCGTGAAGCCGACGAGATGGTTCTCCTCGTCGTCGGACGGCTCAGCGAGCAGAAGAGGGTCGACGTAGCCTTGAGAGTCTTGTCCCAGTTGCAACGGCGCCGGCCGGTCAGGCTCTGGGTACTCGGTCGAGGCCCGCTCGAGCCGGAACTTCGAAGGTTGGCGACCGAACTCGGGGTCTCGGAGGTGGTCGATTGGCTCGGCTTCTGTGACAATCCCTTCCCACTGATGCGTCACGCCGACCTCTTCCTCTTGACCTCCGACTTCGAGGGCCTACCCAACGCCCTGATCGAGGCGCAGGGGCTTGGACTGCCCGCGGTCGCGACCCGATGTCCCTACGGCCCGAGTGAGATCATCGACGATGGCGTCACCGGGAGTCTCGCCGCGATCGGAGAGGTCGAGGGGCTGGTAGAGGCAGTGGAGGGTTGGCTGATATCCCCTCGACGCAGGGCAGCCGCGGGTTCTGCAGCGGCGGAGCGGGCTCGGTCTCTCTTCGATCTCGCGGTGGTTATGCCCCAGTGGGAGAAGCTACTGGCCGAGGCGTCGTCGAGCGCCGAGCGGGCGGGGGGAAGTTAGAGCCATGTGCGGTATCGCCGGGATCGTGCGTGCGCCGGGAGAGCGGGTCGAGGTCGACGAACTGCGCGCGATGCGCGACAGCCTGGCTCATCGCGGTCCCGATGCCATTGGAGAGCTGGTCGACGAGAACGTTGGACTGGGTCATCGTCGTCTCTCGGTGATCGACGTGTCGAGCGCGGCGGATCAGCCTCTGTTCAACGAGGACGGTAGTGTGGCGGTGATCTTCAACGGGGAGATCTTCAACTATCGTGAACTCTGCCGCGAGCTCGCTGAGGCCGGCCACGTCTTCGGCTCCCATTCGGACACCGAGGCCCTCGTGCACGGCTGGGAGGAATGGGGAGAGGGACTGGTCGAGCGACTGAGGGGGCAGTTCGCCTTCGCCTTGTGGGATCGGCGCCGCGGGGTGATCTTCCTCGCCCGAGATCGTTTTGGACTGAAACCGCTGTTCTACTCGGCGAACCAGTACGGTCTGCTGTTCGCGTCGGAGATCAAGGGCTTGTTGGCGCATCCGGCAGTCTCCCGTGAGCTCGACCCGGCTGGGCTGGGGGAGGCGATGGTCTGGGGCCACACAGCGGGGGACCGCACGGCCTATGTAGAGATCCGCCGTCTCCTTCCCGGCCACACCTTGACCCTCGATCTGGAAGGACCGAGAGATCTTCGGATCCGGCGCTACTGGTCCTTCGAGCCCCGTCCTGAGCCCGACCTGGACCCTGAGATCTGGCTCGACGAGCTCGAAGCGACGATCAGCGAGGCGGTAAGGCTGCGGATGATCGCCGACGTGCCCCTCGGAGCCTTCCTGTCCGGCGGGATCGATTCCAGTTTGGTGGTGGCACACATGGTGCGGCATGCGAGCGGTCCCGTCCGTAGCTTTGCCATCGGCTTCGAGGAGAACGACTACGACGAGTCCCAGCACGCCGCCGCGGTGGCGAAGGTGCTGGGAACTGAGCATCTCAGTGAGCAGGTGCGTCCCGACGCGGTCGCTATTCTTCCTCAGTTGGTGAGGGCCTACGACGAACCGTACGGAGACGCTTCAGCGATCCCCACCTACTACCTCTCGCAGATGACCCGCCGCCACGTCACCGTCGCTCTCTCCGGCGATGGCGGCGATGAGTTGTTCTTCGGCTACACCCGGTACGCCCAGTCCGAGACGCTGGTGCAATGGGGGGAGCGCGTCGGCCCACTGGGGCGTCGGTTGGCGGGCATGACCGCCCGTCTCCTGCCGCGTGGCACCTACATCGGCCGGGCGCTAGACCGTTTGTCTCACCGCGACGCCGAGCTGTATCTCCACGCACTGGGCTTCTCGCCGGTCTACCTGAAGCTCTTGACCCCCGCCGTCCAGGAAGCCTTGGGTCCCGCGGTGGCGCAACGTCTCGCCAGTGACTTCGACCGCTACGGAGAACTTCCCTTCGTCGACCGCTGTCGCTTTGCCGATCTCGGCCACTACCTCACCGACGACGTTTTGACCAAAGTGGACCGAGCATCGATGGCCCATTCGCTCGAGGTGCGCTGTCCCTTGTTGGATCACGAGGTGGCGGCCGTCGCCGCCCGCATGCCGTCCGGGCCTCAGATGGCCGGCGGCGCGCTCAAGGCCCTGCTGCGGCGGCTGGCCTATCGGCACGTACCCGAGGAGCTCCTGAACCGTC
>JAIOJS010000528.1 GCA_019911795.1 Thermoanaerobaculia bacterium | reverse complement strand
GGGAGTGGGCTACGGCGCCGCTGCGATGAACCCCTTCACGGTGATGATCGCCCAGGAGGTAGCGCAGCTGCAGCCGGGGTCCGGCATGGGGTACCGCGTGCTGCTGTCGGTCGTGTTCTTTGCCGTTGGGTTCCATCATCTCTGGCGCTATGCATCCAAGGTCAAGGCGGATCCCAAGGCGAGCCTGGTTGCCGATATCGAGGTCCCTGAGTCGCTCAAGCCTCGACCTAGTCCGAATCTGACGAGGACTCACGGGGCCGTGCTGGCTATCCTCATCCTCGCCATCGTAGGACTGGTGGTGGGTATCAAGCTGTGGGAGTGGTACCTAGGTCCCATGGGCGCCGTTTTCCTCGCCCTCTCAATCATCATGGGCATTGTCGCCAAGATGGGGCCCAGCGAGATCGCTCGTCAGTTTGGCATCGGGGCCACCGAACTAACCACTACCGCCCTATTGGTCGGGTTCGCTCGCACGATCAAGGTAGTGCTTGACGACGGACAGGTGATCGATACCATTATCCACGGCATCGCTCAGCCATTGCAGGCGATGGGCGGGACCTTCGCCGCGGTCGGGATGTTCTTTGTCCAGTCGATCATCAACTTCTTCATCCCGTCGGGGAGTGGACAGGCCTACGTGACGATGCCATTGATGGCACCGCTGGCGGATCTCGTGGGGATTCCGCGGCAGGTCGCCGTGCTGGCTTTCCAGTTTGGCGACGGATTCACCAACATCATGATCCCCACCAGCGCGGTATTGGTCGGCATGCTGACGATCGCCGGCGTACCGTTCGACCGCTGGTTGCGGTTCATCCTCCCACTGATGGCGAAGTTCTTCGTGCTCGGTTCGATCGCCCTCGCGGCGGCCGTGATGTTTGGATATTCCTGACCCGGGCTAGCGGAGCGAGAGCGGTTTCATGCCTGAGCTTCCCGAGGTCGAACGCTCCCGCCGACGGGTTTCCGCGGTGGTGGTGGGGCGCACGATCGAGCGCGTCTCCTGCGACGACGACTCCATCGTCTTCGAAGGCGTCGCGCCTCGAGCTGTCGAGAAGGCCCTGCATGGCCGTCGGGTCGAGGCGGTCCATCGCAAGGGCAAATACCTCTGGTTTGAGTTGGACCAGCGACCCTGGCCAATCTTCCACTTTGGCATGACCGGATCCTTTCGGATCCCCGATCAGGTCGTTCTCCCCCTCGCCTCCTCGGCGCGGTCACCTGACCCGCAGTGGCCGCCTCGGTTCACCAAGATCCACCTGCACCTGAACGACGGAGGGGAGACGGTGATGACGAACGCACGCCGACTGGGACGGATCCGCCTGCGTGAGGACCCGGCCACCGAGCCTCCGGTGTCGAGACTGGGTTTCGACCCGCTCTTGGAGATGCCGAATGAAGAGGAGTTTCGCGCCTTGATGTCCGAGCGCAAGGGGAACATCAAGGGTCTCCTGCTCAATCAGCGCTTCGCGGCGGGGGTGGGCAACTGGATAGCGGATGAAGTGCTCTTCCAGGCCGAGATCGACCCGAGGAGAGGGGTGCCAGATCTTTCGGGAGCGGAAGTTGAGTCTCTTCGGCGAGCGCTTCGACGGGTCGTCGAGGTGGCGGTGGACGTCGATGCGGAGAAGAAGAGGTTCCCCTCGGAGTGGCTTTTTCACCGCCGCTGGGGTCGACAGAAAGACGTGACGACCGCGGCCGGGGACCCCGTCGAGCACCTGACCGTGGCGGGCCGCACGACGGCGTGGGTGCCCAAGGTGCAGCGCTAGCAGCTGGCTTGGGCAAGGTGGAGCCGACCTACGTCCGAGCGCGCTGTTTCCACCAGTGATCCGCCGCCTGGGTCAGGGCGAGAACTGCTGCTCCGAGGAGGACGATGGCGGGTCCGCTGGGAAGGTTCCATGCGTACGATCCGGCCAGCCCGAAGAGGGTGACACCCGCTCCGGCGATGGCGGCGATCACCACAACGCCGAGAAAGCTCTTGGCGAGCCGAAGACCGATCAGGGGAGGCACGGTGAGCAGGGCGATGACCAGGATGATGCCGACCACCTGGATCAGGACGACGACGGTCAGGGCGATCAGCAACATCAGCAGGGTGTTGAGTCGGTGTACCGCCACACCCTGCACGGCCGCGTAGCCGGGATCGAAAGCGGTCGCTACCAGCTCGCGATAGCGCCACCCAAAGAAGAGAAGGGCGAGAAGAGTCAGGGAGGCGAGAGCCACCAGATCGCTGGATCGAATGGCGAGGATGTCGCCAAAGAGGTACGCCACCAGGTCCGGGTTGTAGCCTGGAGTGCGGGAAAGACACACCATGCCGACCGCCATCCCCACCGCCCAAAGCACCCCGATGCGGGCATCGTGGGACCGCCCTCGCCCCTCTGTCCTGCCCGTCAGATAGAGCGCGGCGAGGCAAGCGACCAAGGCGGCGCCGATTCGGGTGTCGACGCCGAGAAGATACGCCAACCCAACGCCGCCAAAC
>JAIOJS010000527.1 GCA_019911795.1 Thermoanaerobaculia bacterium | reverse complement strand
CAGGAGGAGGGCGCCCGAACCGACGAGAAGAAGCAGTGCTCCCCACGCCCAGCCTACGCGTCTCAGCTGCCCTGGTTCCTCCGGCTGGAGAAGGCCTTCGAAGGCTGCGCCCCCCCATACTGCGCCTCCAAGCGCAACGAGAAACCAAGCCTTGACGGGAAAGCGAAAGAGTCCGCCCGCCCCCAGGAAGCCCGGCAAGCCGCCCACGACGCCGAGACTCGCGACCATGCCCAAGGTCACACACACGGCGCCCCACCGGACGGCGGGGCTCTTCCACCGACCTCCGAACCAGAGGACCAACGCCAACCACCCCGGAGAGAGGCTCAGGAAGAGAGGCAGTCCGCCACTGAAGAAGGCGTGCCCCCAGAACTCGTCCGCTCCCAAGCGATCGATCCGTCCGAAAAAGGTGGGCACCACCCAATCGATCAACTGGACGGGGTGGAAGGCTCCAGCAACGACGCCGGCATATCCCTGCACCGACCGAAACGAAGTAGGGAGAATTCTCCAGAGTTCCACCAACTGGGGAGCGGCCAAGAACGTCCCCGTCAGCCCAGCCAAACTCAGCCAGAGCCACGACCGCCGCGCCGCTTCCGAGGCTCTACCGTCAACCCACAAGGCCACCACAACCGCGACCAACGCAAGAGCAGCCAGGGTCGGATCCCCGCCTACGAGCAGGAGTGCCCACAACAGGGCCGCCAACGCACAGCGCTTGCCCGAGGGAGCTCGTCTCAGCCACAGACAGCTGGCCACCAGGAGCGGACTCCACGTCACCACCGGGATCAGGTTGTAGTACGACATCTGCGACAGGGCGAAACCCGACCACGTGTACAACGTCGCTGCCGCCCAGGCGGACTCACGACCCAAACCCCAAGCTCGCCCCAAAGCGAAGAAGCACCAGGGCATGAGCAGAAAGTGGGCCCAGAAATGCGCGTTGAGAACCCACAGGGAATCTCCGAAGCGGTAGACCTGAGTCGTCGGATAGAAGGGCAGGAAGTTGGGGTTGCCCGTCGCCGGCTGTCCGCCCGCCCGTGCCGAATCCAGAATCGGAAGCCGCCCCTCGGCTTCCATCGTCGCCGCTAGCGAGCGCTCCCCACTCCAATGCGTACTCATCACGTCGCGCAGGTAGAGCGTCTCTCGCCCCGAGATCAGGGAGCCAACGGCGAGGAGCTGCAGAGCCACGATCGGCAGCACATACCAAGCAAAGAAGCGAAGCCGAGGCGATTGGGGGTTCACCCGCTTACAATACCGCGCATGCCATCCCTCCGAATGCCCCCTCCGATCGCAGCCTTGCGCCCCCAGCAATGGGTCAAGAATCTCTTTGTTTTGGCCCCAGCAGCGTTTGCCCACCGCTTGCTCGAGATCGACACCCTGCTCCGAGCTGGACTCGCCTTCGCCCTCTTCTGCGCTGCTTCCTCCGCGGTGTACCTTCTCAACGACCTGCGCGATCGCGAAGCGGACCGACACCACCCACTCAAGCGCTTCCGCCCCATCGCCTCCGGCACTCTATCTCCAACGACCGCTGCGACCCTCGCAATCGCCCTGGCTGCTATCGCTGTCGGCGGGGGTCTCTACCTCGGGGTTCACTTCACTCTGGTCGTCGCTCTCTACATGGTGCTGAACCTGTTGTACTCCTGGCGGCTGAAGCACGTGGTAATCCTCGATGTGATGATCCTGGGCCTGGGTTTCGTGCTCCGGGTCGAAGCAGGTGCAGCCGCCGTTTCCGTTCACGTCTCCTCCTGGATCTTGCTCTGTACGATCTTCCTCGCACTCTTCCTGGCTTTCTCCAAGCGCCGCCACGAGTTGACCCTATTGTCGGCATCCGCCGCCGACCAGCGACGTGTCCTCGATCACTACAGCCCGATTTTTCTCGATCAGATGATCAACGTAGTGACGGCATCGACGGTGATCAGCTACTCACTCTTTGCGATGGACCCCAGCTCTGTCGAGCGTCACGGCCGCGGGCTGGTCTACACGGTCCCCCTGGTCCTGTTTGGAATCTTCCGCTATCTCTACCTCGTGTACCAGAAACCAGATCAGCGCAACCCCACCGAGAGCCTCCTCACCGACCCGCCGTTCCTCGTCAACATCCTGCTCTGGGGCCTAACCGTGGGGTGGATCCTATATGTCCAATAGAACGCGATCCAGCAGAACGCGGGCTGAGTCGGCGTATCGAGGTTTCATCGGGTCAGTCCCGAGAATCCGACTGACTGTCTGAAGTCTGTGTTCAAAGAGGAGCGGCCCAAAGAGGAGCGCCCGCCCGCGCGTGGACGCTTCCGATACCAGGGAGCCGTTGGTATAGCGAGGCGCTCCATCGACTCGCGCCAGTGGCGGCACTGAGCGTGAAGCTCGACTGAGCCGCTGCGGAGAAATTGAGGCGCCGATCCCTCGCCAAGCCTAGCCTAGTCGAAGAAGAACTCGATCTCCGCGCAGACCCGATCGACCGCATCGTCCGACAGCTCAGCGTAGATCGGCAGGCTGAGTACGTCCTCCGATGCCCGCTCAGCAACGGGCCGAGCGCTATCGTCGACGATCCCGACAAGAGCTGGCTGGAGGTGCAGGGGAATCGGATAGTAGACCCCGGTACCGATGCCTCTCTGGTCGAGAAAGCTCCTCAGGTCGTCGCGCCGCGTCGACCGAATGGTGAACTGGTGGTAGACCGAGTCCCGCCCCTTCGGTACAGCGAGGAAGCCGATGTCTCCCACGCCGGCGAGCTGCCGACGATAGCGGTCCGCGATCTCGACTCGTCGACGATTGTCTTCCTCGAGAGTCTCCAGTCTGAGGTTCAGCACCGCAGCCTGGAGGGCATCGAGTCGCGAGTTGGTACCCACCTCTCCATGTTGGTAGTGCGCGGTGCGTCCGTGGTTGGCCAATGACCGAAGGCGATCTAGGCGCTCGGGGTCCATTCCGGTCACCGCTCCGCCATCGCCGAAGCAACCGAGGTTCTTGGATGGATAGAAACTCCAGGTGGCAAAGTCGCCGAAGGTACCGACCCTCTGCCCCTCGAACCGAGCTCCATGCGCCTGAGCCGCGTCTTCGATCAGCCACAGTCCCTTTCGATCGCAAAGGTCCGTCAAAGCCCGAAGGTCGCACGGCATGCCAAAGAGGTGAACTCCGATGATCCCCCGAACTTCGGGAGTGTAGAGGCGTTCCGCCTCGGCAACGTTGATGTTCAGGGTCGCCGGCTCCACATCGACGATCCGTGGCACCCCACCCGCCCAACACACTGCTTCCGCGGTAGCGAAGAAGGTGAAGGCCGGGACCAGAACCACATCGCCCGGTTGCAGATTCAAGGCCTTCAGGGCGACGACGATCGCGTCGGTTCCGTTGGCGACGCCCACGCAGCCCTTGGCATCGAGGAAACGGGCGAAATTCTCTTCGAAACGGGTGACCTCTGGTCCCCCAATGAAGGCGGTCGACCGGAGCAGGTCGCGCCAGCGGGCGAGCAGGTCCTCTTCCAAACGCCGAGCGACGGGATTGAGGTCGAGGGGACGGACTTCCTGAGTGGTCAACGGGTATCTCCTTGGGTTGCCGGTGAAGCCAGTGGATACCGGGTCCACGGCGTCGAATAGAGTACCAGTTCGTCGCCGCCCATCGTGATGTTGTCCTCCACCTTCAAGCGTAGAAGCGGCACGAAGTCTGCGGACCGCTCGACCAGCGGGAACCACCTTGGAAAGACGATCAGATAGTCCGGTTCGGTGTGGTGGATGAACTCGAGTACGCCGGGATGGTAGCTTCCGGTAGCAGCGAAGGAGCGGCGGCTGTACTCGTGAACCTCGGGCGTAATGATCCCAGCCAGATCGACGAGGCGGTTGGGGAGCAAGAATCCGAGCGCTCCGATATCGTTCACGGCGAGCACTGCTTCGTGCGGCAAGATAGGCGCCAGCTCACGAGCCATCAGGACATCGCTGTCTTGCACGTTGAGTAACGAACGACTGTAGAGCCCGACGCCTCGCGCCATGGCCGGCAGGGTCGGCAGCAAGAGGAGCATCCCGAGCCAAGCCTTCCAGCGAAGGCGAACCCGACCGATCGAGAGCTCGTCGGGCTGTCGCCGCATCGCCTCGCTCCAACCCACTACCGCCAGCACGATGAGGATAGGAAAGAGGATAAAGAAATACCTCCCAAAATTCCCCACGAGAAGTCGATCACTGGACAGGACACCGTAGGCGATCGGCAGCCCAGCAACCCAAAGGGGCAAGAGCAAGCCCATCCCTCTGCGGGTCCCGAGCCAAGCGAGAACCGTTAGCGCCCCTGCCGGAGCCAGCAGCGTCACCACCGGCTGGGCCTGGAAGAGAATTCCCTGGACCGAATCCAGGAACTGCCCTGCCGGCAGCCCGCCGGTTCGATAGCCTGCTTTGGTCGCGAACGTCGTGGGCAGCGGGGAGCCTCCGACCAGCCAGTAGAAAGCTACCATTGGCACCGTAACGAGTGAGCCGATGGCGAGCCCGTGGACCACCTTCGAGAGGCTGCCCAATCGCAACGAAAGGCCCTGCTCGCTGCCCTCGACGACCAACAGTCGATCACAGATCGCCACGACCACCAGAAGCCACCCCTCGGGTCGAGCCAGAGTCGACAGGAGTAAGATCGGCAGTGAGCGGGGCAGCCGAGTCGGATCTCTACGCTCACGAAGATGAAGAAGCACGCCCCAGGTCGAGAGCCAACAAAAGAGTCCCACTTCCATCGCCGCCATCGCCGACCACACCAGCCAACTCGTCATTGCCGTCAAGCCAGCTCCGACCATCGCCAGGGGGCGTTCGACTTTCAGCTCTCGCAGCAATCGAAAGACCACGTCGACCGTGGCCGCGTGCATTCCAACCCCCAGAACCTTGGCCCATAGGACCGCGGAGCCCGGTAGGAGGAAGAGCAGGCTAAGCAAGGCGGTCCACAAAGGAGCGGTCGATCCCGTGACCAACTGATCTGCGTTGTAGGAGAGCCCTGCCCCATGGGCAAGGTTGCGAGCGAACTGGAGGTGAATCCAGCTGTCGTCCAATGGAAAGCCAGCTCCGTCGAGGAGATAGCTCTCCACCGCCCAGTAGACTCCTGCCGGGACCAACGCAAGGAGAGGCAGCCAGCGAGGTGGCGCGGAAGAGCAGGAGAAAGTTGACATACCGGATACTCGAGGGTCTATCCTAGATCATTGCTCTTCCGGAGTACGTCCAATCGCACACTACGCTCACCACTGATGTTTCCGCCGCCCACATCGGAATGGATAGAATCAGCTCCCAATGTATACACCCTTTGAAGAGCAACGGCGACTAGTCGCCCGATTCGCCCTCTACGTCAGCCTCGTCGTCGTAACATCGATGGCGGCTTTCTACTGGCATCTCGCCAACGAACCCGTGCCGCTAGAGAACGACATCGTCTGGTCGGAGACCGACTTCGAAGCCATCCCTGCAGTTCGCCTCCTTCAGCAGTTTCTGCGGATCGACAGCAGCCCGGATGGCGATGAGTACGCGACCGCGCTCTGGCTGGCCGCCCCCTTAGAAGCGGCGGGGTTGTCGGTCAATGTCGAGAGAGTGGGTGAGCGTCAGGCCAATCTCTGGACCACTCTCGAAGGTCGGGACCCTTCCCCGCTCGTACTCCTGAGTCACCTTGACGTCGAGAAGGTGGTGAAACCGGAGCTTTGGGAGCATCCACCATTCGCAGGTGTGCTGTCGCCTCCCCTTCTCCATGGTCGTGGATCCTTCGACATGAAGAGCTACACCATCGCTCAGCTTCTGGCCCTGCTGGATACAGCGACCCTGGGGATACCGACACGATCGGTAAGGCTGCTCGCCACGGCAGAGGAGGAGTCCGGCAGTGAGCTAGGGCTACTGTGGCTCATTCGCGAGCACCCTGAGCTCTTTGAGGACGCCTGGGGCGTCTTGACCGAAGGGGGCCTCGTCGAAACTCGTGCCGTCGGCGATGTGAAGTACTGGGCCTTCGAGTTCGCACAGCGAACCGAGATTCAGTTCACCGCTTGCGCCCAAACCAAGGAGAGGCTCGATGCACTGAAAGAAGATCTAAGAACGCACAGTTGGGACGATGTACCGATTCGAATCGGACCTGCAACCCGCACCTTTCTAGAGAGGTATCGAGCCAGCCGAGAGCGCTCTGACCTTCGCGGACTCTTAGCCGACTTAGATCGACTGGAACGGGACCCGGCGGCCAGCCAAGAACTTCCCCTCGTCTTGCTTCTCACCATGCGCGACGACGCCTACCAGAGCACACCTCAGGAAGTCGACGGCACCTGGACAAGTACGATCAGCCTCCATCTGCTCCCCGACACCGACGAAGCCACCGCCCGGCGGACCTTACTCCCCGAGTGGATGCTGGCTGGGGTCAGAATTCAAGAGATTCCATCGGCAAAAGCCGGGGGAGTCTCTGCTCTGAGTCACCCCCTAGCCACTACGATCGATCGATTTCTCCAGGCGAGGTACCCCAAGGACGCCTCCGGTCCCTTCTTCCTCAGCACGGTCAAGACCGATGCCCGCTTTCTCAGACCACTCGACCTCGATGTCTACGGTTGGACACCGTTCAACCTCGTGGTCAGCAACACACTGCGAGCTGCTGCGCCTCACGAGAAGATCGATCTTCCCGGCTACGTCTTCGGAATCGACAACTATCGCGATCTACTCAGAGAGTTGGTGACTGACAATTTGTGACACCTCGGCCACCAATTTCCGGTTCTCCTTCAACCCATTGCAGTGCGAGAGGTCATGAAGATCTTCGAGAGCCGTAGATCGGCACGATCCTTGCTCTACAACCTCATCGACACGTGACATCGTCCCGGCAAAATGACTTGCGGGGACACAACTCCAAGGAGCTTTCACATGATTCAACGTCTACGCAAGCGGCAGGGTGGTTTCACCCTCATCGAGCTACTCATCGTAGTGGCCATCATCGGCATCATCGCCGCCCTGCTCATCCCCAACTTCCTGGACGCCTTGCAGAAGGCCAAGCAGAAGCGCGCCGTTGCTGACGCGCGTAACGTGGGTACGGCCCAGATGTCTTGGCTTACCGACCAGAGCCAGGCCGGTGCTGCCGGTGCAACTGGAACCTACAGCCTCGGAAACCTCAACGTCGTGACCTACACTCAGTGGGAAAGTATCCTCGTCGATCAGTACATCCAGGACATTCCTCAGTTTGACCCCTGGAAGAACGAGTATGTGTACTATGAGAACACCAATTCGGCCGCTGGTTTCGGTGCAAAGCAACTGTTCGCGACGGTCAGCTTTGGTGCGGACGGTGTAGTGGGTGCTGCAACTGGCGCCATCACCACCAGCGCGTTCGACCCAACCGACTACGACCAGGACATCGTCTGGGCCGACGGCTTCTTCGTCCGCTGGCCACAGAAGTTGAGCGCCTATAACTAAGACTACACGTAAGTAGTTCTCGGCGAGAGGCCTTGGACTGTGTTCTGAACTCAGTTTCTGAACTCGGCCCTCACGCTCTCGATCCCGAGGAGGGGCGTCCCGTCATGGGACGCCCTTCTTTTTTTGTATCAGAGCCTGCCTTCAGTAGGTTCATCC
>JAIOJS010000526.1 GCA_019911795.1 Thermoanaerobaculia bacterium | reverse complement strand
GTATCTACGATTTCGACCAGGACAACCTGGGCGGCGAGGCGATTCTCAGCAAGGGCCTCGACCTCCAGAGTTCCGACCACCTCCTCAGCTGGGGTCTCGCGGCCAACGTGCAGAGCTTCGACATGTTCCGTGATCGTCGGGAGCCTGACGATCAGGGTGTCTTCTCTCCTCAGTCCGGCTATCCCACTAAGTACTTCCCGAGGAGTGACGTGCTCGAAGTCGGACTCTTCCTTCAAGATGAAATCCGCCTCGCCAACGGCCGCATGACGTTGGTCCCCGGGATCCGCTACGACCTCTACCGTCTCGATCCATCCCAGACCGACGCCGTCTATCTCGAGGGCAACCTGGGAACGCCTTTGCCAGTCGCGATGAATAACGATGCCTTGTCACCTCGGCTCGGCGCTACCTTTGCGATCACCCCCGAGACGATCGCTTTCGCGCAGTTCGCCCGAGGCTTCAGGGCGCCTCCGTTCAGCGAGGTGAACAACGGCTTCACCAACGTCTCCTTTGGCTATACGACGCTGCCCAATCCCAACCTCGAGCCCGAGACCAGCGACAACTTCGAATTCGGTATTCGGCGCCAAGGCAAGTCCTGGGGCGGCTCCCTGGGCTACTTCGACAACCGCTACGACGACTTCATCGAGACCGTCACCATCGGTATCAACCCGGCAACCGGTCTGCTCGAGTACCAGCCTCAGAACGTCAACGACGTCCGCATCCACGGCGTAGAGCTGGCCGCTCATGGCCAGATCCTCTCCTGGCTCCAGGCGCGCTCTGCCTTGTCCTGGAGCGAAGGGAAATCCGGGGTCACCGACGAGCCCCTCAACTCGGTAGCGCCACACCAGGCCGTCCTTGGGCTGCGCGTGCTTCCCAAAAACCGCCGCTGGGGAGGTGAGATCAACGCCGTCCTCACCGAGGCCAAGGACGAGGATGCTATCGACACCACCATCGTTGATCAGTTTGCGCCCCCGAGTTCCCAGGTCGTAGACGCCTCCGCCTTCTTCGATCTCTCTAAGAGTCTTCGGTTCGAGTTCAGTGTCTACAACGCCACCGACGAGACCTACTGGAACTGGGGCGCCGTGCGCGGCATCGCAGCGTCCTCCCCCACCCTCGATCGCTACACCAGCCCCGGTCGTAGCGTCGTCATGACCCTGAGGTTTCAACGATGAGCCCAGAACCCGCTACCGCCATCGACCCCTCTGCTCCGGACCGAAGCGCGCCCTATCGCACCGCCGAAGGGCTATTCGGCGCCCTTCGCAGCCTCAGCCCACTCCGTATCATTTCCGTCTGTGGACCCAGTGTTTTCGAGGCGATCGAGAACTTCGGAGCGTTCGGCATCCACGATGGCTGGATGAACGCCATGTGCGATCGCTACCATTGGCATCTGCAGATCGACCGTATTGGATCGATTACCAGCCGGGACACTATCCACGAGCGCTCGGGACGCCGTGTCCTGTTCCTCGAACTGCGGGAGAAGCTCGACGCCGAACCATTCCTACTCCTCTACCTCCACCGCGCCAAAGGCGAGGACTTCGAGGAGGAGAGGTTGGTGCTCTTTGAGAAGCTACACGCTCTCTACGGAGCAGGCGCTCCTCTGGAGGTGGCCTCGTGATCGTCGCCGAAAAGCTCCAGAGGTCAGCTCTAGCCGCGACAGTCACTGTCCTTCTTGCCTGCGCCCTTGCCCTGCCCCTCGCCGCCGAACCGTCGACCTCAGAGCCGGCGAAGGCGACGCGGGTCGCGACCCTCCTGCCCTACGTGGGTGAAGCCATACTGCGTGCCGATCCCTCGGTACAGCTGGTCGCCTCCGTTGCCAACCAATCCGGAGATCCCCTGCCCGAGGGAGTGATTGACCTCGGCAGTCCCCACGCCCCCAATCTCGAGCAACTCGCATTGAGTCGACCCGATGTGGTGGTCGCCGATGTCCGCTTCCACCGCTCCCTCACCGAACCGCTGTCGCAATCGGGAGCGAAACTGGTCCTGGTCAATGGATCGTCGATCAACGCCACCTTCGACGGACTCCGGGAGGTCGCCCGAGTGGTGGGTAACAGCGAAGGCATGTTGAGCACCATCGAAACCTCGCGCGCCAAACTCGTAGCCCTCCACCTCGTGGACTCGCCGAAGGTCCTTCCCCTCTTTGGCTCCCCAGGTTCCTACATGGCAATCACCCCGCGAACCTGGCTGGGAGACCTCCTGGAGGAGGTTGGGTTCCACAACGTCGCCGCCGACCTAGTGGGACGTGAGACCTTCCCCGGCTACGTTCAGATCTCGGAAGAGGTGCTCATGACTCTCGATCCGGCGACCGTACTGTTGGTCACCCACGGCAGCCCCCAAGCGGTGCTGGAGGACTTTCAGCGCCAGGCTGAACGGGGCGGTCCCTGGAAGAGGTTCGCCGACCACGTCCTGGTACTCGATCCCGACCGATTCGCCGCCAATCCCGGGCTCGATCTGCCTCTGGCTGCGGCTGAGTTGATCACGCTCGTTGCGGAGCAAACCACCAGCCGATGAGAACCGTCGCCCGGATCCGGCTTCGAGCCGCGGCAGTAGCCCGTTGGCCCGGATTCTGGGCAGCGTTCCTCTTGTTCCTCCTCCTTGCCACGACCCTCGTCGCGTTGCGATTCGGCGCGGTGTCGATCCCAACCGATCAGTTGGCCGACGCTCTCTTCGACGTCGATCACCCGATGCACGCCGTTCTGGTCCAGGTGCGCCTGCCCCGAGTGGTAGCCGGAGCCCTGGTCGGCGCCGCACTTGCCATCGCCGGACTCCTGCTGCAGACCGTCGTTCGCAATCCCCTCGCCGACCCCGGACTCCTCGGCATCAACGCGGGGGCGGGCCTGGCGGCGCTTGCCGCTTTGGTAATCTGGCCCGACGTCGCCGTCCTGCTCCCGCTCTTCTCGTTTCTGGGAGCGCTCGGTGCGGTAGTCATCATCCTGCTGGCTGCCTGGGGGCCGCGCCGACGTTTGGGGCCGCTCAAGTTGATCCTCTCGGGTGTTGCCGTCCAGTCTGTTCTCTTCGCCGCTATCGCCCTCGTCACCTTCCTCTATGCCGACCGAGCACCGGCCTTCGTCTCCTTCACTGTCGGCTCGCTCAACGGCGCGGGTTGGAGCGATGTCCGCTGGCTCGCGCCTCTCGCCCTAGTGGGGGCGGTATTCGCCTTTTCTGCGCGACGTTCCTTCGACCTCCTTCTCCTCGACGACGCTACCGCGGCGGGGGTCGGTCTCGGAGTTCAAAGAACCCGTCTTCTCGCCTGCGGTTGCGCCGCTCTCCTCGCCTCGGTTGCCGTGAGTGCAGCGGGACTGGTCGGCTTCGTAGGTCTGGTGGTACCCAACGCGGTACGACTGGCGACCGGTCCCCACCATCGCACGCTCGTTCCTCTCAGTGCCATCGGGGGCGCTGCCCTCGTCGCCCTCGCCGACCTCGCCGCCCGCACCGTCGCCGCTCCCCTCGAACTTCCGGTCGGCGCCCTCCTCGCCCTCATCGGTGGTCCCTACTTCCTCTTCATTCTCTGGCGTCAACTCCCGTGACCTCCATCCTACGGGTCGAGAACCTGCACCTTCGTCATCCCGGGACCGACCGGGACGTGGTTCGCGATCTCCAACTGGAAGTAGCCGCGGGCGAGATTCTCTGCCTGGTGGGACCCAACGGATCCGGCAAGTCCACCAGCCTGGCGGCGCTGGCCCGAGAACTCCGCCCTCGTCACGGCAGGGTCCTTCTCGATGGTGAGGACGTCTGGCGCATCCCCCGTCAGCGCTTTGCCCGGCGGGTCGCTCGCCTTCCCCAAGAGCCCCAGTGCCCCGAGGGACTGACCGTCGAGCAGTTGGTCATGGCCGGACGACACGCCCACCTCGGTCTCTTCGGCGCTTGGCGTACGAGCGACGCCAATGCAGTTCACGAAGCCCTCGTCGCCATGGACCTCCTCGAGTTGCGCCACCGGGCTGTCGATACCCTCTCCGGAGGCGAAAGACGACGCGCCTGGATTGCCATGGTCCTATGCCAGGAGGCCGAGGTCCTGCTCCTCGACGAACCGACCGCCGGCCTCGACATCCGTCATGAGTGGGAAGTTCTCGACCTCCTCTCCCGCATACGCCGCGACCGGGGGGTGACCCTGGTCCTAGTGCTCCACCAACTGGACCAAGCGGCTAAACTCGCCGACCGGGTGGCGATCTTCCACCGCGGTCGCCTATATCGCGCCGGAGATCCCAGTTGCCTCGACGACGAAACCCTGCGTGACGTCTTTGGAGTCGATGCCTCGCTCACCGAGGATGGTGGCTTCCACCAACTCACTATCCGCGCGCCCGCCGACCCCAATCGCCACCTGTAGCCCTTCAACTTCTCAACCCTGTCCCATGAATCGAGCAACATCCATGTTGACATCCCTACTCCAGCCCGATCGATCCACCAAGCCCCTGCCGGCCGAATTCCTCCGGTGGCAGGTCCTCCTACGACGCCACACCATGCTCGAACGCAATGGCGCCCCGCATGCCGGAGTGGCGCCCCTGCTGTCGGTTCGTCGGCCCGGCAACAAGCCGGCGGTGACCTCCCACTCGATCATCTGCGGCATCCTTCCCGCCCCCGATCGACTGGAAATCAAGACCCAGGAGTTTCGCGACCTCTACGAGCGCGAGTTCCCCAACGGCGCCCGCCAGCTCTACGACCACGGAATCGAGTATCTCAAGGGCTACTACGAGAACGTCGAGGACTTCGACGCCACGAGCATCACCACCCTGCTGTCGGAGGACTCTCCCGCACTCCTGGCCCTCGAGGCGGATCCACTGTGCAGCCTCGTCTTCTACGTTTTCGACTTCGAGGAGAAGTCGGAGTGGGGGCGATTCCGCTGCCTACAGGTCGACTGCACCGCCAAGATCCATAGCAAGGGACCGGTCTACGACAACGTGTGGTGGCACAATACCCTGTTCCACGGCAAGGTCGATGGATCCGTCGTGGTGCAGTTCATCCACCGACGGACGCTGGATACGCGCTTTGGACGCCTCGAGGTCGTGAGCTAGCAAGACCGACTAGGGACTAGGGTCATCAGGCCGGAAGAAGCTCCAGCTCGGCACCCCGGGCGCCAACTCTCCTTGGCCGGTGATGGTGTAGCCGAAGTGCTGGTAGAGGGGGACGTTTCCGGCCAGTTCGGTCGACAGACTCACCCCGGTGGAGTTCGGATCCTCAGCGGATCGGGCTTGGACCGCTTCGAGAAGTCGTCGCCCATACCCCTGCCCTCGCACCCTCTTCAGGTTACCGATCATCCCCAAGTGGTAGTGAGGCGCCTCGATCTCGAAGGGGGCACACGCGCGATCGTAGTTGTCGTAGCGGAGCCGTGCGTCGTCGCCGAGGGCCGACCAGAGGCGCTCGCGATGTTGGATAAGAGCCTCCGGAGTTGGCGAGGAACCGGGACGGTTGATGCTGGCCACGGCCACCAGCTTGCCGGGAGGCCCCTCGACCCCCAGGGTCAGGTCGCCTCGGTAGACCCGAGACATGGCGAAGAACTCGACCAGTTGGCGCAGGCGACTCGGGAAATCCTCCGCCTGCCCCACGGTGAACGTCATCACCGGGTAGTCAAAGAACGCCTCACTGAGCACGTCGACCGCCTCGGACATGCGCTCCCTGGCGATCTCCAGGACGCCTTCGCTCGGACTCATGACTGGGTCTCGCTCTCGCAACAACGGTCTTCCACGACCGCCCGACTACTTACTCCGCGGCTCGACTCCGAGTAGACAACCCGCCGCCTCGATGGCATTGCGGACGCTCTCCGGCTTGAGGCCAAAACTCCGATCGAACAGCTCCTCCGCTCGGACCCGATCACCCCGTTCCAGGTAGTAACAGCCGATCTCGATCAGGTTGTCCTCATCCTCGGGATCGATCCGTAGCGACTTGTCGAAGGCTTCCTGCGCTTCCGGCCAGTCGTCGGCTTCTTCATAGACACGGCCGATCTTCATCCAGTCCGCGTCGCTCGGCTTCTCTCGGGTGGCGCGATCGAAGAGGTCACGACCCGCCTCCTTGTCGCCGGATAGGTAGAGCACCCGGCCCAGCGCGATCAACTCCCAGGTTCCGTCGGCGTTTTGACTGGCCCAGTCGAGGACGGCGCCGCCCGCAGCGGCCGCATCCTTCCCCTGATAGGTAGCGCGGTCGAGCTTTGGCTTGTCCTTGGCCATCAGCGCACCCCACCCAGCGAAAAGCAGGACGAGGGTTAACGAAAGAATTCTGACGGGAAATCGGTAGAGCATCACTTATCTCCTGGCCGTGGGTCGTTCAGAGAGGGTCCTTCGCAGAACCTACGAAAGCGCCACCGCATCGACGCTCGCAACGCGCACGATGATGCGGTCGAACTCCTGGTTCTTTAGAACGAGGGTGCGGTCATCGAAGCTCACCACCAGGCCAGGAACACTCTGACCGTTGAAATAGACCCGAAGCCCCTTCTTTTCATCGCGGCTGCGTTCGAAGAGTTCCTGGAAGTCGTTCTGGTGCATGGAGGTCATATCGTTTCGCATTGGCAAATCCTCGCTATCTCAAAGGACGAGAGCACGACCGGCAGCGGCGATTCCGACTGCGCCGGTGAAGCCTCAACCAGACAGTTCTACCAAACCAAGGCAGTTCTACCCGGCGGCGCCTCCCGGTGGGGACCGATGACTCTCGCATCACTTCAGCGTACAACAACGTCCAAGAGCCTGCCACCGGTCAATTCCACGAGCTGCTCCGGCGTCAGCGAGAATACGGCGTTGGGAGTCCCCGCCGCGGCCCAGAGCGCCTCGAAGTCCCGCAAGCCCTCGTCGAGAAGGACCAGGACAGGGTGGAGATGGCCGCAGGGAGGCACGCCTCCGATCGCGTAGCCGGTAGCCTCGCGCACGAAATCCGGGGTCGCCTTCTCTATCGCCTCCCCCACCGCCGTCGCCACCTGGCCTTCGTCGACGCGATGGCTCCCCCGAACGACCACCATCACGGCACGGTCGGACTCAGTAGCGCGAAAGACGATGCTCTTGGCGATCTGATCGACCTTACAGCCGATCGCAAATGCCGCCTCCTTGGCACTGCGCGTGGAGGCCGGCAACTCGACCACCTCGAGGCCCATCCCGGCACGCTCGAGGGCCTTCTGAACCGATTCGGCACTGCGTTTGAGCTGTTTCACGGTCTGCTCCGACTCATTCCTCGGAAGGCTTCTGGGACTCGATCCAAGTAGCGATCTGCGACTCCAGAACGGCGATCGGCAGAGATCCGTTGGCGAGAACAGCGTCGTGAAAGGCTCGCAGATCGAAGTCGGCCCCTAGTTCCCTCTCCGCAGTGGCCCGCAGTTCGCGGATCTTCAACTCTCCGATCTTGTACGACAACGCCTGCGCCGGCCAGGTGATGTAGCGATCGATCTCGCGCTTGGCTTCGAGATCGCTGAGGGCAGCATTGGACAGGAGATAGTCGAGAGCCCGTTGACGAGACCAACCGAAGGCGTGCATGCCAGTATCGACCACCAGGCGACAAGCTCGCCAGATCTCATAGGTGAGCCGTCCAAAGTTGCTGTAGGGATCCTGGTAAAACCCCATCTCCTGGCCGAGGCGTTCGGAGTAGAGTCCCCAACCCTCACCGTAGGCTGAGTGGTAGAGGGTCCGCCGGAAATCGGGCAGGCCGACCTCGAGCGCCAGCGCCGACTGGAGATGATGCCCCGGAACACCCTCGTGCAAAGTCAGGGCCTCCAAGGTGTAGAAGGGTTGTGCCTCCAAACTCTCGGTGCCGACGAAATAGGTCCCTGAGGTCTTGCCATCACCTGCCGAAGCAACGTAATAGGTTCCACGGGAGGGGTTGGGCGAGACCTTGTAGGTCCCCCTGGGTAGGAGGCCGAAGAACTTCGGCAGTTCGCCCTCAGCCGTCTTGCTGATCAAGGCGGCCCGTCCCAGAAGCTCCAACTCGGTCTTGGCGTAGAACTCGGGTGCCTTACGCAGAAAGTCGAGGAACTCCTGAAAGGTGCCTTCGAAGCCAACCTCGGTAAGGATGGAGGACATCTCACCGCGGATCCTCGCCACTTCCGCCAGTCCGAGTTCGTGGATTTCCCGAGCCGTCATGTCAGTCGTGGTGAAATAACGAATCAGGTACTGGTAGTACTCCGATCCACCCTCGACCGAACTGATACCAACCTCCCGACGGCAGGCCGGAACATACTCGTCGGTGTAGAAGGTCAAGAGTTGCGCAAACGCTGGAACGACCTTGTCGGCGATCACCGTCGAGCCTCTCCGCCGATAGGAGCTCTTCTGATCCTCGGTGAAGAGGCCAGGAAACTTCTCGAACGGCCCGTAGAGCAGGCTGTCCTCGGGGTTGTCGACAACATGGATCGAGATCGTTTCTTCGTAGTCCTTCAGGCTGTCGCAGTACTGGGTGTAGCCGCCTCGAACCGCCTCCCGCAGGTTCGCGATGTGCTCGCGGTTATAGCGTGGGAAGTCCTCGAGGCTCACCAGGTACCGGTCGTAGTCGGCGGCCGACAGGAACGACATGTTGGCCGGAGCCTCGGCGAAGTAGGTGTGGTAACCGAAGAGACTGGTGAACGGAAAGAAGTGGTCGAACTGCGAGTATGAATCTCGTTCCGTCTCGCGCTCGTAGCGAAACACCTCGTAGGAAACTCGATCTCGTGGATCCAGCTGTTCGGGATCGATGGCCTCGAGTCGCTTTAGAACCTCTAGGTTGAAGTCCCGTCGTCGGGCCCTCGCCTCGGCGGTGTGTTCCGAGAGTCGGCCCTCCATCCGCCAGCCGTCGGGATCGTTGCGAAAGTAGATCCGCTCTTCGACGGAGGCAGCCCAGTGGTCCGCGAGGAGAGACTCGAAGCGCTCCGCATCGCTGGGTGAGGGCGCTGCAGACCCAACGTGCGGTAAGCCGACGACCGAGACGGCCAAGAAGAGCAGGACCCAAGACTCGAGACGACTCCGATGACACAACATTCCGACCAGCATTCCGACTTCCTCCATTGAACTTTGGTCCGGGGAGGTCACATCTTAGTGGAACGCTCAGGGTTGGATCTCTACCTCGACCCCCACCTCGGTCGCCTCGAAGAGGCCTCGCATCGTCGGATCCTCGAGGGCCACGCAACCGAGCGTCCAGTCGCTCCCCGCCCCGCGACCATGGATGAAGATCTCGCCACCCAACGCGGTATCCCACGGCGGACAAACTCCAGACTCTTCCGCCCTGAGGATGGCGGTCTGCTGCTCCGCCGTGATCCTGCCATCGGCCAAGGCGCGGTCGGCGTCCATTGCGTTGGGATAGCTAAGACCGAGTGAGAGGTAGTAGCGGCTCTGAGGGTTCTTGATGCAGACAGTGTACCGACCCTCGGGAGTGGCTCCATCCCCTTCGCGCTGCTTGTCGGACACTGGATCGAAGCCCAGGCCCACCGGGAACGTGCCCACCAGTTTCGACTCAGAGTAGACCCGGAGTTCTCGGGCCGCCTTGGCGACCTCGATCCTTGTGATCCCCCTCAACTCAGGCTCGAAGACCGGCTCGTCGGCGCTCGACGCGAACAGCACCATGGGTCCCAGCAGGATCGCGAAACCGATGAAGGCCCACGCCAACGCGGCGGTCAGACGCATCGGGACGGTCAGACGCAGTGCTCCGCAGTGTCTCATCACAACTTGGACCCTAGTGGACCCTCTCGGGTTCCCGTTCCGGAGGATAGACTTTGGTCCTCCTATGGAACGCACCCTCGACATCGACGGCTGGGCTCGCCGCGACCACTTCCACTTCTTCCGTACCTACGAACGGCCCTTCTTCTCGATCTGCGCCGACGTCGACGTGACGAACCTTCTCGCGCGATCGCGGCAGCCCGACGGACCCTCCTTCTTCGTCACCGCTCTCTACCTCGCTCTGCGATCGATCAACGCGATCCCCGAACTGCGGTATCGCCTCCGCGGCGAGTCGGTGATCGAACACGATCGAGTCCACGGTGGCTGCACCGTCCTCCTCCCCGACGACACCTTCGCCTTCGGCTTCCTCGACTATCACGACTCGTTTGCCGCGTTCGCGCCGGCCGCAGCGGCTGAGATCGAACGGGTGCGGACCGGTCCCGGTGGCCTGGTGGACCAACCCGGGCGCGACGACATCGTCTTCTTCTCCGCCATTCCGTGGATCTCCTTCACCAGTTTCGAACACGCCCTGCAGCTACCGGGAGACTCCAACCCTCGAGTGGTCTTCGGACGCCATCGCGAGGTTGCGGGACGTCGCCAGATGCCGGTCTCCCTCGCCCTCCACCACGCCCTCGCCGATGGCCTCCACGCCGGGCGCTTCTTCGAGTCCTTCCAGAATTCTCTGGATCTGGTGTCGGCGCTCGTCGACCAAGATAGAAGCGCGCCTTCGATGGGGAGCTAGGGTTTCTTGGACCGATCATAGAATCCGGCCAGCAGGCTCGAAGCCATGCTCAGCGTGCCGAGATCCGACTCCACCTCGACAACCCGTTCGAGGTCCTTGCGGAGTTCTGGATCGAGCGGGCCCGGTATCTTCGTACACAGATAGACCGCCACCTGGTTTACCGGGGGCCGCGCGAGCCCTTCTGCCAGCACCCTTCGAATCGCTGGAACCATGCTGCTGTCGAAGGGTGTTGCCAAACCACCGAGAGGTCTGGGCCGCACCTCCGTCCAATCTCCCTCCCACCAAGGTTGCGGCCCGAACACAACCCCCAAGAGCGACCCCGCAGAGACCTCCGGTTCCCGCTTCGCAACCTCGAGGACAAAGCTGATTCGATCGCTAGGCCCGAGCTCGCCGAAGCGATCCATCGCCAGCATCGCCGCCATCGCAACGTAGCGTGCCTTCGGATCGCTGAGTGACGCCATCAGCTCTCTCGAGTCGACCTTCTCTAGGCGCCTTTCGAGTGCCGTCGGCAAGCTGCAGCTGACGCTACCGATCACCAACGGCGGCCAGAGGCCCGGGGGCGATTGCTCAGTCACGACCTGGCACTCGACGTCGACCCAGCCGAGGCTGATCTCGAGATCGCTGCGTGCCATCAAGGGTGCCGACACCAAGGATCCCGCCATCGCGGATAGACTCAGGAGACAACCAAGAGCATTCCTGCGCCGAGAACGACTGGGGTTCGACTCCATCCTCACCCCCACAGTCTAGCGAGGAATCCCCATACAGCAAGAAGCTACCCACCAGGACCAACCCGGAAGACACCACCTATGAAGAAACCCACCCCGACCTTCGTTCACTCCCTCGCGGCATCCCTTGTGGTGCTGCTCGCCCTGAGTGCTGTTTCCTTGGCAATTCCTTCCTCCCCAGAGGAGGCCGCCGAGGGCGAGGAGCTCTTAGCACCCGCCACACGGACGCTCTACCTGATCCGCCACGGTGACTACGACCACGCCGACGACCGCGACCCCGAGGTCGGCAAGGCGCTCGTACCGATCGGCGTCGCCCAGGCGCGTCTGGTGGGTGCTCGCCTGCGCGGCATGCCGGTCGCTTGGGACGCCCTCTACACCAGCCCCATGACCCGCGCGCTGGAGACCGCCAAGGTGATCGGTGACGACCTCGGCATGGAACCCGAGGTATCGAGAAACCTCCGTGAGTGCACGCCGCCCACCTGGCGCGAGGACATCATGAAGGAGGAGAAGCCCGAGGACCTCGCCGCCTGCGAGAAGCAGCTCGACGAGGCCTTCGCTCAGTTCTTTCAGCCCGCAAAGGGCGCGGAGCGGCACGAGATCGTCTCGGCCCACGGCAACGTCATCCGGTCCTTCTTGGTGCGGGCCCTTGGGGTCGACAAGGAGTCCTGGCTCGGCATGTCGATCGGTAACTGCAGCCTGACCGTCATCCAAGTCAAACCCGACGGAGCGATGAAGGTCCTCGCCTTCAGTGATGTCGGGCACATTCCCCCCAACCTACAAACTCGCACCAGTCCCGGCGAACCCCGCGACTTGAAGGTTCCTTGAAAGATGAACGACTCCACGACCACCAAGGCCACCGAAGCCAAGACAATCGCCGTCCTCGGCGCCTCCCAGGATCGAGCCAAGTACGGTAACAAGTGTGTCCGCGCCTACGTCCAAAAGGGTTGGACGGTGGTACCGGTCAACCCCAACGTCGACTCGGTCGAGGGAATCCCGTCCGTGGCTCGCCTCGGCGACCTCGCGGGTCAGTCCATCGATCGCGTTAGCGTCTATCTCCCGCCGGCGGTGACGGACGCGGAACTCGAGGCGATGGCCGCCCTCGGCGCGAAGGAAGTTTGGTTCAATCCCGGCGCCACCAACTCGACCGTCTCGGCGCGGGCTCGCTCCCTGGGAATTCCGATCGTCGAAGCGTGCTCAATCGTCAACATCGGGCTGAGCCCGTCCCAGTTCGGCTGAACGTCCAGTTCCGATGAACATCCCAGTTCTGCTGAAGTAGTAAAACCGAAAGGCGCTTAGCGCGAAGCCGGTTGCGCGGGACGAGGTCTTTGAGGCGCCGTAAACGGGACCATGCCCAGAGCCTGGTGCAGTTCGAAGGGAAGCAAGTAGGTATCGCCTCGCACGACCAACTGGACCCGCTGGAGATCACGAATCGAGGTGGTCGGGTCCCCATCGATCAGAATGAGATCAGCCTTGGCCCCCGGTCGGATGACGCCCTCCTGATCGCCGACTCCGGCCACTTTCGCCGATCCATGCGTCGCCATCTGAAGCACTTCGGCGTTGGAGATCCCGGCCTCTACCCACATCGCAAGGTCGGCGAGTAGGGTCAGGCCCGGATAGTCGTCGGTCCCCGGCACCAGGACGATGCCCCGTTCGTGCATCTTCTTGGCCAGGCGCAGCATCGCATCGGCCGAAGCGAGATAGGCCTCGCGATTGCTGTCGTCGATCGCCAGCCCGGCATGCAACAGCATACGGTACACATCGGGCGGCAGGTGATCGCCGACCCCTTCGTAGCGAGGATCCAGATCTCCCTCCTCCTGGAGGAACATGGCAACGTAGCCGGCGAGGGTCGGATCAACCACTGTCCCCTTCTCCGCAAGGAGATCGAGGAACGCAGTGACCTCGGGACCCTCGAGGTCCAGCGTCCCGGCTCGATCACCGACCGCGGTGAAGCGGATACGGGTGCGCGTGTCCTCGGCGGGATCCACTACGAACTGGAGAAGCACCATCGTCATGTGCGTGATCTCGTCGTAGCCATCCTCGACCGCTCGGGTGGCGGTGGTGAACGCCGGCACGTGGCCAGCCACCCGCAGTCCTCGAGCGTGAGCGGCGTCGGCGATCGGCCGGATCCAATCGGGGTCGATCGAGGCGTAAAGCTTGATCAGTTCGTAACCCGCATCGGCGTAGTCGTCCACCGCCGCGAGCGCGCCCTTCAGGGTGCGAACCGATTGGCCCACGACCGACGACGAGTACTTGCTCTTGCGATCGAGGAAGCCGCTGAGTTGTAGGTCCGGCCCCACCAAGTCGCCGGAATCGAAGGCGTCACGACGCGCGATGACCGCAGCGGTGTTCCCCATATCGCGAGCATGGGTCACTCCGACGGCGAGGTTCATCACACCGCCGGTCTCGTAGACGTGCCCATGCATGTCCCAAAGACCGGGCATCAAGACCTTTCCTTGCCCCTCGACTATCCCGGCGTTCGGGGGAATCATGAACTCCCCATCTGCCGACAGAGCCTTCACCAGGCCATCCTGAACGAGCACGTCCTGAGCCGACGACAGCTTTCCCGTCAGGGAATCGAAGACACGAACGCCCTGGATCAGCAGAGGCCCCGCGAGAGGGTGGATCGATCGAGCCGCCACTTCGTGCCAGTAAGAGTCGGCCGCCCTCTCCTGTACCCTTTTTAGGCTGGGCAGGAGGTCCTTACGACCTCGACGGACAAGCGAGACCTCTGGACTCACGCTGGCGAACAGATCGCCGCCATCATCGAACCAGAGATACGAGGGCTCGAAGCCGAGCCCCACGATCGTGAGTAGCTTCAGGGAGACCTCTTCCCCGCCGCGCCCACCCTCGAATTGCAGCGC
>JAIOJS010000525.1 GCA_019911795.1 Thermoanaerobaculia bacterium | reverse complement strand
TCTTGGTCGTGGTCTCCGATGGCTGCGTTTCGGTGGCTGGGCGAAGAGCCAACGGGATGTTGGCATCCCAAGACAGGGGGATTCCAGCTCCCCCCTCGCATCCCGTCACAACGTAGCGCGAGTGCCAAGGACGTCGACGTGCCCCAGGGGTCGGCGCCGGCGGGATGGTAGTTGAAGGGTGGGCCGGCGCCTGCGCTCCACTGCGCGGCGGCACGCGGGTGGACTTTGGTCGTGGTCTGCGTCCGCTTGCGGAGAGCCCCTGGGTCACGTCGACGCCCTTGGCACTCGCGCTGCGTTCTGGAGGGATGCCAGGGAACGTTGGCGTTCCCAAGCATCTCTTCCCAGCGGAAGGCTGGCTGATGAAGTTCTCGAACGGGCGGGTTCGACGGCGAAGGGCCTCTGTCACACCCTGGTCACCTCGGTGTTGCGCTTGCGCCACCCGCGCTCTCTAGCATTCTCCTCGGTCGCAGGGAACTCCTGCGGCTGGTGGCGTCCTCTCCTTCGACTCGAACTCGAGAGGCCACGATATACCGTCCTAACTCGACCCGAGGAGATCATCCATGAAGAATCTAGTCACCCTCTTTGCCGGCTTGTTGTTCGTCGCTTCGGCCGCCCAGGCCCAGCGCGACCAGATCCGCATCGTCGGATCATCCACCGTCTATCCCTTCTCCACGCTCGTGGCCGAGCAGTTCGGCAAGACCAGCCACTTCAAGACTCCCGTCGTCGAGAGCACCGGCACCGGCGGTGGTTTCAAGCTGTTCTGTTCCGGCGTCGGCACCGACCATCCGGACGTTTCCAACGCTTCGCGAGCGATCAAGGACTCCGAAGTGGAACTCTGTGCCGCCAACGGTGTCACGGCGATCACCGAGATTCAGATTGGCTACGACGGCATCGTGGTGGCCAACGCCAGGTCCGCCCCGCGTATGAACCTCACCCGCGAGCAGCTCTTTCGGGCACTCGCCAAGGAGCTTCCAACCGACAAGGGCACGCTCATCGCGAACCCCAGCACTTTCTGGAGCGAGATCGATGCGAGCTTGCCCAAGGTCAGGATCGAGGTCCTCGGTCCCCCTCCGACTTCAGGCACCCGTGACGCCTTCGTCGAACTGGCGATGGAAGCCGGCTGCAAGTCCTTCGATTGGGTGGCCGCTCTCGAGAAGACGGACTCCAAGCGCTACAAGGCGATCTGTCACGGAATTCGTGAGGACGGCGTCTACGTCGAAGCGGGCGAGAACGATAATCTGATCGTCCAGAAGCTTAGCGCCAACAAGGATGCGCTCGGTATCTTCGGTTTCAGTTTCCTCGACCAGAACCACGACAAGGTACAGGGCAGCGTCATCGACGGTGTGGAGCCGACCTTCGACAACATTGCCGGCCAGACCTACCCGATCTCACGTCCGCTCTTCGTCTACATCAAGGGCGCCCACGTCGGAGTGGTCCCGGGGCTGAAGGAGTACGTCACCGAGTACACCAGCGAGAAGGCCATGGGCGACGAGGGCTACCTCAGCGAGGCCGGCCTGATCCCTATGCCCAAAAAGGAGCGGATAGCCGTACGGGCCGACGCGATCGCCTTCAAGCACAACGTCGACAAGTAGCGGCGTGAGCGTGCCCACTTCTGCCACGGACTCTGGTGAACCTTGGATTCGAAACCCCACGTGAGTCGGTTGGGCAACCTAGCGCGAGTTCCAAGGGCATCGCCATGACCCAGGGGGCTCTCCACAAGCGGACGCCAGGAACGACCAGAGTCTACTAAGTTGGTCGACGGCTGCTAGGCTTCCACGCCATGACCTCTCCGGACCCCCGCCTGCGTCGATGGCGGCTCGCCGCCTTGATCGCCATCGCGATGGCGGTGATCACCATGGCGGCGGCCCTCTCCGTCTACGTTCGATCGGTCGGCTATGAGGTCATTCCGCTGGATGCCTCCCTGCTTTGGCCCAAGGTCGAACCGGCGGAGCCGCCACCGGATCAGATCCGTTTCGCGGCCGCTTCGTTCGAAGATCTACCGGGATGGGGAGAGGACGACCTCGACGAGGCCTTGCCGGCGCTCCGCGCTTCTTGCCGCCGCTGGGAGCGTTCGGGTTTGGACCGTGAGATCGGAGATCCCGAGGTTGGATTGGGCACCGTGGCTGAGTGGAAGTCAGTGTGCGATTCCCTTTCTGCATCGCCGGGAGGCCGAGCGGCGCTCGAGGCAACGTTTCGAGAGCTGTTGACTCCGTTGTTGCTGAGCAACCATGAGGAGACCGAAGGACTCTTCACGGGGTACTACGAGGCTTCCCTGCGGGGAAGCCGAAGACGCCATGGACCGTATACGGTACCGCTCCATTCCTACCCACCGGACCTCGTCTCCGTGGACCTCGGTGAGTTTCGACCCGACCTCAAAGGTACTCGCATCGCCGGCACGGTCGTCGATCGGCGCCTCGTGCCCTTTGCCGACCGACAGGCGATTGTCGATGGGGCGTTGAGCGGTCGCGGTCTCGAGATTCTCTGGGTCGACGATGCAGTCGACGCCTTCTTTCTGCACATCCAGGGATCGGGCCGGGTGGAACTCGACGACGGCACCTCGGTGCGACTGGGCTACGCAGGACAGAACGGTCATCCGTATACCGCCATCGGTCGTGATCTCATCGCGCGAGGGATCATTCCGAGAGAGGAGATGTCGATGCAGGCGATCCGCGGCTGGTTGGCCGCCAACCCGGATGAGGCGGAGACACTGATGAATAGCAACGCCTCGTATGTGTTCCAGAGGGAGATCCGAGGCGCGGGTCCCCTGGGCGCGATGGGTATCCCTCTGACCCCCGAGCGCTCGCTGGCGGTCGATCCCCATTTCGTGCCGCTGGGACTGCCACTGTGGTTGGAAGCCGAGGCGCCCTACCCTGGAGCGCCGCTGATCCGACGGTTGGTGTCGGCACAGGAC
>JAIOJS010000524.1 GCA_019911795.1 Thermoanaerobaculia bacterium | reverse complement strand
TCGCCACCGAGGCGTTCGGTGAACGCGCGGTGTTCCTCCTCGACAGCGCGACCTATCTAGTCTCCGCCTTTTATGTCACCCGGACGCGGATCCCTCAGGACACCGATGATCCCGGGAGCGGCAGTATCCTCCGCATCGGGGCGACCAAGATCGTCGAAGGCTGGAGCTACCTGCGACGAGTACCCGCGGTGGGACGGCTCACTTTGGCCAAGGCGGGCTGGTCACTCGGCGGCGGCGGCCTGGTCTACCTCCTCGCCCTCCTCGGTGACGAGGTCGCGCCGCACGCCGCCGCGGCGGCGATGGGATTTCTCTACTCCGCCCGCGGCATCGGCACCGGGCTGGGTCCGGTCCTGGCGCGGAGGTTCCTACCGGACTCCGGGACTTGGTCGGTAGCGATGGGCTGGTGCATCCTGACCAGCGGCCTCTTCTACGCCGCCGTCGCCTGGTACCCGTGGACCTACTGGGTGGCCCTGCCGGTCCTCGCCGCCCACACCGCCAGCGGTGCCAACTGGGTGATGACTACCGTGCTCCTCCAGCGACGCTCCGAGGATCGCTACCGGGGCCGCGTCTTCGCTACCGAGTGGCTCCTCATCATGGCGGCGGACGCCCTGTCGATCCTCACCGCCAGTCTTCTCCTAGAACACGAGATCCTCGACCTCGCCGGAGCCTTCGTCCTGTTCGGGGCCATTCAGGTCTCCTGCGGACTCGCCTGGCTCCTCGTGGTCGTTCCCCGGGAACGTGCCGAGGCACCTTAGAGCCGCTAGACTCAGAGGATCACGAGCATCCCATGAGTGACCCCACGGACGATTCCAGTCGACACCCGACCCTCGCCGGCTCAGACACGGACGGCTATTCGAACTTCTTTCTCGAGATGTCGGCCGGCCTGTTGCTCGGGGGACGCTACGTGGTTACTCGCTTCCTCGGACAGGGGGCGATGGGCGTCGTCGTGGCGGCGCGGGATGAGGACCTCGGTACCCACATCGCGGCCAAGGTGCTGCGGCCGAGCCTGGCGAGTTCTCGGGAGGCCCAGAACCGCTTCCGCAGCGAGGTCAGAATCGCCCAGCGCATCACCCACGCCAACGTCTGTCGCATCTACGACTTGGGCCGCCATCACGACAAGAAAAGCGGGCTCGACCTCCCGTTCTTCACCATGGAACTTCTCGAGGGTCCTACCCTCGCTCGCTACCTCGACGAGGAGGGCTCCCTCGAACTCGACGAGGCCTACGACCTTCTTCGCGGCATTGTCGCCGGCCTCGCGGCCGCACACCAAGCCGGAATCGTTCATCGAGACCTGAAGAGCAGCAACGTCATGATCGTCGCCGGAGACAGCGAGCGACGTCCGGTGGTCACCGACTTCGGACTCTCCTTTAGCGTCACCCGCGGTTCGCGCTCCCCGATCACCCATCAGGGGCAAGTCCTCGGCACTCCAGCCTTTATCTCGCCCTAGCAGCTGCGCGGCCAGCCCATCACTCCGGCCGCCGACATCTACTCTCTCGGCGTCCTCATGTACCAGATGGTCACCGGAGTTCTCCCCTTCAATCTCAAAAATCCACTCGCCACCGCGATGCTGCGCTTACAGCAGGATCCACCTCCACCCAGCGATCACCTTTTCGGGCTCGACGCCGGCTGGGAGCAGATCATCCTGCAGTGCCTTCGTTTGGAGCCCACGGAGCGTCCCGCCAGCGTACTCGAGGTCCTGAAGGCGATCGATCCAGCCCGGCCTCACCCCGCCGTCGAGAGCCCAGCCAAGCGGCCGGTGACCCGACGATGGCACGTCGGCTTGAGGCTACTTGCCGCATCCGTCGCGCTCGCGGTCCTTGCCTGGCTAGCGTTCCATCCAGGGGGGACTACGGACTCGCGATCACTTCTGACCGAAGCGTCGACAGATCGGGGACAGCCGCCACTATCCAAACCACGACCCGCCCTCGCCATCACCAGGCTGACCGCGCTCACCACCAACCCCGACGTCGAATGGATCGGTGAAGCCATCGCGGAGATGCTGTCCACCGAGGCGGCGGCGTTACCGTCGCTGCGAATCATTCCACGACAGGAGGTCGGTCGTGTCGAGAATAGCGTGTCCTCGTCCGACAACGAGACGCCCCTACCCGGGGATCCAGTCGAGCAGCTGGGATCGAACCTCGGAGCTCGCTACATCGTCGGTGGCACCTACCTGGTCGAAGAGAACGACGGTGCCGCCCCCCAGCTGCGCGTCGACCTTCGACTCTACGACGTCCTCGACGGCAGCAGAACGGCTTCGTGGTCGGAAGTCGGCGCTCCGGAACGACTGATTCCTCTCGTCCGACAGCTCGGCGCCAGCCTGCGCAAAGGA
>JAIOJS010000523.1 GCA_019911795.1 Thermoanaerobaculia bacterium | reverse complement strand
CACGCCCGACCACTAACCGTTCGAGGGTTACAGTTCACTAGCGGACCTTCCCATACAACCGAGCGAGTCTGTGGGGGGAGACGCCGAGGAAAAAGAGGCCCCAGATCGTCCAGTTGAGTACCACGGTGCGTACGATCCCCTGGTTCACGAAGCGGCGCGCAGCCGTGATAGCCGGCCCCTCGAGCATGGCGACCGGTCCCAGACGCTTTAGCCGCCGAGCGAAGTCCAGGTCTTCGAGGATCGGCCAGTCGCGGAAACCCCCGAGTTGCTCGAAAACGTCACGTCGAGCGTACTGAGCTTGGTCACCCAAGGGTGTTTCGAACCATCGAGTGCGCCAGGCGACGAGGCGATTGCCGAGTCTAAGCAGCGGACGCTGATCGTCAAACTGGACGTAGAAGCCGCCGCCAACATTGCCGTCTTCGATCGCGGTCCTCACGACCTCGGGCGTATTCGGCGGCAAGCGGGTGTCGGCGTGAAGAAACAGGACGATGTCGTCCTCACAGGCGCGAGCGCCGAGGTTGAGCTGCCGGCCTCGGCCGGCCGGCCCAGTGACGACGGTGGCACCGAGTTCTCGGGCGATCTCGCAGGTGCGGTCGCGGCTTCCTCCATCGGAGATCACTACGTGGTCGGCGAGGGGGATCACGTGGGGCAGATGGCGGCGGAGAGTCAGCTCCTCGTCGAGGGTCGGGATGACGATCGCCAGACTGCGTCGCGGCGCTGGAGTGGATGGGCCTTTCAAGGCGGCGGATGTTAGCATCCGTGGCGGGATCGACGATGGCCGAAGGCGAGCCGACGTCACTCCGGAGCATCACTTTGAATGCGCTGTCTGGGAAGGCCTGAGGAACGGATCACGGGAATGAGCGACAGAACCGAATTCAGCCACGTCGACTCGGCAGGAACGGCCAGGATGGTCGACGTATCGGAGAAGCCCACGACGCGTCGGATCGCCGAGGCTTCGTGCCGGGTGCTGTTACTACCGGACACGATCTCGCGACTCTCGACCCTACCCAAGGGTGACGCCATCGCCGTTGCTCGGCTCGCTGGAGTCCTCGGAGCCAAGGAGACGGCGCGATTGATTCCACTTGCCCACACCCTGCTCCTCGACCAGGTCGATCTCGACATCGAACCGACCGAGGATGGGGTAGAGATTCGCAGCCGGGTCATCGTCAACGGTCGGACCGGCGCCGAGATGGAGGCCCTGGTGGCGTGTTCCACGGCGGCTCTGGCCCTCTACGACATGGTCAAGGCGGTCGACAAGGGGGCGGTGGTCACGGATCTGAGGCTCGAGCGAAAGAGTGGTGGAGTTCACGGAAGCTACGAGCGGTGATCCAAACCGGCCTCGATCGCTTGCTCGCAGAGCCGAAGAAGCTTCGGGGGCGTCGCTACGGCATCCTCGGACACCAGGCTTCGGTGACCGCCGACCTGCGGCAGGCCCATGTTGCCCTGGCTGCCTCCGAGTGGCCCCCCAGCATCCTCTTCGGTCCCGAGCACGGCTATTACGCGGTGGAGCAGGATATGGTGGCGTCCGAGGACGAGCGAGATCCGCTGACAGCGCTACCGATCCGATCCTTGTACGGCGACTCGGTGGAAACGCTGCGTCCCTCGCCCGAGGCCTTCGCCGATCTCGACCTACTACTCGTCGACCTCCAGGACGTGGGGGCTCGCTACTACACCTATGCGGCCACGGCCGTTTGGGCGGCTGAGGTGGCGCTCGCCAGCGGGCTCGAAGTCTGGGTCCTGGACCGCCCCAACCCCCTCGGGGGAGTCGTCGTCGAGGGCAATCGGCGCCGGGCCGGCTACGAGAGTTTCGTCGGTGCCTTCGAGCTTCCCGTACGGCACGGCTTGACCCTGGGCGAATTGGTCCACCAGCAGCTGGACGATGCGAACGGCCTGAAGGTGGTACTCATGGAGGGTTGGCACCGCGATCAGCTCTGGCCCAGTACCGGGATGCCGTGGATCGCGCCCTCGCCCAACATGCCGACCTTCGATACCGAAGTCCTTTATCCGGGACTCTGTCTGATCGAGGGGACGACGGTTTCCGAGGGTCGTGGGACCACACGCCCCTTTCAACTCGTGGGGGCGCCGTGGATCGACGCCAAGCGGCTAGCGGACCGAATGACGAAGAGATTGGGTGAGGATGGCGGCGTGCGGTTTCTACCGACCTACTTTCGCCCTCAGTTTCAGAAGCATTCCGGAAGCATCTGTGCGGGGGTGGAGTTGGTCGTGACGAATGCGGCGGGATTGCCGTCATTCCGGGTGGGTGTCGAGTTGGTCTGCGCCCTGTGGGAGCAGGCGCAGGACGCGGGTGTCGACTTGTGGCGTCGAGAGGCCTATGAGTTCGTGACCGATCGACCGGCTATCGACCTTCTGGTTGGTTG
>JAIOJS010000050.1 GCA_019911795.1 Thermoanaerobaculia bacterium | reverse complement strand
GCATGGGTTAGGCGGGAGTCTTTTGTGGGGTGGCTTGGGCGGGAAAGCGTCTTGGGACGCGGCGTAGTGCGGCTGAGTGGCTCGTAAGGATTCGGGGTGGGGTTTCGTTCTTGTCGGTGAGGCGATTGGAACGAAAGGGGTGAGGTGTGGCTGAGGATGAAGCGGATCGGGGGTCGACTGGGAATCGGGGTGGACCGAAGCTGCTGGATCGGCTGAGGACGGAGTTGCGGTTGCGTCATCGCAGTCTTCCGACGGAGCGGTCGTATTGTGACTGGGTGAAGCGGTTTGTGCGCTTTCATGAGATGCGGCACCCGTCGGAGATGGGAGCGGTGGAGATCACTGCGTTTCTTAGCTATCTTGCCGAGGATCGGCAGGTGGCGGCGGCGACTCAGAACCAGGCGTTGAACGCTTTGGTGTTTCTGTACAAGCATGTACTGAAGCAGGACCCTGGGCAGTTCGATGGGGTGGTGCGAGCCCGACGGCCTCGGCGTCTGCCGGTGGTCCTGACCCAAGGGGAGACGCGCCGGGTCCTGGAGCAGATGAGTGGTCTCCACCGGATGGTGGCGACGCTTCTCTACGGTTCGGGACTGCGGCTCAAGGAGTGCCTTCGGCTACGGGTGAAGGACGTGGACTTCGAGATGCAGCAGATCGTGGTGCGCGATGGGAAGGGCCGGCAGGACCGAACGACGATCCTCCCGAGGGGAATCCAAGGGCCGCTTGGACGTCATCTGAAGCGGGTCGCTCGACGGCATCGCGAGGATCTGGAGGAGGGCCACGGCCGCGTGCTGCTGCCCTCGGCGCTAGCCCGCAAGTATCGCCGTGCCGATCGTGAATGGGGCTGGCAGTATGTCTTCCCGTCGCGGCGTCTCTCGACGGACCCGCGGACGGGAGAGGTGCGGCGCCATCATCTGAGTTCGAGCGTGATGCAACGTGCGGTGAAGACGGCGATCGTGGCGGCGGGGATTCACAAGGCAGCGACTTGCCACACGCTGCGCCACTCCTTCGCCACCCATCTGCTGCAGGGTGGCTATGACATCCGAACGGTCCAGAAGCTCCTGGGACACAAGCAGGTGAAGACGACGGAGATCTACACCCATGTGCTGAGGCACGGAGCCGGGGCGGTCAAGAGTCCGGCCGACCTTCTGTGGCCCGAGCGGAGTGAGTAGCCGACCGGACGGTCTCCTCTCGTCGGTTCTACTCCCGCGGAAACGTCACCGCCCCCGCGCCCGTCCACCACTTGCGGAGGTCGATGCGCAGGCGACCGGCCCGCACGGCGGGATCGTCTTCGGCGAGGGCCCTGACCTCCTCTTCGGTCAGGTCTCCGGGGTAGAGAACGATCCCGCGCATGGGCTCGGTCTCGCCGGCCTCGAAGGGTCCGGCCACGAGGGTGTGGCCATCCTGGTGGAGCCGGCTCAGGTGGGCCAGGTGGCCACGCTGGATCTCGCCAAGCTCGGCGTCGCTCAGTTTGGCAGCCTGGTCGCCACGCATGAGGAAGACCATCCAGTAGCTGTCGAAAGCAGCGGGAGCGTTGCCCTCGGCGAGGGACGCCTTCTCCTTCTTCTGGGCGAGCCAGAGGTGGACGGAGTCTTGGAGGACGGAAAGAGGCAATGGCCCGTCGCGCAGGACGACTTCGTGGAACTCGCGGAGGTCGAAGTCCTCGCCCAGGCTGGCCTCGGCTTGTGACCTCAACTCACGGATCTTCAACTCGCCGATCTTGTAGCCCAGCGCCTGGCCGGGCCAGGAGATGTAGCGATCGACCTCGGCGGTGATGTTGTGCAGGGTCAGGGCGCTGTTGGCCGCCATGAAATCGATCGCCTGTTCGCGACCCCATCCCTTGGCGTGGATTCCGGTATCGACGACGAGGCGCAAGGCACGCCACATCTCGTAGGAGAGCCGGCCGAAGTTGCTGTAGGGATCCTCGTAGAAGCCGACCTCGAGACCGAGACGCTCAGAGTAGAGCCCCCACCCCTCGACGAAGGCGCCGACGCTCGCGTAACGCCGGATCGGCGGGAGGTCGAGTTCCTGAGCCAGGGCGATCTGGAGGTGGTGTCCGGGCACCGCTTCGTGGAAGGAGAGCGCCTCGATCTCGTAGAGGGGCCGACTCTCCAATGCGTAGGTGTTGACCCAATAGGTTCCGGAGCGAGTGCCGTCGCCGGCGGGACGACCGTAGTAGGCGGTGGTGGTCTTGGGCGCGAGGTAGTCGGGAATCTCTTTGATGCCGTACGGCATCCGCGGGAGGACGCGGAAGAGCTCGGGCAGCTTGCCATCCATCCGCTTGAGCACCCGGGACACCTTCTCGAGGAGTTCCTCAGGGGTCTTGGCGTAGAAGCGGGGATCCTGGCGCAGGAACTCGACGAAGGCGTCGAAGTCACCCTCGAAGCCGGACTCCGCGATGACCTCGAGCATCTCGGCTCGGATGCGCTGGACCTCGGAGAGACCGAGGGCGTGAATCTCCTCGGCGGTGAGGTCGGTCGTGGTGTACTGACGGATCGCCTCTTCGTAGATCTCCTTGCCCCTGGGAAGTGCGGAGGCGCCGACCGACTCCCGGGTCGCGGGCATGTACTCCTTCACCATGAAGTCGCGGAAGGTCTGGTAGCCGGCGACGACGGAGTCTTCGATCGCGGTTCGCGCCGCGGCCCGCAGGCGCTCGGCGTCGGCGCTACCGATCGTTTCGGGGAGCTCGGCGAGAGGCTCCCACAACAGGCTCTCCTCTGGATCCGAGACGATGTGGGGATCGACCGATCCCTCCCAGCCGAGGAGGACAGAGCGCGGCAACACCAGCCCGCGGGCGATTCCGGCGCGCAGCAGTTCCAGGTTGTCGTCGACATAGGTGGAGAACGCCGCCAGCCGGGCGATGTAGTTCTCGTAGTCGGTGACGTTGTCGAGGGGAACGTCGTCGGGAAGCCCTGGGAAACTGAGATAGAAACCGTAGTAGGTGGTGAACGGCATCAGATGGGTGCCGAGTTCGAACGAGCGAATCTCGGACTCCAGGTCCCGCCGCAGCAGGTCGGCGTTGATCTGCTCCTGGCGCTCGAGCGCGGCACGATCGATGGCGTCGAGGCGCTCGAGGAAGCCCCGGGCACGATCCCGTGAGGCCTCGACATCGGCGATGCGCACGCGCGGCAGGAGCGCGTCGAATCCCTCCACCCCAACCTGGGTCGCGAACAGAGGACTGTCCTCCATCTGCTGCTGCCAGACATCGTCGAGGAGGGTCTCCAAGGCCTTGGAGGGACGGACGGTGTCGGCGATGGCACCGGTGGCAAAGACCCACCCGGCCACGACGCAGATCACCGCAATCGGCCAAACCCGTCGCGAAGGAATCTGCCAACCCATGGTTGCGACCGACGGAGTCGATACCGCCAGACCATGGTCACTGCGCCCGCTTCCACAATCGGGTCCTGGTTCCAGAATAGATTCACGCCTCGCGCTCAGCTCGCTCAGCATCGTTCGGGGATCATTCGACATACTCGTTGCCTCCTCACCGTTGGCCTCGGATCATAGCGGCTCCAGGGAAAACCCCTTCGAGAGTAAGAACGGATACGATAGCCGCCATGGAACCGGCCCCCCTGCCGACTCAGATCCACCGCTACCGTATCGTCAGCCAGCTTGGACGTGGCTCGATGGGGAGGGTGTATCTCGCCGAGGATCCCAACACCGATCGACGGATCGCTTTGAAGGTGCTGGACCCGAAGCGCGAGGTCGACGACACCGAACGTGAGCGGCTGCGCAATCGCTTCCTGCAGGAGGCTCGCGCCGCCGGACGGCTGAACCATCCCGCCATCGTCATGGTCCTCGATGCCGACACCGATCCCGCGACCGAGGCCCCCTACATCGCGATGGAGTGGGTGGACGGCGAGTCGCTGCAGGAGTTCCTGCGCCAGCACGGTCCGCTCCCAGCCGAGGCTGCGGTGTCGATGGCGGCCAAGATCGGCGACGCCCTGGCCTACGCCCACGACCACGAGGTGATCCACCGCGACGTGAAGCCGGCGAACATCCTCATTTCACGGGAGGGTGGCGTCAAGCTCACCGACTTTGGGATCGCCAAGCTGGTCTCCCAGAGCCTCACCGGGACGGGGACCATCCTCGGGAGTCCGTTCTACATGTCGCCGGAACAGGTCCGCGGCGAGCCGGCCGACAATCGGTCGGACCTCTTCTCGCTCGGCATCGTGCTCTACGAAACGCTGACGGGACGGCCCCCGTTCGTCGGCGACACGCTCGCCGCCACCACCTACAAGATCCTCAACGTCGATCCGCGTCCCGTCGATCTCGATCGGGACGACCTGCCGCCCGACCTGGTGGCGGTGATCAATCGCACCCTGGAAAAGGATCCAGAACTCCGCTTTCAGGATGCAGAGTCGATGGCGGCAGCCCTGCGCTCCATTGGCAAGCCGGCGGCCGGCGATGGGGAACCGGTCGAAGATCCCGAGGAGGTCGACGACGAACTTCCCGAACCCGTCGAGCCGGTCGCACTGAGGCCCCTTCCGCCTCGACGCGCTCGTCCCTCCGCCCGCAAGTACATGACGGGACATGGAGCCGAAACCCTGTCGCCGGAGACGAGGGCGCGACACCGACCGCGCAAGCGACGGGGCAAGCGGCGGGCTCAGCTGATCGCTATCCTCGTAGTCCTCGTCATCCTTGCCCTGACCTGGATGCTGCTCTAGTGTCCCGTCTGGCTATTCCTTTCCACATTGGGCGAGGTCATTTGCGTTCCTGGCAAGGCGCGACGACGGGTAGTACTGGGAGTATTTTGAGAAGAAGCAACGCCGCCAGGGGCGGAATGGGCCCGTCCAATGTGGAAGGGAATAGCCAGGCGGGGCACCAGGATGCCGACACGGTGAGTCGGCGATCGCCTAGCCGACCCCACACCTTTCGCCGGGATATGATGGACGCGCCATGACGGAAACTCGAGCCTGCGGCGTCTGTGGAGCCATCGTGACGACCTCCTACTGTCCCCAGTGCGGCGCCTCCAGTGAGACGCCGGGGGGCAATCTGGGATACGACACTCGGGCCGCTCCCAAGCGTCCCGCCGGTGAGTCGACGACGCTCTTTCAACCGCGCCTACTGGGAGAGGAGGGGGACCCCGATCTCGTGGCGCCCGCCGACCTCGGTTTCCTGAGTCCGGAGGGCTCCCCCGACCAGCGGATACCGCTATTTGGCGAGACGACGACCTTTGGTCGCCACGGCGCCGACGTCAACCTGCCGGATCCCGCCATGTCGAGCCCCCACTTCGAGCTGACCCGGGCCGCCGGCGCGTACTTTCTCCGAGATCTAGACTCCGCCAGCGGCACTCATCTCAACGAAAGGGTCGTTCGCTCCTGCGAGTTGGCCCCAGGAGACGTGATCCGCGCCGGTACCACCCACCTCGTCTTCCGTCAGGAGAGCGGCGATGCCGGGGACTAGCTACTCCCCCCGGCGCCGGCACCGGCGCTTCCGCGTCGACCATATTCCGGGCAGTCTCGCCTTTTCGACCGAGGTGGAGATCGCCAACCTCAGCCTCTCCGGGATGGCGGTGACCACCTCGGTGCCGCTTCCCGCCGGCAAGAAATTCGCCGTCCGCATCGGCGATGCTGACCTGGGACTGGAGTTTCAGGGGGTCGTCTGTTGGTCTCGCGTCTCCGAGTCGTCGCTCCTGACTCCCAATCTGCCGTCCTCGTACCGGTCCGGGCTCGCCTTCTTCGACATCCTGACCGATCGCGCCCAGGGACTGCTCCAGTTCATGGAACAGAACATCGAAATCGCCCTCGACCATCAGCTGTTCGGTCGGCTGGAACTCGGCGGCGAGGCACGCGCCAACCTCGAGACCGACTTCCGATTTGAGGTCACCACGCTGTCGGCCGGTGGATTGTGCGCCCGCATCAGCCATCCGTTGGCAGCGGGTGACGAGTTCGAGGTGGAGCTGAATCTAGAGGGCACACCGTTCTCCACCCTGGGACGGGTGGCGGCGTTCGAGGCGGCTGACGACGAGGCAGCCTACGATCTCGGCATGGAGTTTCTCGACACCGAGCCGGAGCAGATGGAGGTCCTGTCGGGCTACCTCCGACGCCAGTTCGAAGCTCCCGAAGCGAACTGAGACGAGTCCAAGCGTGGGCTCGTGGACACGGGTCGGATCGGCACTCTGCGGTTCTCAGGAGTCCTCAGTCACTCGGCACCTCGTGCGAGTCGGCTCCGCGACAGCTAAGATCGCGCGGGTGGAACCGGCGCACTTCAAGATGGCCTTTATCGGCACCCACGGGGTCGGCAAGACCACCCTCTGCTACGGGCTGGCCTCGCGCCTCAAGCGTCGTGACATCTCTTTGGAGGTGGTCCATGAGATCGCGCGACGCTGTCCCCTCCCGGTCAACGAGGAAACATCGCTCGCATCGCAGTCCTGGATCCTTCATACCCAGATTGCCGAGGAGGCGGTGGCGGCGGCGCGCTACCCCGTGGTGCTTTGCGACCGCAGCGTGCTCGACAACTACGTCTACCTGCTGGTCGCCCTGGGGGTGCAGCCCGAACTCGAACCGTTGGTCGATCACTGGACCGCGACCTACGACCTCCTGGTCCAGGTCCCGGCCATCGAAGAGCCCGCGGTCGATGGCTTCCGCTCTTACGACCCGGCCTTCCAACGCCTGATCGAGGAGCGCTTGGACCTCGAACTCGCCCGCCGCGGCTTCACCGCCCTACGTCTCGATCCCAACGACCGAGCGGGCTGGATCGACACCGTGGAACGAGCCGCCTGGGAACGACTGGAGCCGGCCCAGATGTCGCTTCTCTGACGAGCCACTTCTCGGGCTACGCCTCCGGTATCATCCTTCCATGGCAGCCTGGTACAAAGAGTGGTTCGGCGAGGAGTACCTGGATCTCTACGCCCACCGCGATACCGGCGAGGCCGAACGCCACGTCGAGTTCGTCCGCAAGCAGTGGTCGACCCCACCCCGGGCCGTCCTCGACCTCGCCTGTGGCGCCGGCCGCCACACTGCGGCCCTTCGCCACGAAGGGATTCGCACCTTGGGCAGCGACCTCTCGCTGACCCTGCTCGCCCAGAACCCAGCGCTGCCCCGGGTCGCGGCGGACATGCGTCGCCTCCCCTTCGCCAACGGGTCCTTCGACTGGGTCCTCAATTTCTTCACCTCGTTCGGCTACTTCGACCACGAGCGCGAGAACTTCAAGGTCCTCGAGGAGATCGTGCGCGTCCTGGAGCCGGGGGGCGGCCTCCTCATGGACCTGATGAACGTCGACGTCACTCTCGATAATCTGCGGGAGTTCGAAACCCAGGAGCGCAACGGACAGAAGATCGAGATCCGCCGCAGCTGGGATCCCGACACGCGACGGATCACCAAACAGATTCGCCTTTGCACCCCTGGCCGCGAGGCCAGGACTTTCTTCGAGAGCGTCCGCGCGTACACCCACGACGAGGTCATCATTGGCCTGCGTTGGGCTGGCCTCGAGGTCCGCGACGTCTTCGGTAACTTCGATGGAGAACCCTACGGACGTGATAGTGAACGCCTCATCCTCGTCGGCCACAAGACCGACTGACCTACCCGCTCGACTCGCTCCCCACCTCGCTGCCTGGCACAGCGGCAACGACCTCGATCTCCTGGGAGAGTTACGCCTCCTGAGGGATGCGTCGATTCCGACCCTGCCCGAGCCGGGGTTCGACCGCTCGACGATCGCGGCCGCCCTGGGCGTCGCCAACCGGGGCTATGGTCACCCCGACGCCGACCGACTCGCCAAGAAACTCGCGGATCCCACGACCCGGGTCGTGATCACTGGTCAGCAGCCCGGTCTCTTTGGTGGCCCGCTTTACAGCCTGCTCAAGATGCTCGGCACCGTGCTGTGGGCGGATGCCCTCGAAGCCGCGGGGACGCCCGCGGTGGCGCTCTTTTGGGTGGCCACCGAGGATCACGACTACACCGAGGTCTCCGCCGCCACCTTCTGGCCTCCGAAGAGTGACAACGAGCCCCTTAGGGTGTCTCTCCCCGCCGATCCCGATGGCATGGAACCGGTTGGCAATCGACCCCTGGGGATCCAGATCGAGGCGATCTTCGAGGAGCTTCGCGAGGTCTACGGCTGGCCGTCGTTCCAGGCGGGTCTGGAAGAGATCGCGCAGAGCTACGGCGCCGAGGCTCACTTCGGAGAGGCTTTCTGTCGCTACGCGGCGAGCCTGGTCGGGGCACGAGCCCCCCTTTTCGTCGATGCCCAGCTGCCGGCCGTCAAGAAGGCTCAGGCGCCGTACTTTCGGCAGTTGATCGAACGACGGGGAGAGGTGGCCACCGCCCTGGCCGGCGCCGAAGAGGCGATCGTTGGACGCGGCTACGATCTCCAGGTACGGCCGCAACCGGATGCGGCCCCGCTGATGCTGGTGCGCGACCGCGAGCGACGGCGCGTGGTTTGGAGCGGCGAGGACGGCTATGTCCTGCGCGGAGGAGACGAAGAGAGGCCCGTCGCTGAACTCCTCGAGGAACTGGAGTCCGACCCGGCAGCGTTCACCCCCAACGTGCTCTCCCGTCCCGTACTCCAGGACGCGATCTTCGGCACCGGACTGCAGGTCCTGGGACCCGGTGAGATGAGCTACTTCGCCCAGGCCGCTCCGCTCTACCCCTTGCTGGGAGTGACGGCGCCCTCGCTGGTCCTGCGGCCCCAGGCCCTACTCTTCGACGCGCGTCAAGGACGGCAACTCGAGGGCCTCGCGTTGCCACCGGACCTTCTCCTCGCCGACGACGACGCGGTCGATCACGCCCTCGCCGCCGCCAGCGGTGCCCCATCGATCGCACCGGTCGAGACTGCCATAGAGGGCGCGATGGAGGTCCTGAGGACGAGCGCTCTCGCCCTCGACCCCAACCTCGAGCGACCGTGGGAGAAGACGCGCGACCAGATGCTGGGCGCCCTCGGCAAGTTCTCCGAACGGATCACCCGCGCCGCCGGCCATCGCGACCAGGTCACCCGCGGTCGCCTCGACGGGCTGCGCGCCTACGCCGCTCCGGGAGGGGTTCCGCACGAACGGGTTCTCTGTACCGGCTACTTCCATGGACGCTTCGGTCGCGGATTGGTTTCCCAACTTCTGGGCACGCTCTCGCGCCAGCCGGGTCGGGTGCAGGTCCTGACCCTAGGAGAAGACGAAGATGCTTGATCTCCTCGCCATCGGCGCTCACCCCGATGACGTCGAACTCGCCTGCGGAGGCACCCTCGCCAAACTCGCGAGCGCCGGGCGCCGAGTCGGTATCCTGCACCTCACCCGTGGGGAGATGGGGACCCGAGGGAGCGCCGCCGAGCGCGAACGGGAAGCCGAGGTCGCGGCCGAGATCCTGGGTGTCGAAGTCCTCGAGTACCTCGACTGCGGAGATGGTGGCCTGCGCAACGGAACCGCCGAAGAGGACGCGCTCATCGCGGTCCTGAGACGCCTCCGACCGGAGGTCGTCCTCAGCCCCACCCCGGCGGATCGCCACCCGGATCACGGGCGCGCCCATCGCCTGGTTCGCGACGCATCCTTCTACGCCGGTCTTCGGCGGCGCGGCGCGGGTGAACCGTTTCGTCCCGGATCCGTATTCTCTTACATGCAACACGATCCCTTCGTCCCCAGCTTCATCGTCGACGTCAGCGAAGCCTGGCCCACCAAGGAGCGGGCGCTCGACGCCTACTCCAGCCAACTGCACCGCAAAGACTCCCAACCCGGCGCCGGACCGACGACCAAGGTGTCGACGCCCGAGTTCCGACTCGCCACCCGGGGGCGGGGCCAGCACTTCGGACTCCAGATCGGCGCTGCTTTCGGTGAGCCCTTCTGGAGCCCCGGGCCCCTTGCCATCTCCGATCCCATCGACCTCGTTCCGGGGGGTGTACGTTGAGGATCGGAATCAGCTGCTACCCCACCTACGGCGGCTCCGGCGTGGTCGCCACCGAGCTGGCCCTCGCGTTGGCTGCCTCCGGCGACGAGGTCCATATCATCAGCTACGCCCTGCCTTCACGGCTCGCTCGCCATCACGCCAACTCGGCGGACTCACGCTTGCACTACCACGAGGTGGTGGTGCCCCACTATCCGCTGTTCGAGTATCCACCGTACTCGCTGGCCTTGGCGACCAAGATGGTCGAGGTCTCACGGCACCATGACCTCGACCTCCTGCACGTCCACTACGCGGTGCCCAACGCGGTCTCCGGGGTCCTTGCCCGTTCGATCGTCGCCCCGCAACCACTGCCCCTGGTGACGACCCTGCACGGCACCGACATCACCCTGGTGGGCAACGACCCCAGCTATCTCGAGACCACTCGCTGGGGGATCGCCCAGAGCGACGCCGTGACCTCGGTGTCGAAGGACCTGGAGAGGGCCACCCGCGAAGCCTTCGCTATCGACACCCCGATCACGGTCGTGCCCAACTTCATCGACCCGGAGCGGTACCTCCAGGTGGCCGAGCGGGAGGGCGCCCGCCGCTGGGCCAATCCCGGCGAAAAGATCATCGTCCACATCTCGAACTTCCGCCCGGTCAAGCGGGTCCAGGACGTCGTCGAAGTGTTCCGCCTCCTGCTCGAGGATCACGACGTGCGGCTGCTAATGGTCGGAGACGGCCCGGAGCGTCCCAAGGTCGAGCAGCGCTGCCGTGAACTGGGCATCTGCTCCAAGATCACCTTCATCGGCAATCTCCCGTTGGTCGAGGAGATCCTGGTCGGCGCCGACCTCTTCCTCCTGCCGTCCGAGACCGAGTCCTTCGGACTCGCCGCCCTCGAAGCGCTCTCCTGTCGAGTGCCGGTGATCGCCACCGCGGTCGGCGGTCTGCCGGAGGTCGTCCTCGACGGCAAGACCGGATTCCTGCTGCCCAAGGGTGACGTCGAGGGCATGGCCCGTGCGGCGGCGGTTCTCCTCGAAGACGATGCGATGCGCCAGGAGTTCGGCGACGCCGGACGCCACGATGCGGTCAGCCGTTTCGCCGTCGAGACCGTCGTTCAGCAGTACCGAGACGTCTACAACTCGGTGCTCGCGCGGCCCTCCCTGGCCCGGACCTAAGAGCGGGCTCGCCGCTCGTGAAACGAGTCTCGTACACCGTCCCGGCCCGAACTGGCGAGGCGGAACTCCGCGATCGCGGATCACGCTTCCTCGCCATCGTCGCGCCCGTCGACCGCGAGGAGGCGGCGAAGGGCCTCCTCGAGAGGCTACGCCAGGAGCACAGCGATGCGACCCACCACTGCTGGGCCTGGCGACTGGGCCCGCACGCAAGCGAACGTAGTAGCGACGACGGCGAGCCCTCCGGTACTGCCGGCGTGCCGATCTTGAGGATGTTGCGCGGAGCCGATCTGACCGACGTGCTCGCGGTGGTGGTCCGCTGGTACGGAGGGACCAAGCTGGGCAAGGGCGGCCTTGCCCGGGCCTACGCAGGAGCGGTCCGTGAGGCCCTCGTGGAGCTTCCCACCGAGCGGCGCCTGGTGCGGTCTACGGTACGTCTGACCGTGCCCTACACCGCCATCGGAGCGGTCCAACGCTTGATCCACCCTCCTGAGCTCGAACTGATCGACGAGGTCTACGGCGCCGACGTCGTGATCACCCTCGCGGCCGACGCCGAACGGCACCGAGCCCTCATCGATCTCACCGCGAGCCTCGGTCTCACCCTCGAGGAGGTGGACCCCTCGTGAAGCTCTCTGGAGCCGGACCGAGAGTCCAGTCGTGAGCCCAGTCGTGAGTCAGGTCGTGAGCCGGGTCGTGAGTCGAAGTTCAGCCCCTGGTCGGTTGTCGAACGGCGCGGTGACGGATACACTGACGCCTGAGTTTCCTTTCGATCCCCTAGATTTCCCTCTCGAATTTCCTCCCAAAGGAGATCCCCAATGAGCGATCAAGACATGTCTCCACCTCCCGAG
>JAIOJS010000049.1 GCA_019911795.1 Thermoanaerobaculia bacterium | reverse complement strand
GGCGGTCTGCGGCCCCCGCCCGGCGGCGGATGGCCGAGGGCGACCCCCATCGGGCGCGGTCGGGGCTCCTTGACGGTTTGCAGCTCCATGTGCAGCTGCGCCATGAGCTGCGCCGGGTCGGCCTGGTTCTTCCCCGCGGTCCGCACCATCTCGCTGATCTTGGCCGCATCGGCCGGGTTCACGAACACGACGGGGTTGCCGTCGATCTCCCCGATGCGGAGGCTGTTGCGCGCGATCGAGGGGTCCGTCTTGAACTTCGAGACCCGGGCCGAGAGGTTGTGGCCGCCAATCGACATGGCCAGGCTTCCACTCCCTCCGGAGAGAACGAGCGAAGGCGTACGGATCCAGCCGCTGCGTCGCTGACCTGCAACGGCCGCCGAGTACTTGGTGTAGATCTGCTGCTGCGCGGCCGCGAGCGGCAGAACGACCCTTGCCGCCTCCAGCAGTTCCAAAAGGCTCGCAGCGTCCTCGTCGGTTTCTGCCTCAGCCTTGAATATGTGTTTCAGCCTGACGGCCTGGACCAACTTGGTCAGATCTTCATCGCTGGCGCCGACGAGGGTCCCTTCGAGGAGAGAAAAAGCGAAGGTCGCGTAAGTCGGATCCAGCCCGAAGCGCTCCCCCCTGCTCTTGATCGCTTCGATCAATCTCTCCCGCTCGGAGCCCTCGACATCTCGGATCTTGCGCAGGACGTCCAGGGTGAAACTCTCCAGGACCGGTTCGGGCGGCTCGGGAGCCTGGGTCACTCGCGCCCCGATCGAAGGCGCCAGCGTGAAGATCTGAAATAAGGACGCGTACTGCACTACTCTGACCAGCAGGGGATCGTTCAGGTGGGCGAAATACTCGTAGGCACGCTCCTCGGCCGCCCGCAGGCGAGCGATCTCGCTCGAGTCGGGGTTCTGCAGCGCGGCCTCGTCGCCGCCGGGGATGTAGCTGACGGGCAAGGCTCCGGTTCGGTTGAGGGCGTAGACCACTCCCGATTGCCCGCTCACGGTATAGCCGGTGCCAGTCGTGTTCCAGTTGTAGGTTAGCGTGTCCGCCTTGAGATGGATCGGTATCGGATCTTCAAACGGCCATTCCTTGGGTTCGGGGTATGAGAAGTTCTCGTAATGGGTGAGGCCGTTGTTCGACCAACCCTTGAGGATCTGGTCCGTGAGATTAAGCAGGCTGCCGTACTCGGTGTCGAGAAGCTCGGGATTGAGGTAAATCGGCGCCCAGTCCAGATCGGCGTTCAAGGGGCCAGCCAGGGGGTGGTTGCGCTCATAGCTCTGGGCCAGCTCTGCCAGGTCGACTCCGGCGAGCAGGGCGATAGTTTCCGCGCGGAGCGGCGGTAGCAAGCTGAGCGGGGCCAGCCTCTCGCGGCCGACTACCAGCACGCCGTCATCGGCGATCTCGGCTCCCAGGATCAGGTCCGAGTCGATCGTGAACTGGCGGATCACTTCGAGCTGTTCGTCGAGGAGCGTTCCGCTGGGTATCCACCAGAGAACCAAGCCTGGTGTGGCGCTGTAGGCGACGCGGCTTCCGGGAAGCGCGCGGAGCGCCTCGACGCCTTCGATCGGTTCGCCGAACACCGACAGAAGCGTGAGGTCCGGGGCATGAAGCCACTGCTCGACCTCAAGAGCCGTGACACTGAGATCGAGCTTCACAGCCAACCGCGCCGGGTGGTAGGGGGCGAGAAGGACCTGGGCCTTGTAGCTCGAGCCATGGACGAGCCGGTTGATTCCCGATTCCATTCCGGCGAGCTTCGCCTCGTCGTCGGCCACCGTCAGCACGAGATCGCGGACGTAGCCATCGAAGCCGAGCCGGTGGTTCATGACCTCGGCGGCCAGGATCGCAGTCGAATCGACCGCTTGCACCTTCGCGACCGTCACGGAAGGAGGCGGTTCTGCGACGATGAGGGTTCGGGTTCCGTCCGTGTGCTCCTCCGACAGTGCCAACCCCTGAGTGTGGAAGGGGAAGGCAGCACGGAAGGCCTCCCACGCCTGTTTCGACGCGGCGGGGAGTTCGGTCAGCGGCGCTGGCGCCGGCTCAGGCGCCGTGGCGTTGTCTGCGCAGCCCGTGTAGACAAGCAGGGAAAGGCAGGAGGCTGCCAACTGGGCCTGCTGGCGAGAGAGAAGTGCACTCATCTCATGGACCCTCCTTCACTTCGTCGACCCTATCGACTCTCCTCGGTTGCCGCCGAGATGAGGGCGGTAAGCGCCGCCGGTACGAGCAGTCCCACATGATTCTTCGCTAGCGAGTGTAGTTCTCGAGTGCACTCTTCCTATTCTGGACCAGCTTGAGGAGGTCCATGGAAATGAAGAGCCCACCGTC
>JAIOJS010000522.1 GCA_019911795.1 Thermoanaerobaculia bacterium | reverse complement strand
GCCACCTCTCGCGGCACCAACATCCAGAGACGGCCTCGGCTTTTCATCGGACCCGACATCTCCTCGGCCCGCGGGCCGAGGAGATGTCGGGTCCGATGAAAAGCCGAGGCCGTCTCTGGATGTTGGTGCCGCGAGAGGTGGCGGATCGGGTTCTGCACCTGCAGGAAGTCCGTGAAGCGTCTGAGCCTCTGGGAGCAGTGGCTCGATGAGAGTTCTTGGCCAGGGGCGCTTTCTAAGACTCATCGAACGCAACGGTTGGGAAATGGTCGAGCGGCCTGGAGTCGAAGCGGTGGTGGCAGTGGTGGCGTGCACCCCGGACGACGAACTGGTCTTGGTCGAGCAGTATCGTGAACCCCTCGCCGCGAGAGTGATCGAACTCCCCGCGGGACTCGTCGGAGACGATCCTGGGCAGGACGGGGAGTCTCTCGAGACCGCCGCGCGCAGAGAGCTTCTCGAGGAAACGGGCTTCTATGCTGAGCGGTTTGAGCGGTTGACGTCGGGGCCGCCCTCCGCTGGGCAGTCGTCCGAGATCGTGACGTTGCTCAAGGCGGATGGCGTGGTCCGAACCCACTCCGGGGGTGGCGTCGGGAACGAAGCGATCGAGACCCACTTGGTTCCGCGATCCTCGGTGGAAAGGTGGCTCGAGGTCCGTCGACGGGGCGGTCGGTGGATCGATCCCAAGATCTGGATGGCGCTCTACTTCCTACGCTGAGCGATCGAAGTCTGGATGGCCGAGGCCGTTCCGATGAGGGCGTCGTCCAGAAGAGTTGTCAGAACAGTGGGTACGCACGGCTTAATGGGTCAACAAGGGACCCACGCTGCCCATCATTTTGCGGCTGATGATAAGAACTTGACCCCGAACTAGACTCTCTCGAGTTCCACCGGTGAGTCATGGAAGTGCGAGTTTCCTCTATGTTCATCGCAACTTAGGAGGGCTTTCCTTGGATTTGGAGAATCTGGCACGCCCATTGCTGTAGATATGGCCGCCGGAGATGATTCCGGGTCGCAAGTTGGACGGCTGCTGCCGCCTCTCTGCGATCTGGGCTAGTTCCGACTTGGCCTGACTTTTTCGACTCAGGCCGAAAGATCGGAGCCCGTTTTCGGCACTTAGCAAAAGAGAAACGGAAAGGGTGACGGGAAGGTGGCTGGGGTCGCCTTCCCTTTTTTTTTTCTTCCGCTGTTCTTCTCGCGCTTTCTTGACTCCACGCCTATCCCCGGACTCTCGGGGGCGCCCCTCCTTTGCCGCTTCCCTGGGAACGCCTTCCTGGCCGTCGGCTGGATCCTTCACGATGGTACGATGTCGCCTCCAAAAGGGGAGCCGATCTGGGAGCCCCAGGGAACAGGAGTCAGTATGTTCGACGGTCTGCAAGGCAAGCTTCAGGGTGTATTTCGCTCTCTCAAGGGCGAGGGGAGAGTCACGCCCGAGGTGCTCGACGCGGCGCTCAAGCAGATCCGTATGGCGCTCCTGGAAGCCGACGTTCACTTCCGCGTCGTCAAACCGTTCGTGCAGCGAATACGCGAGCGCGCGGCCGACGAGGATGTGCTGTCGAGCCTGACGCCGTCGCAGCAGGTGATCAAGATCGTTCGGGACGAGCTCACCGTTCTGCTCGGTGAGGATGGCGAGGATCTGCAGCTATCCGGCCGTCCCGCCGTCATCCTTCTCTGTGGTCTGCAGGGATCGGGAAAGACCACCACTGCGGGAAAGATCGCTCGTCGCCTCCGTGAGGGCGGGCGTCAACCGATGCTCGTCGCCGGCGACCTTCAGCGCGCGGCCGCCGTCGAGCAGCTGGTGCAAGTCGGGGCTCGGGTGGCAACTCCGGTACTGCAACCCGAGTCCGGCGAGACGGTGGCTTCGTTGGCCAAGCGTTCGCTCGAGGCGGCGCGCAATCGAGGGCACGATGTACTCGTCTTCGATACCGCAGGGCGCCTCCACATCGACGAGGAGTTGATGGGGGAGATTCGCGAACTCAGCGAGCTTCTCGCGCCGAGCGAGATCCTCTTCGTCGCCGACTCGATGACGGGACAGGATGCGGTCAAGAGCGCCGGGGCCTTCGCCGAGGCGCTCAACCTCACGGGAGCGATCCTCACCAAACTCGACGGCGATACCCGCGGGGGAGCGGCGTTGTCGATTCGGACGGTGGCCAAGATTCCCATTCGCTTCCTCGGTACCGGCGAAAAGCCGGAGGACTTCGAGCTGTTCCGACCGCAGGGAATGGCTTCCCGCATCTTGGGTATGGGGGACGTTCTCAGCCTCATCGAGCGAGCCGAGCAGGGACTCGACAAGGACGAGGCACAGCGCCTCGCCGATCGCATCGCCCGCCGAGAGTTCACTCTCGAGGACCTCCGCGACCAGCTTCGTCAGCTTCGGCGACTCGGTCCCCTCTCTTCGATTCTGGAGCTGTTGCCCAAGATGGGACCACTCAAGGGCCTGGATGCCTCGGCCGTCAACGACGGAGAGATCCAGCGCATCGAGGCGATGCTGAGTTCGATGACGGCCAAGGAGCGACGCCATCCCCAGATTCTCAACGGTAGTCGTAAGAAGCGGATCGCCCGGGGTTCGGGAACTCGGGTCCAGGATCTCAACCAACTCCTGAAGCAGTACGCCGGAATGAGGAAGATGCTCAAGGGGGCACAGGGGAAGTGGCTGCGCAAGGCGATGAAGGGCTAGCGCAGCTTGGCGGAAGAACTCAGCCGGCAACGTTCGCAGATGGCATGACTTGCGGTTGGTATGACTCGCACCCTCTTGTGCTACAATAACCAGCCGTCGTGGCGGAGCTGTGCTCCCCGGATCCATCATCCGGTCCTTTTGGTCCCGACGCGTCGCTTTGATAGCTAGAGCTCGGGAACTCAAACAGCTCGGGAATCAGAATCGCCAGAACAGCAAGGAACTCTCGAGTAAGAGTTCGGAGGAAGTGTCCGCATGGTAAAGATCAGAATGCGTCGTATGGGTGCTCGCAATCATCCCTTCTATCGCGTCGTGGTGTCCGACTCTCGGCAGACGCCGACCGCAGCCGCGCTCGAGGAGATCGGCTTCTACGATCCTCGGAAGGATCCCGCGGTGGTCAACATCGATCGTGAGCGTTACGACCACTGGGTCGGCCAAGGCGCCCAGGTGTCGGACAGCGTCCGCACCCTGGTTGCGAAGGGTTGAGCTCCGTGAGCGAGACAGCCGAGGCAGTTCGCGCCGTGATCCGACAGCTGGTGACGGACCCCGATGTAGTCGAGGTCCACGAGCGCTCGGGACGTGGTCGTCAGGTCCTCGAAGTGTCGGTGGCGCCCGAAGATATGGGAGCCGTGATCGGTCGCGGAGGCCGTACTGCCGGCGCTCTTCGCAGTCTCCTCGACTCGCGAGGCGAGAGCTTTGACCAGGACTATGAGCTCAAGATCCTTGAGCCGGAGGAGCGCTAAGGCCGAGACCCGGTCCGACCGGATCGAGGTCGGACGCATCGGCACGGCCCATGGCCTGCGGGGCGAGGTGACGGTGGAGGTCTCTTCGGACCACCCCGATCGGTTCGCTCGTGGCGCGGAGTTCTGGCTTCGTCGGCCTGAGCACAACTCGACGACGTGGCGGGTGCAGTCGGTGCGGCAGCACGGTAAGCGACTCATCATCGGTTTCGAGGGAGTGACGGATCGCGATGCGGCCCTTGCCCTCCGGGGCGGGATCCTCGAGATCGACAAGCCAGAGCAGCCGCAGCCTCCAGAGGGGCAGTACTACTACTACCAACTGGTCGGGTGTCGTTGTAGTGATCGAGTAGAAGGCGACCTCGGCTTGGTCGAGGATCTTCTCGAAGACGGTGGCGGGATCATTCTGAGAGTGGTCGGAGAAGCCGGTGAGGTGTTGATTCCTTTCGTCGAGCCTTACCTCCGTCGGGTCGATGTGGAAGAAAAAATTATCGAGTTGGAGGTCCCTGAGGGCCTGATCGAAGTATGCGGATCCAAGTAGTCACCATCTTTCCCGAACTGTTCGAGACCTGGTTGGAGACCAGTTTGATCGGTCGTGCGCGCGCAGCGGGGCTTCTCGAAGTCGAGGTTCATAATCTGCGCTCCTACACCGACGACCCGCATCGAGTGGTCGACGACGAGCCCTACGGCGGAGGTTCAGGGATGGTGATGACGGCCGCGCCCTGGTTGCGCGCGATTCGCGAGCTCTCTCCCCGGGCCCGCTGCATCCTGATGTCTCCTCAGGGGCGTCGTCTCGACGATGCCAAGGTGCGAGAGCTGGCTGCCGGTGAGGACTTGGTCCTGATGTGCGGCCGCTATGAGGGAATCGACGAGCGGGTGCGCGAGATGGTGGTCGACGAAGAGCTCTCCATCGGAGACTACGTCATGTCGGGCGGTGAGCTGCCCGCCATGGTGGTGATCGAAGCGTTGTCCCGATACATTCCAGGCGTGGTGGGCCGACAGAGCAGTGTGATCGAGGACAGCTTTCACCAGGGACTGCTCGATTACCCTCACTACACTCGGCCGGCGCAGGTCGAGGACCACGAGGTGCCGCCGGTTCTGCTGTCGGGAAACCACGCCGAGATCGAGAAGTGGAGACGACAGCAGGCGGTCCGAGCGACCTGGGAGAAGCGCCCCGATTTACTGCGTGATGCAACCCTGACCCAAGAACAGAAAGAGGAACTAACCCGACTCCAGAGCGCTGCAGCTTGCACGTCGGGCGAACCTGCCAAATAATAGACACCCGCGGACAAAATCGTGGGGAGGACTGTCGGCTAGTTGGCCGACCGAGGATGATGAGATGGAACAGTTGAAACAGATCGAAGCTCCCTTCTTCAAGGAGGAGATTCCAACCTTCCGCGCCGGCGATACGGTGAAGGTTCACGTGCGCGTCATCGAGGGAGCCAAGGAGCGGATCCAGGTCTTTCAAGGCGTGGTCATCGCTCGACGTGGCGGCGGCACTCGAGAGAGCTTTACGGTACGTAAGGTGTCAGGCGGAATCGGGGTCGAGCGGGTCTTCCCGTTGCACTCCCCGGTTGTCGATCGCATCGAGGTGCTGCGCCACGGGCGTGTGCGCCGTGCCAAGCTCTACTATCTGCGGGAGCTGCAAGGTAAGGCGGCTCGTATCCGCGAGCGGCGTGAGGACGCTCCTCACGCCGGCCGTTCGTAACACCGGTTTCTTTCCTAGAGTCGACGAGAGGGCACCTGAGGGCGACGAGAGGGGCCGGGCCGAGGAGCAAAAGGTAAGGGATGACACTCGAGCCCCTGTTGGCCGAAGCCTGTCGGCTTCACTTGATGCGCGGTTTGGAGGGCCTTCTCTTCCAAGGTGGGTACTGCCGAGTCGCGGGCGTGGACGAAGCGGGGCGAGGAGCCTTGGCGGGTCCGGTCGTGGTCGCTGCGGTCATCATGCCTCCGGAGGGTCTCATCCCTGGGATAGACGACAGCAAGGCCTTGCCTCCCGAGGCCCGAGAGGCCTTGGCTGCGCTCGTGCGACGACAGGCATTGGCTGTGTCAGTAGCATCGAGTCCGGCCGCAGTGATCGATCGCATCAACGTTCTCGCCGCGACGCGGGACTGCATGCGGCGCGCTCTGCTCGCTCTCGACCCTGCGCCCGACATGGCGCTCATCGACGCCGTCTCGTTGTCCGACCTCCCCTTTCGATCGCTCCCGTTGATTCGAGGCGATGCCACGAGCTACGCCATCGCCTGCGCCTCACTGATCGCCAAGGTAGAACGGGATCGCCAGATGTGTGACCTCGGCGGACGCCATCCGCAGTACGGCTTCGAGCGCAACAAGGGCTACGGAGCGGCGGAGCACCTGGCCGCCCTTCGCGAGTACGGTCCGATCGCGGAGCATCGCCTGACCTTTCGCTCCGTGTTGCCACGTCAATCCGTTGCGGCGGGGGCGAGCTGATGGCCTTCAAGCGGGAGAAGGTCGTCCGCAACGCGGAGAAGTACGTTTCCAAGGGAAAGATCGAGTCGGCGATCAAGGAGTACATGAAGGTACTCCAGGAGTACCCCAACGAGGCCGGAACCCTCAATCGGGTGGGCGACCTGTATGCGCGGATCGACAAGGACGACGATGCGATCCGGCTCTTCACCCAGATCGCCGAGCAGTATTCGGAGCAGGGATTCTTCGTCAAAGGGATCGCGATCTACAAGAAGATCTTGCGCCTCGATCCTACGCGGCTCCAGGTCTATGAGCGGCTCGGAGGTCTCTACTCGAGGCAAGGGCTGATCAACGAGGCCCGCGGCCAATTCCAGATCCTCGCCGATCACTACCTCAAGAACACCGACGCGGCCGCCGCCATCAACATCTACGTGCGGATGGCCGAGATGGAGCCCGACAATCCATCCCACCACCTCAAACTGGCTGAGCTCTACCAGCAGATGCAGCTGTGGGATAAGGCGATGCGTTCGTACGACGCCATCGCTGGGCTGATGCTGGACCACGATCGGGTCGAAGAAGCGTTCCGCGTCTACCAGCGGGCGATCGAGGTGCATCCGAGCGACCTGGAATTTATTCGGAACTCCATCGGAAAGTTACAAGCGGCGGGTGGTCCGGGTCCGGCGGCACGTCTACTAGCGGCGGCTATCGAGATCAACCCCGCAGCACAGTCGATCGCTTCGCAGATGCGTCCGCAGACCGATGAGATCGAACTGATTCCCGGGATCGGCGAGATTGATCCCGACGCTCCTGAAGCGAGTCCGGTCGACGAGTTCCAAGCGGACCAGTGGTCAGCCAGTGACTTCGAGGGCGAGGAGGTCGAGGCGGTGGAACTGGTCGCCTACGACGTCGACGAAGACGACATCGGGGGCACAAGTGGGATTGTCGAGTTGGAGATCGATCTCGATTCAGAGATGGAGATTTCTTTCGGCGACGATGCGGAGGGGATGTCGACCCTCGTCGAACCGCCGTCCGATGTCCCCGGACCCGGCTCTGCCTTTGCCGGTGCGGCGGAGGCCGAGACACTCGGCATCGAGGGTGTCGCCTTCGATATGGACACGGATGGCGACCTCGACTCGGACGACGAGGCGGCCCCAAAGCCTTCCGGACCCAGTAGGGGCTTGGGAGAAGAGGAGTTCGGTGCAGAGCGGGGTCTGAGTGACGAAGTGGAGTTCGACCTCGAATTGGACCTGGAACTCGAGGAGGATTTCGACCCAGGCGACGGAAGCCTCGAGGAAAAGGATCAGGTCGCCGAGGAGGTCGGTGTCGAGGGGGCGACGACGGGCCAGGTCGTCGAAGCGGAGCCCGAGCCCTCTGGCCCAACCGTGCAACCAGAGGAGTTGGTGGCCGAGGCCGAGGTCTTTGCGAAGTACGGTCTCTCAGCCAAGGCGCGCGAGCGGGTGGCGTTGGTCCTCGCGTCCTATCCCGATCTCGTGTCGGCCCGACGGCTCGAACTCCTACTCAGCCTGGAGAGCGGCGATTCCAGCAACCTCGCCGAAATGGCTCAGAGTTTCCGCGAACTGACCACAGCCCAAGGGGACGAGACGAGTTGGGATACCGTGGCTCCACGGTTGGCAGAGGCCGGAATCCGCGTGACTGAGGCGGAGGTCGAGATCGTAACGCCTCCCACGCTGCCACCCGAGCCCAAGAAGGAGCGGGTTAGCAAGCTCTTGGAGGCGCTCGAGGAACCGGTGGTCCCCAGACGCCGAGGCGGCAGCCTCAACATCGATGCGGCCCTTGCGGAACTGACCTCCGGCCTTACCGGGCCGTCGAGGAAGCGGAAGTCAACGCCGACGGAGACGCCAACTCCGGACGAGCCGGTCGAGGAGATCGCTACTCCGATGGCACCCCCCTCAGTGGACATCCCGGCGGGCCTACCTCCGGAGAACGTCCCAATCGCGGCTGCGCCAACGGTCGAAACCGAGGCGGATGCCCAACCCTCGGTCGAGCCCGCGAGCGAACTCCCAACTTTGGAACTGGAGCCTCCGGTACTGGACGAGGTGCCCAGCGGCACCCCTCCCGAGGCGCCGTGGGACGACGAGCCAGTACCGACGCTCGACGACGAGGACCTGGACCTCGAACTCGACGGTTTCAAGTTGCCCGAAGAGCGCCCGGCTGAGCCTCTGTCTCTCGACGACAGCGCCATGAACTGGCTCGACGAGATTCCTGCGCAGCCGACCGTCGAGGCCGTGGACGAGAGCCTCTTCGATGACGAAGAGGACTTCTTCGATCTCGCGGCTGAACTCGAACAAGAGCTCGTTCGGGACGACGCTGCGAACTTGGCGGACGACATTGTCAGCCCGCCCGAGGAGCCCTCGCTCGAGGACATCGTCGAAGGCTTCAAGAGGGGCGTGGCCGAGAACTTGTCGGAGCAAGACTACGGCACCCACTACAACCTCGGGATCGCCTACCGCGAGATGGGCCTGATCGACGAAGCCATCGGCGAGTTCCAGCTGGCGTCGAAGGATCCCGCCCACCTCGTGGAGTGCTGCTCGATGCTCGGCATCTGCTTCACCGAGAAGGGACTCTTCGACCTCGCCGTGAAGTGGTACAAGCGTGGCCTCGAGGCGCCGGACCTGCGTGAAGAGACGATGCTGAACTTGCTCTACGACATGGGGGATGCCTACCTCTCCAACGGCGACGAGGATTCGGCTCGTAAGACCTTCACCGAACTCATGGATCTCAACGTAGGCTTCCGCGACGTCCTTGATCGGCTGGAAACTCTCGGCGGTTCCTGACTAGTGTCCCGTTTGGTTAATCCGGTGTGCTTTGGGCGAGGTCGTTTTTGTTCCTGGCCAGGCGCGACGACGAGTAATACTGGGGGTATTGCGAGGAGGAGCAACGCCGCCAGGGGCGAAAACGGGCCGTCCAAAGTGGACGGGATTAACCAAATGGGACACTAGGTGCCGCCTTTGCGCGATCCAAGGTTTCGTTCACCGAACGAGCAAACTCGACTGACGGGGCGTGAGTCCATCGGGGGCGACCTCGAGTGTGGCATCCGGGCCGGACGTTGACCGAGAGTGAGTGAATCGATATGAGTGAGAGTGGATCGCAAAGAGTCTTTTGGGTCGGCGTTGGACTCGCGGTCCTGCTCGTCGTGCTGGTTCTCTTTTGGCCCCGAGTGGCCGAGAAGTTCGAGCCCACGTTGGAGTTGGCGATGGTGGCGATCGACGGCGGAGACGGTATCGCTCGCACTGGGACGGTGACGACGGAGGCGGGCGCCCCGGCTCGGCTCCATGCGGTGCTGGAGGCGAAGACCCGTGGCGGCACCACGATCTACTACACCGAAGCCAAGCGCTTGGAGGTCGATGGCGTCGAGATCCCCGCCGATCGTCTCGCGGTGTGGGATCGGTCGGAGGAGCTGACCGTTCTTTGGTTCACCGTCGAGGGGACGACTCCCTACCTTCCGATCCGGACCGTGGAGGACCTGGAGGGATTCCACTTCGAAGCGCTCTTTCATGCCGATTGGCCCCGGGCCTGGTCCATCCCCGCGGCCGTCACCTCGCGTCATGCCGAGCACTTGCGGCGCAGCGACCATGATCGCAATCGAAGCTTCGGGAGTCAGCGCTACCACGTGCGAATGGAACGTCGTGACCCGCAGCGTCCCGCCATCGTCCTCGACCGTTACAAGTCGCCGGGGCCGGAGACCGTCTCGGAGCTTGGAGCGTCTTTTCCACGCCTTCTCGCGCCTCTAGTCGGCGCCCTTGGACCCGCCTCGCGGGTCTTTGGACTGAGTCAGCTAGAACCCGTGACCGGAGTCGAGGGGCCGGTCCTCGAAGGCCTGGCCGATCTCGCTCACCGCGATCTCGCTTTCTCCAGGGCCACGGTGCTGCACGACACCCTCGGCAACCGGGCTCCCGACCTCGAGGGTCTGGCTTGGACCGAAGTGACCC
>JAIOJS010000521.1 GCA_019911795.1 Thermoanaerobaculia bacterium | reverse complement strand
AGCTCGTCCCGCCCGCCGAGAGTTTGAAGGCCCACTCGCCCTGGGCCCGAAGCGGGCCGGAGAGGAGGGCGAGCGTGGCGATGAGTGCGACTCGGGCTCGTGGTCTCAGGGTGCGCCTCCTCTGGCGGTCCCGCTCGAGCGACCGCGCCGGAGGAATCGTACGCTCGGCAGGGCTCCCGCGCCCACCGCTGGAGACGAAGCGCCTGCCGAGCCCGGCGATGGGGTGGAGCTAGACCCTGAGCACACCGCGGAATCCCCGCGCGGCGTAGTAGGACTCCGCTCCGTTGTGGTAGACGAAGACCTGGTCGTAACGCCGGTCGCAGAAGAGCGCACCGCCGAGCTTGCGGATGGCGGGAGGCGTCGCGATCCAGCTCGAGGTCTTGAGGTCGAAGTGGCCGAGGGTCTGGAGGAACCGGTACTGCTCCTCGGTCAGGATCTCGATTCCCATCGCCGCGGCAAGCTCCGTCGCGCAGCCCTTGGGCTTGTTCTCCTTCCGCCCATCGAGCGCCGCCCGGTCGAAGCAGAGACTCCGCCGCCCCGCCGGACTCTCCGCCGAGCAGTCGAAGAAGAGGATCTCGCCCGTCCCGACGTCCCGCCCGACGACGTCCGGCTCGCCGCCGGTCGCTTCCATCTCGGCGAGCGAGCGCACCTTTTCCGGCGAGGCCTCCAGCCGTGCCTGGACTTGAGACCACTCGAGACCCGCGTGCCGGGTCTTGTTCTTCTCGAAACGTGCCTTCAACGTATCGAGGAGCGCCTCCCGCTGCTTTCCACTCATGCTTCACCTTTCTCGAGCATGCCTTGACCGTTCGCGGCTGCCAGGCTCTGACATCGGAGCAGCGAGAAAGCCGGAATGATCGCCGCCGTGAATGAAGATGTGCCCTGCAAGGACTTGGCCCTTCCTTCGCACCCACCCGCGCCCGCATCCGGGATCAGCGTCGTTCATTCCCTGCCAGGACCAATCCAGAGTCGGCGCCTCCACCGAGTCCCGAAGGTGCGCCTCCAGCCAGCCCGAAACGGTACCGAACTGGAACTCACCCTGGCCATTGGACTCGAAACGAACGAAGCCCGGGCGGACGAGATCGACGTAGTCCTGTTCCCACTCGGCCATCTCGGTGATCTTCCAGTCGCCGACGAACTCGCTGGGGATCGTCATTGTGTGCTCTCCGGAGCCGGAGGAAGGAGCGGGTCAGGGGCGCCTGGCGGCACTGCCCGCGCCCACGGTGTCCAGGACCGCCTCGGGGTGCTTGGCCACGACCTGGAGCAGAACGCGCGCGCTGCCCTCGGGCTGCCTGCGGCCCTGTTCCCAATTGCGCAAGGTCGCCACGCTGATGCCCATCAACGCCGCGAAGCGCGTCTGACTGAGCCCGAACGCCTCGCGGATCTCGCGCACATCGGGTGCCTCTTCCCGCGTGCGCCGCGCCGGGCCGCGGCGGCCCTTCAGGACCGCGCCGCCCTCGCGCACGCTGGCGAGGAGCTCTGCGAAGAGTTCCTTCTTCATGGGTACTCCGTTTCCACGACCTTGCGGAGCACGCTTCGCTGGTCGGCCGAGAGGTCCGCCCGTTCGTTCTTGGCAAAGGCGAACAGCATCAGGAGCCGCTCCGATGCCGGATGCCAGAAGTAGATGACGCGGACCCCGCCACGCTTGCCGCGGCCCGACCCCGACCACCGGAGCTTGCGCAAGCCACCGGCACCCGGAATGACCGCACCGGCCGTCGGCCGCGCGGCCAACGCGAGCTGAAGGCAGCGATAGTCCTCGGCGGAGAGCAGCGCATTGATTCTGTTCGTGAACGCCCGGGTTTCAACGATGACCACGGAGCACCCTACGCCAATGGCGGATACGGGTCAAGCTGGTGAAGCCGGAGGAATCTCGTTCCGTTTGGATCAACCCGGAGGGGACGAGCCGGTCACTCTCGAGCGGGCTCGATGCTGGGCTGCCAGGTGTCCTTCTGCAACAGCTTGAACTCGGGATTGGCCTTGACGGCGAATCGCCCCCCGGCGGTGGCCTCGAACTCGACGAACGCCGGCGCCGAATATACGTCCGCTGACTGGTAGAAGGTCAGCAACTTGTAGTGTCCGGGCCGAAAGCGCACAGAACGCTCCCGAACGAGATAGGCGTAGTCGATCTGAGGCAGCTCTCCAACCAGCAGGTTCTTCAAGCGCGGGAGGCGCTCGTCGCCCCGCAGGTACCTGCCCTGATAGTCGTAGCGCACCTTGGGGTCGGCCAGATCCTCTCCGATGATGGAGAGGATGTGGATCGACGGCTCTAGGTTCAGGAGCGCCGACTCCGCCGCCGGCAAGGGCTGGTCGGCCAGATGAAGAACAGCGGTGTCAGGGTCGGCTCCGTCACTGACCCGGTCGAACCCATTGGCCAGCTCCGGAGATGCCACCAGCGGGCGGCGCTCACCTACCCACTCGTAGATGCTCACTCCGACATCCTCGCTGAAGTGGAAGACCCGCAGGCCGTTCTCTTCCGCAACGAAGTTGGCCAGGTAGCGGAAGACCCCGTAGTTCCTCTCGGCCTGCGCATTGAGGGCCAGGCTCTGGGTTTTGCCCGTTTCCAGGTCCCTCAGCACCAGGATGCGCTCTCCCGCCTCCAGCAGGTAGCAAACCTGCTTCTTGGCGTCGGGGGGTGTGACCACTTTCCGCCCATCGACGGACTCCAGCACGACCCGGCACTGCGGCGTATAGACGTACAGTTTCGATGCGTTCGCCGATCTCTTGGTCAGACCTGGAGCAGTGGGCACAACCGTCGTGAGCAATCCAGCGGACGCGGGGCACTCCACCACGAAGCCCAGCAGCAACGCCGACACCAACGCCAACACAGAAGACCGGGCATGACTCGGTTGCATCGCGCACCTCCTAGCCATCAGGCTCGCTGTTGACCGACGTCTTCTAGCGACGACAACTGTAC
>JAIOJS010000520.1 GCA_019911795.1 Thermoanaerobaculia bacterium | reverse complement strand
ATTCTCATCAACAACGCCGGGATCATGCCCCTTTCCTTTGTCCGCAACTGTCATGTCGACGAATGGGAACGGATGGTTGACGTCAACGTGAAAGGCGTGCTCTTCGCTATCGGCGCGGTCTTGCCTGGCATGCTGGAACGCAAGTCAGGGCACATCGTCAACGTATCGAGCGTGGCGGGTCGACGGGTCTTTCCTTCCGGCGCCGTTTATTGCGGCACCAAGTTCGCGGTCACCGCGATCTCGGAAGGCCTACGCGCCGAACTGACGGCCTCTCACGGCATTCGCGTGACCGCGATCGAGCCGGGCGCCGTAGCGACCGAATTGACCGATACGATCACCGATCCCGAAGTCGAAACGATGTTTGCCGCCTACAATCAGATGAAGAAGCTGGAGGCGGAGGATATCGCCCGTGCCATTCTCTACGCCGTCGTCCAGCCCGCCCACGTCAATGTCTCCGAGGTGCTGGTCATGCCCTCGGCCCAGAGCTGATTCGATCGCAGCCTAACCCCTGAGGACTCTACCGATGACCTACCGCGTCGACCTGCAAGAACTCGAATTTCAACTCTTCGATTGGCTAAAAATCGAGGATCTTCTCGAAGCGGATCGCTTCGCCGATTGGGATAGCGACAGTATTCGCATGGTCCTCGCTGAGGCCGCGGAGTTGGCGGTCAACGAACTCGCCTCGATCAACGCCGAGGGAGACCGCGAAGGAGTCGTATGGAAGGACGGAACCGTAACTCTGCCCGCTTCTGTCAAAGGGGCGTGGTCGAAGTTTCTCGAGGGAGGCTGGTTGGGGTCTACCAGCAACCCTGAGTTTGGCGGTCTCGGGATGCCGGAGGTGGTGGGGGCGGTGGTCAACGACATCTTCGCCGGAGCCAACCTTTCCTTCAATCTGGTCACGCTCCTCACGCGCGGAGCTTCCAAGCTGATCGAGGACTACGGCACGCAGGAGGCGAAGGAGCTGTTCTGTGAGCGGATGATCTCGGGCGAGTGGACGGGGACGATGTGTCTCACCGAACCGCACGCCGGATCCGACGTCGGGGCGAGTACGAGCCGGGCGGAGCCTCAGCCGGACGGAAGCTATCTCATAGCGGGTGAGAAGATCTTTATCACCTCGGGTGAGCACGACCTGGCCGAGAACATCATCCACGCCGTCCTCGCTCGGGTTTCCGGGGCGCCGGCGGGCTCGCGGGGACTTTCGCTCTTCGCGGTACCCAAGATTCGGGTGAGCGAGGGGGGCGTGCTCGGTGACGACAACGATGTCTATTGCGCCGGAGTCGAACACAAGTTAGGCATCCACGCGTCGCCCACCTGTTCGATCGTCTTCGGACGCACCGGCGCTTGCCAGGGCTTCCTCCTCGGTGAAGAGGGGGAGGGCATGAAGCTGATGTTCGACATGATGAACGCGGCCCGGATCGAGGTCGGTGGCCAGGGCGTTGCGGTGGCGGCCGCCGCTCAGCAGGCGGCGGTGGACTACGCCCATGAGCGAGTCCAGATGCGTCACTGGGATCGTTCCTCAGCCCACGGGAAATCGGCCGTCGCGATCGTCGAACACCCGGATGTGAGACGTATGCTATGGACCTCGTCGGCCTACGTGCAGGCGATGCGGAGCCTGGTCTTCAAGACGGCACTGGCCCACGATCTGGCCCATCACGAGGACGAGGACACCAGGAAGCGCTACGCGGCCCGCCTCGCCCTCCTCACGCCGGCCTGCAAGGCCTGGCCAACGGATTGGGGATTCCGGGTTACCGAATGGTCACTGCAGGTTTTCGGCGGTTACGGCTACACCCAGGACTATCCCGCCGAACAGTACCTTCGCGATTGCAAGATCACCTCGATCTACGAAGGCGCCAACGGGATCCAGGCTCTCGACTTCGTGGGTCGCAAGCTCTCGATG
>JAIOJS010000048.1 GCA_019911795.1 Thermoanaerobaculia bacterium | reverse complement strand
TGTCACTTGTCCGAGGTCATTTTCTCCTCTGGCAAGGCGCGGCGACGCAGGAATACCGGGAGTATTTTGAGGAGGCGCAACGCTGCCAGAGGTGAAAAGGGGCCGGAATAGTGGCATGGGAATTCCGGAGCAGGACACTAGGCGGGCGACGGCAGCAGGGCGCCAGACAGCAACGCCAGTCGCCCCCCTCGTCCGGCTCCTATTGCGAGGAGAAGGCCAAGACCACTCTGGAACCATCAGGCAACGACACCAAACACTCGGCCAACACCTGCCGTCAACGCCATAGCAAGCGCACCCCAGAAAGTTACACGTATTGCACCAAGGGTCATGGCGGCGCCGCCAGCTCGCGCGGCCAGAGCACCGAGTGACGCGAGAAATACTAGAGAGGAGCCAGAAACTGCCGCGATCAGCTGAGATCCAGGGACAACCCAGGCCACCAACAACGGAAGAACGGCACCAATCGTAAACGTTCCCGCTGAGAAGAATGCTGCTTGTACGGGTTGTGCACCAGCACTCTCCGACAATCCGATCTCGTCCCGGGCGTGCGCCCCGAGCGCGTCATGAGCCATCAGTTTCTCTGCGACCTCCATGGCCAAGGTTGGCTCGAGTCCTCTGGTTTCGTAAATCTCGGCAAGTTCGCTCTTCTCCAGTTCAAAGTCATTCTCCAGCGACCGCTTCTCAAGGGCCAGGTCCGCATTCTCGGTATCTGACTGGGAGCTCACTGAAACATACTCGCCGGCCGCCATTGACATCGCCCCGGCTACTAGCCCCGCAACTCCTGCCAGAAGAATACTCTCCTGCGCAGCACTAGCCGCGGCCACACCGATAATAAGGCTCGCGGTAGATACGATGCCGTCGTTGGCACCCAGTACAGCCGCACGCAGCCAGCCCACACGATGGGATCGGTGAATTTCATGTTGACTCATGCATTGCCTCGGTAGCTTTGGTCCACATAGCGGCTAAAGGCTCGTTCAGCAGGCGACTAGGCGGCGGTGCTCCCACCAGCTCCTGCGCAAACGATGATAGATCACTACGCGGGTACACCGTGCGAGCAAGAGCGCCAGCAAAGCTAGCGCAGAGCGCAAGTTGAATGAACTACTAGCTGCTGAATGCATGCCCGAGGCAATCGACAATGCGCGTAGCGCAGACGCCGTCGCGATCTAGATCCGGATCATAGATCGTCAGCTCGATACCGACGCATCGTTCACGTTTCACCAGACCACCTAACAGACGAGAGAGAGTCAAGAAGGAAAGCCCATCGGGTTCCGGGCAATCTGCTGCATGCATTTCGGTCGAATCGACAACGTCGAAATCGACGTGTACCCAGAAACCGTCAGTGCGCTGAGTGACGACGGCGAGAGAATCGCGAAGATGCTGATCAGTTGCTTGTGAAACCTGGGTGCTCGTGAAATGAACGACGCCAAGGCGAGTCAGCTCGTCAAGGTGTTCGTCGAAGTCGCGAACTCCCAAGACTGCGACATCCTCGGCAAGAAAGTTGGGGCCTTCTCCGCTGAGGTTTGTCAGCCGCGGGTCGCCGTAACCAAGTGAGATAGCGAGATCTTCACCTGCCGCTGCTTCGACTCTTCCGGAGTTCTCGGGATGGCGAAAGTCGGAGTGTGCATCAAGAAACACCAGGCCGTATCGGCCGCGCCGCTTGAGTGCGAGTCCAGCTCCAATAAGTACGCTGCAGTCGCCGCCCACGACTACAGGAAACTTGGCACTCTCGAGAACGTCGTGAAGCCGGGATGCGAGTTGCAGCGAGTAATCCGCAATGGCTCGACTGTTCCGGGTCGTGTGCCCGGGGTCCCAGTCGGGTTCATAGCGAGGCGGCACAACGCAGCCGGCGTCACTCGCCTGGATGGCCTTCAGCAGACCCGCGTTTCGCAGGGCCCAAGGCATCTTGTAACAGCCTGGAACCGAGCCCTGTTTCGGGGGGCGCAGCCCCAAGTTCGAGGGAGCGTCAACCACCACCACTTCAGGTCTCATGACTTCTCCTAGTCAGCGGCTAACACCAGGAATCGAGCATGCGAGAGCCGAGGTGATGCCGCCGGGTCCCACAAGACAGGGCCGGTCTAGAGAGCGGAACGCGAGAGCATTGCCACGATCTTTGGTCACCATGCCTCCCTCGCAATCGACTCCGCTGCAGCCCAACGGACGGAACTCAGCGGCAATTCTAGCCTCGAAGCGGACGGTACTGGCGCTGCAACGACGTGTCTAATGGCCTTCCCAGGGCACAAGCTCTGATGGAGCAATCATAGCAGTGAGAACGGAAGCCAAAGGCCGGCTGCCACAACCGCAGCAGCAGCGAGCAGTACCAACAACCAGGAGAGAAGTAGGAGAATAAGCGCCTCGCCTGAGTTGGAGGATTCACTTCGAAAGAAGAAGGTGATAGCCAATGCTGGCCAGATGGCGAGAACGAACCACAAGGACTTCACGACGACGGTTGAGGTGAGTGAGGCACCACTGACGTCGATTGCCGGGAGCACGAAGAGCGTCAGTTGGGGAAGATTGGCTGTACCAACACCCTCGATCCAATGAGCGTACGTGTGCGAGAAGTCTATTGAGATCGCCCATAGAACCATGAACAAGGCGTATGCAGCCACGACTGCCAAGATTGCTGGTGCCCTGTTCCTTGTGCGAGTCAACGTCTTCTCCAAGGTTGCCTATGGTCGTAAGCGAACTGGCCGCACCGACGAGCACGTTCGACAAGAACGACGCGGCTGAGCCAGACGGAATGGAGTGAGTCTATGGCAAGCACCTTGCGGGCTCCACTTCAAGCGGATGGTTGAGCAGCCAGTCGGTGGCGTTGGATTGAGGCCTCTCAATAGCAGATCAACCCGGCTCCCGTCGCCTTTTGGGTGCCAAGAAAAGGCCGAGAAATACGAGCAATAGTGGGACAACGAGCATCGCACCGAGAATCAAGGGCGCAAACGCCTCGGCAACACCAATTCCTATCAAACCTGGGTTGCTGAGACCCGCGTCGGAAAGAGCCTTGAAACTGGCCCGGATCAGGCCAGGGCCCATACTCAACCCTGTGATCGAAGGCAGGGTAGCTAGTGTACCGAAGACCGATCGCCAACCGTTACTCTCGGAGGGAAGATCAGACTTCAGCCAAATGAACACAACCAGGCCCGCCGTAAGTAAGAGAACAAGGAGACGTGCCTCACCAACAACTTTCCAAGTAACGGAAGGATTCAATAGCCGTCTAAGAGTGGTTGAGAACTCAGCCCAGAACTCAGGAGTATCGAGGTGCAGCCCTTGCGAGATCGACAGTCCAAATCTCTCAGCCGCTGCTTTCGTGCTCAGAACAAGCCCTAGCCAGAGGAGATTAGAAAAAGCGAGTGCGATCGTCATCGTCGCCGCAGCGGCCAGTCGTGTCCTAGGCAAGATAGCCAACCTCGGTCGCCCAACTGATGGAAGCCAACTGGTCCCATTGGCCACAGCCCTCGACGAGGGCAGGAACGATTAGCCCAGTGGATGAATGAGGGGTTGTGTCAGGCACCTAAGGGGTCCAGATCAACGGTTGGTGAGACGGCTGTCCGAGGGCGTTAGAGGTGGCTGCGCGATGTGGCCAAAGGACACCTCAACCAGAGTTCTCTGCAGCTTCGGCGCCGGAGAAAACCGCCAACCGAAGGCGGCAGACCGAGCCGCTTCATCCAGACCCATTGGAAGGCCCTTCAGAATGGAAACGCAGCGCACGTCTCCGGACCGATCTATCAGGATGTCTAGAACCACGCGGCCGCGGATCTTGGCGGTTGCACCATTCATTGTGTAGATCGGTAGATCAAGGTTGGCGGCAGAGGAGGCAACTCTCTCGAATGAGGCATCAGACTCACCATGAGTGGGTACCTCCTCGCCATCTTTGCAAACCCATTCGCCGGGATCGAGTTGGCTGCGTGCAGCTGGGTCTGCTGGCCCTACGGTCACGCTCGGCTCGAAGAAAGGAAACAAGGCCCTTCTCGGCGCAACTAGCGAGCCGCTCTCGAGGTCGATCTCAACGAAGCGCTCTATTGGTTCGGGTTGGCCGCTTGTCACACCCAGAACAAGTAGCCCAGCTGCTTCGTCGAATCGGTGCTTAGTCGACCAGTGCCGCGACGAAGCCGAATGAACAAGAGCCGCCAGATCAGTGGCCACCAGAATGTCTTCCAACGAAAGGGACCGTACGACAGTGCCATCGACCCGATAGATGACAACGACGGTATCTCCATACCCAACCGCTCCCCAGTTGTCGAAGGTCGCCAACCATGCCCCATCGTTCGAGACAATGGCTCTGATGGGAGCGACCTTGTTCACGAGTGAGACTGTTGACAGCGGCTCGAGGGCTCCGGAGGAGTCCACCGAGTAGATCTCTGCTCTGGGTTGATTCTCGTTGGGATGGCGCTGGCCATCAGCCTCTTGCGGCCCAGCATTGATGGACTGAGATACTGCAGGCACTATGGTGACGACAAACAGACCGTTCTCTGACGGGAAGCTCTTCACCGTTGGCGGGCCCCACGAGTCCGCGGACACGATCGACGGCACAGCCAGAAGAAGGCACAAGGCATAGCAGCATCTTTGATTCAGGTTAGTCATCGCTGTTCCTCAGTCGCTTACCGGGCGGAAGCCAGCTGGCCCCATTGGCGGCAACGCCCGCCAGCGTAAACAGCGGTGAGCCCGGGTGGATGAATGTATGGTTGTGGCAAGCACCTCTGGGACCCAGTTCAGCGGTTGTTTCAGGCGCCTCTGGGAGCAAGCACCATGAGAGATCTGCTGCGTGCCAGCTTACGACGGCTGCAGGAGCCAGCATCCAAGCAGAACAAGAGTTACTACGATGTAAAGGATCCCAAAAATGAGCTTGTTGTTGCGAGCCAGCCACTCCGGCAAATAGATGTCGAAATTGGGCCTCCGATCGCTCGTGTACTGAGCGGCCACATTCGTCAACGGGCAAGTCATTCCGTTCGCTAGAAGCACCACGACCTCGATGCCAACAATTGCGACAAACAGAGCCGCCAAGTCAAACCGAGACAGGATCGTGAAGAGCGGGATCGCCAAGATACAAGCAACGAAGAAGACCCAGATACCCGTATGCAGTATCTTCACTGTCCGAAGGGAACTCACGTTGCCAGTGACGCCCAACGGCCGGAAAGTGACTGACCCCACCGGCAACGACGACGGCCGAAGGCGCTAGAGACCTCACCGAGAAGCCAGCGCGCAACGCCGCTATTCATCGTCGAGGACTGTCATCGAGATGTCGCATGGAATGTCGAGCGCCTCAAAGATTCTCAGGGCTTGATGCTCGACCGAGAACCCAGCCGTCGGGTCCTTGCTTCGACAACCACAGGAGATCTCGACGGTGGCTGAGGCCTTGAGGGAGATCAGATAGTCGAGTTTCGACTCGAGGGTTTCATAGAGCCTACTCAGGTGCCGACCCAGCGGTTCTTCTGCAGACGCCGGCGCGTCAAGACACCACATGTCGTGTTCGTAGGGCGGACTACTAGGACCCTTTCGCTCGCCCTTGTGATGGTGGTCAGTCGGGGCTATCCCTAGAGCTGAGGTGATGGCGTTGAGGTCAAGGTGATCGCCGAAAACTCTGAGAGTTGCCGAATAGAAGGAGTGCGGCTTTTCGGGCTCGACAGGGTTCCTCTGGTGACCCGAGCGAAACGAAAGGACGTTGTCTCGATCCTCGGTCACCGGGCCACCCTTGCGTCATTCAGGCGCGAAACGAGGTCTTTGCGGACCGTCTCCCCGGGAACCAGCTCTACTTCGCCTGCATCAGTCTCAGCCACGCGTCGCCGAACCTCATGGCGCCATGCCTCTTCAACTCCAGCGACGGCGATCTCGCCCCTCTCGGCTTCGTCAAGAGCCAAAGCATCCCGCCGCCCCTGCCGGGCATTGTTGGTCATGCAACAAGTCTACGACGATGTGTCCCAGACGTCTAACGTCGAAGCTCAGGGCACGCCGCCTGCGGCGCGTTCCCCGCAGCGCAAGATTTGGCATCGGCGCGCTCACAACACTTGATCATTCAGCAAAGCAAGACTTTGTGCCACTCGTTCCACCGCCTGACGACCTTCCTCGATGGCCTCCTTGGCGCAGTGGAAGTCGACCAGGCGAAGGCGTGCCAGCCGCGGTGCCACAAGAACCTCCGGCGGCTCGCCCGCCAAACGGCTACGCGCAATCCTCACCTGTACGATGTCCATGCTGGTGCTCAAGACGTCCATCAGCGAAGGCATGGGGGGCTCCTCGGGCGACTTATCGGACGCGAGAGCGGCGAGGTCTTCACGCAACTTGACCATCCACTGAGGATGGGAGTCCGGCGCTTCCGGTGCCGCAGCCGTGCGAAAGAAACGACCCAGGATGTCGGAGCCAAGGTCGACTGCTATGACGACGTCCGCGCCCATTGCGCGGGCTACCGACACCGGGATCGGGTTGGCCAGACCGCCGTCCACCAGCAACGACCCTTCCCGGCGCACGGGAGTGAATATCCCGGGCAGGGCGATGGAGGCGCGCACGGCGTCCAGCGTCGAGCCGCTTCGCAGCCAGACTTCCGCCCCTGTCTGCAATGAAGTTGCGACCGCCGCAAACGGAACTTCAAGTTGCTCGATTGGACGATCCGCAACGTTTCTGCGGAAAAAATGCATCAGGCGATCGCCCTTCAGCAACCCCGCACTAAGGCTAAGGTCGGCGAGCCCGACTACGTCTCCGATCTGCAACCCAAGCACCCAGCTTTCCAGGCGGTCCAACTCACCGGCCGCGTATGCAGCCCCCACCAATGCGCCAATAGACGTGCCGCACACAAGGTCCGGGCGTATCCCTGCCTCCTCGAGCGCGCGGATCACGCCGATATGAGCCCAGCCACGCGCAGAACCGCTGCCCAGTGCAAGTCCCACCCGTGGCTTGTGCGGTGCGGTCATCCGACGAGCCCTCCATCGGTGTCCTGGCGCATCATGTTGAGCAACGCGGCAGTGGACGTCCATCTGTGCGCATCCAAGGAAGCCGAGCGAACCGGAGTCTCCTTGCCACCCTTGGACACCGCGCTCAACGAAGCCAGGGGCGATGAGGCCAGTGGAATGATGTGGGTTCTGTCAGTCACCAATGGGGTCCAGTTCAGAGGATGGTCGGCAACCTGGAAAAAATGGTTCCAGCTAGCCCTTCAGGACTAGCGTTCGAGTTCGGCTTCGATAGCAGCAATGCTAGCTGAGTCAAGTGTGGACCTTCTCGACGGGTCGAAGCGCACTGACGAAACCGGGATCGGCCACACCCTCTGCGTGTGGCTAGCTGCCAAAGTAGCGAAGTGCGATGTAGGTCAAACCAGCGAGAACGAGAATACACAGCCCGACAATGACTCGTCTGCGTCGAGTAGCGCGGGCCGCTTGAAAGGCCGACTCGTCAATGAAGTAGCGACTCTCACGGACCCTTCGGACCGTTCCTTTGCTCTGCAGCCGGGAAAGGCGCCAAATCGAGAGACCTCGAAGGTCATTGAGCAGCAGCGCCCGTTCGGGGCTGTCAGCACCTCCTCCGCGGAGGCGACGAAGGATGCCTCTGTCGGTGGCCTCGAGTATCGCGGCTGCCGCGGCTGTGAACGATCATCGGAAAATGGGCCATTCGATCATCGGAAAGTAGTCCACCCTCGGCAGCAAAGTCCCGATAGTTTTGGTCATGAGCTAAACGACCAGACGATCGGGAGGAAGGATGCTGAGAGTGGACCAAGTGCAT
>JAIOJS010000047.1 GCA_019911795.1 Thermoanaerobaculia bacterium | reverse complement strand
GCCCACAGGGACAGGGATTCATCGCCGCCAGTAGCTGAAACCGGGCCGGGAAGGTCAGTCGCGCCCGACTTCTTACGACCGAGACGAAACCCTCCTCCAGGGGCTGCCGCAACGCCTCTAGCGAGTCACGCCGGAACTCGGGGAGTTCGTCGAGAAAGAGCACCCCACCGTGAGCCAGGCTCACCTCTCCTGGCCGCGGGAAAGACCCGCCCCCGATCAGGCCAGCGGTACTGGTGTGGGTGTGAGGGCTGCGAAAGGGACGGGTCTGTTTGAGACCGTCGAGGGGACGCCCTCCGGACAGCGAGTGGATCTGGGTCACTGCGATCGCCTCGTCTCGGGTCAACGCGGGCAGGATCCCCGGCAGGCGACGGGCCAGCATCGTCTTCCCCGAGCCCGGAGGTCCGATGAACAGGACATTGTGCCCACCGGCGGCGGCGATCTCCAGCGCCCGCTTCGCTCCCTCCTGCCCCCTCACCTCGGAGAGATCCGGATGGCTATCGGACGACAGGGCCGGAAAGGGAGGCGCCGCGATCGGCGCGAGCTTGACGTCTCCCGTCAGATGTTCGACGAGTTCGAGCAGCGAGGTTGCTCCGATCACGTCCCCGCACTGTAGGGCCGCCGCCTCCGAAGCATTGGCGGCCGGTAGTAGGAGTTCTCGAAGGTTCAACGAGTGTGCCAGCTGAGCGAAGGACAAACCGCCCCGGACCGGGCGAATGGAACCATCGAGTCCGAGCTCACCACAGATCAGACGCCCCTCCAAGCAATCCTGTGGGAGTTGCTCCTGAGCGACCAGGAGAGCCAAGGCGATGGCGAGATCGAGGTGGTTTCCCTCCTTGCGAAGATCCGCCGGAGCCAGGCTGATGACCACCGATCGCGGCGGCACGTCGTAGCCGCAATTGCGAATCGCCGATCGAACCCGCTCACGGCTCTCCCGCACGGCGGCGTCGGGCAATCCCACCATCTGGATCTGAGGCAGTCCTAGACGACAGTCGACCTCGACCTTGACGGCGCGAGCCTCGATCCCCCAGGGAGTAGCGGCGGTGGCATGAGCAAGCATGCCGACTAGTACGGAGGTCGGCGGAGTTCTCTTTCGTGCTCGCTTCCAAGCCCTCGAGCCGCAGTCGAGCCACCCCCCACGCTTACTCGTCGAGTATCTCGGCGAAGGCGCGTAGCACGCGATCGATATCCTCGGTCGTCGTCCTGAAGTTGCTGACCGAGATCCGCATCACTCGGACTCCGCCCCAGGTCGTGGGTCCGAACCAGGCCACTCCCCCGGCGTTGAGACGCTGGATCACTTCGTCGGTTCGAGCATCGTGGTCGCCATCGCCGGCGCGGAAGCGGACCAGGGCCTGGTTGATGATGGGAGGGGCGAGGACCTCGACCCCCGGCAGGGCCCGCAGTCCATCGACCAATTTCTCGGTGAGGTCACAGCAACGCTCGACGACCCCGGCTACGCCGTGTCGCCCCATCGTTCGAAGGGCAGCGTAGAGAGCAAAGCCGCGCGCTCTTCGCGACCACTCGGGTCCCCAATCGAAGGGATCTCGGCCGGTTGGGACCTCGACCTTGTAGGCGGCCGAGATCGACATGGCAGCCCGATGCGCTTCCCTATCGCGGACGAAGGCGAGACCACTGTCGTACGGGACGTTGAGCCACTTGTGCGCATCGGTGGCCCAGGAGTCCGCCCTCTCGACCCCGTTCACCAGGTGACGGAAACGAGGACTCGCGGCCGCCCAGAGCCCAAAAGCGCCATCCACGTGGACCCAGGCGCCGTGGCGGTGCGCGATGTCGCAAGCTTCGCCCAGACGGTCGTAGGCGCCGCGATTCAGGTCACCCGCGGCGAGAGCGACCACGGTGGGAACCTGGGCATCCTTTTCCAGGAGAGCTTCCAGGGCCTCGAGGTCGATCGGACCTCCGTCTTCCTGAGCCACTTTGACCACCGCCCCCGTGCCGATGCCGATCAGTCGAAGGGCCCGCAACAGGGTCTCGTGGTGCTCTCCCGCCAGTACCCGAATGGGCGGCGCACCAAACAGGCCGTCCCTCTCGACGTCGATTCCCCGATCGCTCAACAATCGGTGCCGCGCCGCCGCCAAGGCCGTCACATGGGCCATCTGACATCCGGTGACGAGGGCAAACGATGCCTCGGCCGGGAGTCCCAACAACTCCTTGACCCAGGTGCCGACGATCTCTTCGACGACCGAGGCGGCGGGCGAGCAGGCAAAACCGGCGGCGTTCTGATCCCAAACCGAGGTCAGCCAATCAGCCGCCACCGCGGCGGGAAGCCCGCCACCGATGACCCAGCCAAAGAATCGGCCCGAGGCGGTGTTGAGCAGTCCCTCTCGGACGTCCTCCGCCAGCTCCTCCACAACCTGGGTGCCGGGGACTCCGTGTTCGGTGAGAGGTCTACCCAGCCTCTCCCTCAAGCTCTCGGGGGTGGCCTCGTCGCCGATCCGGCCGGAGTCGAGTCCCGCCAGGTACTCGGCCGCCAGCTCCGCGGCCCGTTTCAGTTCGGGTTCCATTCAGCATCCCTTCCTAGGTTCTCCCGTCGATTCGACTGGGTGCGCCAAGGCTACTCCATTCTCGAGTGCGGATAGTATGGAAGGCCGCTCGAGGACCAACCCGGAAGAGTCGTCAGTGGCCCCGGGCGCGAGGACAGAGCAGCCATCCTTAGGTAGACTAGGGCCGTCTTCTCTGACCAAGCACCTCCTACGACCGGACTGGAGCCTCGAATGACTGAAACTACGCCCCCGTCCTCCCAGAGTTCTGGATCAGCTGAAGTCCCGGGCTGGACCCGAATATCGATGGTCTTCGGGGTGATCGCCCTCTTCCTGGGTGGCTGGCTCCTGCTCGACTTCGCGGGCGTCAACCTTCCACGCCTGGGAAGGCACTGGCCCCTCTTCGTCATCCTCGGTGGACTGGGATCCTTGGTCGACTACTTCGCCATCAGCCGCCGACCGGGAGCGCTCGGGTTCGGGATCTTCGGCCTCGGTATGGGCACGATCTTCTACTGCCTGAGTACGGGCTGCACCAACATGACGGCCCTTGGGGATTGGGGACCAGGGGTTCCACTCGTCGTCGGGCTCGCCCTGTTGGGAACCTGGCAGGTCAGTTCAACTCGTGACTCGACCCAACTCGCCCTCGGGGTCTTTGGCATCGGGCTGGCGCTCGCGGGTTGGGGTTACCAGTACGTTCGCTTGGAACTGCTGTGGGCGGCGCTACTGCTCGCCGTCGGTGGGTTCTTTATCTGGAAGGCCTTCAATCGGCGCCAGAAGTAGTCATCCCTCCTTTAGGGGCGCGCCAACACCGGATAGGGATTGACCGGTTCTCCCTTCCACCACTGATTTAGCCTCGATCCCCGGTAGATCGCAAAGTGGAGATGTGGGGCGTTATCCGGTGCATTGCCGGTGGATCCGACGAAGCCGAGAACGTCACCTCGTTCCACCTCCTTCCCCTCCTCGAGCCCACGCGCGTAACGCTCGAGATGGGCGTAGTAGTAGATGAAACGGCCGTCGGCGGATCGCTGGTAGATCGTGATGCCCCCGAGATCGCTCTGGAAGAGACGTTCGATCCGACCATCCTCGACCGCCAGAATCTTGCGATTGCGCGGCGCCATGATGTCGAGGGCAAGGTGCTCGCGACCTCCGCTCCGCGGGTCGCTGTAGCTGTCCCTCAAATCGGAGATCTCGACTCCGCGCACGGGGATCAGGAGCTTGCGAGCCCTGAGGGCGTCGATATCCGCTTGGACCTCTGCAGCGCCGTTGCCCGTCGTCCCATCGCTGCCCGACTGGGCCTGATCCTGGCCGCTCGCTCGATCCTTGGCGCCGGCCGTGGTCGGCTGGTCGTCTTCGCGTTTCCAGGTCTCAGGCGAGTCCAGGAGGACTCCCCGGGATTCCTTCGAAGTCTTGGCCGACGGTTCGGGTCGCGCTGCCCTGGAAGGATCGAACTCCGCCCGCGCCCCGTCCGACACCACGGCGGGTACCGTAGGACCCTGGAGCCCCCAGGATAGATAGAGGCCAATCGACCCGATCAAGATCGCCAGGACAATCCAGCGCAGCGGAAGGGAGTCCGCCTCCTCCTCCGCCCCGGACGGGTCCGCGACACTGCGCAAGAGTCCGGGCTTCGCATCCTCACGCCGGCCCACAGGCGACTCGTCGAGATCGCCGTAGTAGTCCCCCACGAAACCGCGGGCTGGATCCAAGCCCGGCGGCTCGTCCCCTTCCCCGGACGACCGCCGGCGACTCAGAACAACCTCATCTGGAAATCAGATCTAGGACGGAGATCAATACCCGATGCGAAACGACGCCTGTCGATTGCACCCTCTACTCCACCCCGGTTTCCCGATCCAGCTCACTGAGAATCCGTTGATTCTCGCGCCAATCACGCTCCACCCGGATGTTCAACTGCAGGAAGACCTTGCGTTCCAAGTACTCCTCGAGGTCGAGGCGAGCCGCGGTACCGATCCGCTTGACCATCGACCCGCCCTTGCCGACGACGATCTTCTTCTGTCCTTCCCGCTCGACGAGGATGGAAGCATAGAGGAGCAGACGACCGCCGGGTTGGTCGCTCTCCTCCCATTTCTCGATGACGACCGCGGTGCTGAAAGGGATCTCCTGGGAGGTCTCTATCAGGACCTTCTCGCGGATCCGTTCCGCCACCAAAAAGCGTTCGGGATGGACGGTAAGGAGCTCAGGGTCGTAGAGCTGGTCTCCGAGATCGAGTCGCTCGAAGAGGAGGTCGAGGAGGATATCCGCTCCGTCACCGGTCTTGGCGCTGAGAGGCAGGATCTCCTCAAAGATGTTCATCGCGGCGTAGCGCTGGATCTCGGGGAGTAGGTTCTCCTTCTTGCAGCGATCGACCTTGTTGAGCACGAGGATCTTGGGCGCCTTGACCCTACCCACCAACTCCGTCATGAAGGCGTCGCCGGACCCGTAGCTCTGGCTGGCGTCGACGAGAAGGACGACGAGGTCCGCCTCGTTCAGCGCTCCTTCGGCGTAGGACACCATGCGGCGATTCATACGGTGCATCGGCTTGTGCACCCCGGGAGTGTCAAAGAAGACGATCTGCCCCCGCGGTTCCGAGAGAATGCCGACGATCCGGTGGCGCGTGGTCTGAGGCTTGTTGGAGACGATGGCCAGCTTCTCTTCGAGGAGATGGTTCATCAGAGTGGACTTGCCCGCATTGGGGCGCCCCACCAGAGCCACCGTGCCGGAGCGACTCTCAACGCTCCTAATGACTTCCTGCTTACTGTCTTCCTGCTTACTGTCTTCCAGCTTGCCTTCGTCACTCATACGGAATTCTCACCCTCTTCCGGGTCTTCGGCCGGCGCCTCATCTTCGATGCGATCTTCGATGCGATGGACGCGGACACGTCGTGCGCTTCGCAGATCGGCTTCTTCGACCTCGAACCGGAAGCCGAAGAAGTCGACGAAATCACCGATCACCGGCACGCGTCCGAGGACTCCGAAAACGAGTCCTCCCACGGTTTCATAGGACACTTCGGGCAAACTGAAACCCGCCATGGAGGCGAGGGTCTCGAGATGGGTGCGCCCATCGAGTCGCCAGCTGCCATCGGCGAGAGCCACGTCGAGCGGCTCCTCCTCATCGTGCTCGTCGACGATCTCACCGAAGATCTCCTCGAGCAGGTCCTCGATGGTGACGACGCCCTCGGTACCACCATGTTCATCGACCACCACGGCCAACTCCTGATGCCGCTCCTGCAGTTCGCGAAGCAGTTCCGAGAGACTCTTGGTCTCCGGAATGAAGTGGGTGGTCTGAAGGTAGTCCTCCATGCGTCCGGATCCAGTACGCACCACCCGCAACAGATCCCTCACGTGCAGCACCCCGAGGATCTCGTCGATCGACCCTCGGTAGATCGGAATGCGCGAATGCCCGGTCTCGAGAACCAGGTCCATGAGCTGTTCGTTGGTAAAGTCGATCGGGGCGGCGACCAGGTCCACCCGCGGCGTCATGACGCTACGTACCAGGGTGTCGCCGAAGTCGACCAGGCCTCGAAGTAACTCCCCTTCGTCCGGCTCGAGGATCCCCTCGCGTCGACCGACGTCGATGAAGGCATCGATCTCATCGGGGGAGGCTTCCTCGGTGTCGTCGTCGTCCGCCGTACGGGGGTGCGGCAGCAGCAACGCGAGCAGCGGGATGATCGGCGAAAGGATCCAACGGAGGCCTCGATAGGCGCCGGCGGAGCGAGCGAGCATCGCCTCGGGATCGCCGCCGGCCAAGTGTCGACTCAACAACTCGATCAACACGATGGCCAGAGCGGTGCCGAAGAGGGCGAAACGCAGGGGGGCTCCCCACGGAGAGGTGATGGCGCTTACCAGGAGACTGACGAGGAGGATCGCGGCCGACAGTCCCGAGAGCACTCGCAGGAGGTAACGGAAGGCATCGAAGGAACGACGGTTGCGGTAAAGCTCGCGGAGGGCGGGCCCCGCACTCTCCGACCAACTGCGCAGGCGGATCGGACCGCTCTGTTCCAGCAGGTTGGCGAGAACAGTGAACAGCGCCATCGCCAATAGGCTGATGACCACGACGACAGTTGGACCCACGAGCTCGGCGATCATGCCGCCCCTTCTTGCGTCGCAGCCGTTGGCACGCCGATCCAGCGTTTGCGCAAACGCTTCTCCAGTCGCTCCATCTCTCCGCCATCTGTCTCATGGTCGTAGCCGAGGCAGTGCAAGACACCGTGCAAGAGGAGCACGCGCAGTTCGAAGTCGAGGCCATGCCCCGCCGCCATCGCCTGACGCCGAGCCGTCGGGATGGAGATACAGATGTCTCCCAGATAGTCTCCTTCCGGAGTCGACTCACCGGGAAACGACAGGACATCCGTCGCCTTGTCGCGATGGCGATACTCACGGTTCAGCTCACGAATACCGAGATCGCTGGTAAAGCGCACGCCGAGGCCATCCGTTTCTGGCGCGACGCTACTCAACACCTCGACGAGCCAGGTGCGCAGCTCACGCACCCGTACGCCCGAGTAGTGACTCGGGTTGGACACGCTGAGATCGAGAAACGGCGCGACGGAGGACGAACTCACGGCCAGGGGAAGGACGCCTCGCGACTCATTGGACCAGCACCTCATCGGGATGCCGTTTGTCGTCGGTCTTCTCGCCGTCGGTCTTCTTGCCGTCTGTCTCCTCGACGACCTCGGTCTCCTCCAGGATAACGGTGGCGACCTCGCCGCTCTTTCGTTCGTTCCCCTGGCGCTCTCCGTTCTCACGAGTCTTCGCCGGCTTGCCCTTGAAGTCAAAGCCTGGATAGTCCAAGCGTCGATGGTGAATGTGGGTGAGAACGAGGAGGAAAGCCTCCGCAACCCGATTGAGATCGCCCAGGGTGAGGTCGGTCTCGTCGAGTTGCCCGTCACGCAGACAGTCGTCGGTGATCGCCTTGATCACGGACCGCAACCGCACCGGATCCGGATCTACCAGGGTCCGGCTCGCCGCCTCCACGCCGTCGGCCAGCATGAGAACTCCCATGACCTTGCCCTGCGGCTTCGGTCCAGGGTAACGGTACTTGTCCTCGGGCACCTCTCCGCTCTCTGGAGAGTTCTGGTCCTTGGCACGGTTGTAGAAGTAGCTGATGAGCCTGGTCCCATGATGCTGGGCGATGGCGTCGAGAATCGGTTGCGGCAGGTGGTACTCGCGAGCGAGCTCCAGCCCCTCCTTGACGTGGTTGATGATGATCAGGGCACTCATCGAAGGCTGGATCTTGTCGTGCCGATTCTGGCCCGGGCGCTGATTCTCGACGAAGTATTCGGGCCGAAAGATCTTGCCGATGTCGTGGTAGAGGGCGCCGGTGTAGGCGAGAACCGAATCCGCCCCGATCGCTTCGCAACCCGATTTGGAGAGGTTGGCCACCATCAGCGAGTGTTGGAACGTGCCCGGGGCCTCAAACGCCACCCGGCGGAGCAACGGCAGGTTCGTGTTGGCGAGCTCGACCAACTTCATGCCAGTCGTCACCGAGAACACCGATTCGAGGACTGGCACCGCGAAACTCACCACCGCGGCGACGAGGATTCCACCGGCGAATCCACAGAACGCTTCGAAGGCGACCTGGCTGGCGCCTCCCCCGCCTTCGATCTCGCCCCGCAACGCCGCCAGGACGAGCACCGAGACCACATTGACCAGACTCACCGCCAAACCGGTACGCACCAACAACGAACGCTGCTTTAGCTGGTAGTGGTCGACGAAGAGGATGGCGGCGAGGGATCCGGCCAGGGAGAAGAGCACCATCGACCATGAACTGCTCTCGACCACCATCGGCGAAACCACCGCAAGGGCGAGAGTCACCAGCACGGCGAGCGAACGGCCGTAGGCCAGCACCATGAGAAGCGGCAGAGCGGCAAAGGGGATGGCGTAGAAGTAGGCCTCGCGAAGATTGAAGGGCGAGTTCGACACCGATGCGGCCAGGCCGTTGACCAGCAGGTAGCAGATCTTGGCGCAGACCAGAGTCACGGCGAAGAGGATCAGGGTCTCGCTGAACATCGTGCCGCGCGCGGTACGGCCGCCCTCGTCGCGCCGAACTCCCAGCCAGATGAGGACGACGAGCAGTCCGAGCAGAAGAGCGGTCCCAAGGATCGGCAGGATGTGGGCGGCCAGGCTCAGATCGGAAGACAGCTCACGAATGATCTCGGCGGCGCGGCCGTTGATCTCGTCGCCCTTGCGCACGATGACCTGGCCCGCCAGCACACGGTTGTAGACCTGCTCCACCGACTCCGCCGCCTGCATCTGTCGACCCAAGGTCTCGCTGGGATTGGGGTGAAGGTTGGGACTCGTGTTGGTGACGATGAAGTCGGTCAGAAGGGATCGCTCTTCGGTGCGGAAATCGATCCATCCCCTTAGCTCTCCCTGGACGAGATCTCGCACCTCGCCGGGATAGGCGGCATAGCCGTAGAGGTCGAGCTGCAGGGTCTCGGTGCCGCTCCCCAGGTCGCGCACTCGAATACCGCGGGTCCTATTCTCCAGCAGTGCTCCCTTGCCAGCCACGACTCCCTGCCGCAGCACCAACTCGTAGACCCCGCGTAGACGGTCTTCCAGTCCCGAATCGAACTTGCGATTCCGCAGGAGCTTCACCTGGGCCAGGGACAGTTCGAGATTGCTTCCGGCTCGAATGGCATCGACCAACTCATCATTAGCCAACGGCTCCAGGGGAGCCGCTCCCTCGGGCGGATCCTCAGTTCCAGTCGCAGGCACCACCAGCTGCCGTCCGATGCTGAATGCCTGCGCCAACTGGCCATCGACCCGAGCCGCCGCATCGGGATCGAAGTCCCACACCGGAAGGACGTCGGCCCGTGCCTTGTTGCGCTTCTCGTTGGTGGTCTCGACGTCGGGGATGAGGGCATCCTCGGGAGCGACGAAGTCACGTTGAGCGATGCTCCCGGCGGAAGCGCCCCCCGACTTCCAGTCGCCGGCACTCGGCGCCAGCACCGCAGTGGACAACGCGAGGAAAAGGAGCACCCAGAGCCCGTCCACCGCGAGGAGTCGCTGCCAGCGTTCCTTGGTCCAGCGGATCCCGCGACTCATCCGTCGGGTCTCGACTCGCTGGATCTTGGTCGAGCCCGAGCCGGAGCGAACCTTGCGATCGCGGCGCACCGGTTGCGTCATGAGCGACGGACTCCGACCGCGTCTGCCTCGGCCCGGCGACGGACATCGAAGCGGTCATAGGCCGCCACGATCCGTTGCACCAACCGATGCCGCACGACATCGCGTTGGGTGAAACTAACGAAGTGGATCCCCTCGACCCCCTCGAGGACTTCGCGCGCCTGCTCGAGCCCCGACTTGCGGTCCGGCGGCAGATCGGTCTGGGTCAAGTCGCCATTGATGACCACTTTGGAACCAAAGCCCATCCGCGTGAGGAACATCTTCAT
>JAIOJS010000519.1 GCA_019911795.1 Thermoanaerobaculia bacterium | reverse complement strand
GGTACGGGTACTGGAGGACGGCACCGCAGCCGACTTCGGCCTTGAGCCGCCACAGCTCAGCATCGAACTTGTCACTGCGACCGGAACCACGAGCTTGGAGATCGGCTCCGAGTTGCCCGCGTCCTCTCGTCGGGTGGCGCGTCTCGGAGGCGATCCCCACCTTTTCGTCATCGAGGCACCCTTCGTCGCCGCGGCCTCCAAGGCCGCCGGCGATTGGCGCGATCGCAGGCTGTTTCCTGGCGAGCGTCGCGATATCCAGAGCATTCGGCTGCGGGGCGCGCAGGCAGAGGTGCTCCTCGGCAAGCGCGGAGATCGTTTCTGGTTGGAGAGTCCGGTCACCGACGTTGCCGACCGCGATGCGGTAGAGGCTCTCCTCAGTGCGGTGACGGAGGTTTCCGCCGAGACGTTTGTGGACGGTCTCCCTGCGTCCGACGTCGACCTTGGTTTGGACCCGGGCTTGGGCGCGATCGAAGTGGTCCTTCAGGGGCAGGAAGAGCCCTTCCGCATCGTGATGGGGACGAGCACAACATCAGAACCGAACGGCGACAGTGTCGAAGGAACGGAGAGTGTCTCGAAGGATCTCGCCCCACCGCCGGCGGACACGAGTCACTATGCGCGGGTCGGGGGCACTCTAGTTACCACTAGCGCTGTCCTGGTGGGTCCGTTGGCACGGTCGACCGACGACTGGCGCTCTCGGGCGTGGCTGACGGTGCCGACCTACGACATCGAGAAGCTGGTGCTGGGTGGTGACGATCCGAATCTAGTCCTGACGCGCGACGGAGTCGATTGGAAGCGTGGTGAGGAGACAATCGAGTACACAGTGGTCAACCAGTTCCTCACCACTCTCTCCGGCCTTCGAGCGGAGGCGGTGGACACCAGCGTAACCTTGCGGGACCTGCCGACTCGACTCTCTCTCGACGTTACGGCGAAAGACGGTACCCTGACGACCCTGAAGATCGCCGGCAACGACGGCGATGCCGTGTGGGCAACCAGCAGCGGCCGATCGCTGGGATTGCGGATGCCGCAAGGGACGGTCGAGCAGCTCAAAACAGGGTTGGAAGCGATCCGGTCCGCCGAGGTCCTGACTCCTGATCCGCCCGGGGATCTGTCCTCCGGAGGCGGCTCACCAGACGTCGATGCTGACGATGAGACGGCGGCAATGAAGGATTTCTCATGAACTGGACCACCTATCGACGCTCGATCTCACGCATGTCCTACGTAGCCGCCTTGATGACGGTGGTTTGCGGTGTCCTGGCCTGCAGTAGCTCAGAGGAGGATCGCACTCCGAAAAGCACAGACTTCCAACTTGTCTCTCTCGATGGGCAGACCCTGGGACCCTCGGACTATGTCGGCGATGTGTTGATGGTGGATTTTTGGGCCAGCTGGTGCGGGCCCTGCCGCATCCAGCACGAGGTCCTCACCGTGCTGCAGCAGGAGTATTCCGAGCGTGGCGTCTCCTTCCTCGCCGTCAATAGCGGTGAGCCCGAACACGTGGCGAGAAAGTTCGCCACCGAACACCCCTACGCTTATCCGGTGCTTCTCGACGAGAACTCGGCCGTCTCCGACCGGCTCGGAGTGCTCGGTCTCCCTACCCTGATGATCCTCGACCGCCAGGGCAAGGTCGTCTTCTTCGAGCCCGGATTGCGGTCACCACGTGAGATTCGAGAGTTGCTCGCCCGAGCCGGAGCTTAGAACCGAGCCAGCTAAGGCGAGGCAACCCGAGCCAACTCAAGCCGAGTCAAGTAGTCAGCCTCGAGCGACGCTGTCGTCGTGTCGAGCGCGCTATCAGCAAGACGCGCAGCTTTTCGCCGGCTCGGTCTCGGTCCGTGGGGCGTGAACTCCCCAAAGGGCCGACAGGGTCGAGATGCTTGGTAGAGACCATGGGTCCCCGAGGACAGCCCGCCACGGGAAGCAGCGGACCGCCTGAGGGACCCTTGATTCCGCCGAACCGACACTGGGGCCGGTCCGACGTCTTTCGACCTACTCCTACTCGAGGACGACCAGCACCACGCGGCGATTCTGAGCTCGCCCGTCGCGGGTGTCGTTCTCGACCACGGGGGAGGCCTCGCCGTAGGAGATCACCGACATCCGGTGCAGGGCGATGCCGTGGTGCATGTTCAGGTAGCGACGAACTGCCTCGGCTCGATCGAGACCGAGCTTGTAGTTGTAGTCCTCACTGCCCACCGAGTCAGTGTGCCCTTGGATCTCGATATAGACATTCTGATTGCTCTCGACCAGAGGCCGCGCGAACTCATCGAGGGCGGCGTTGGCCTCGTCGCCGAGGTCGGCCTTGTCGAAACCGAAACGGACCTTGTCGTCGGAGAGGACGGTCTCGTAGAGAAACTTCCCCTCGGCGAGCTTGCCGGCTTCCAGAGCGCGTTCGAGAGCTTCCTGCGCCGTACCGGAAGCCTCGGTGATCCGCCGGTCATGCTCGGCCAGTTGGTTCTGGTTCTCTTCGACCTGGCCCTCGACGCTGTCGACGCGGGTATGAACGGCGGCGGTCTCGCCTTCCACATACTTCTTGGTGGCGACACAACCGGTTGTGAGCAGGGTGAGAGTGGCAACGGCCAGTCCCGCGGTTACGATCCTGTGCTTCATCAAGTTCATCAAATATCTCCTTTTTCATCAGATGGCCCCGTGGGTGGGGCCTGGCCGTCCCTCGATCTCGAGAAATGATCCAGTTGGATCCAAGTAGAACTAAAGACTCTGAGCTATTCCAAACTATTGCCCTGTGGCAGCGGCTGGAAGCGATCCTTGATAGCCCGGTCGATGCTCGATCCGGGATTGTCCGCGATGACGAACCTCGACTCGGATGTCGTGGTAAGCCTCCGGTTCGACTCCTGTGACCGAAAAGCCCAACACATACTGATGCCGCAACTCAGAGAGAATGGCGGCACAGGCGGCATCGACCTCATCGGCTTGATGAATGGAATAGTAGCGACCTCCGCTGGCCCGCGCAAGAAGTCGCAGCAGATCGTCGTAGCGAAAAGTATCGTCGTAGGGGTTGCGGTCGACGTGACTCTCGAGTCCGAGGACGTAGACGGGAAGCTTGGCCTGCCGCACGATCTCGCTGGCCTCCTTCGGCAAGAACGCACTGTCGTTGTCGACGCCGTCGGTGATCAGAATCGCGGCCCGACGAGCCCGACGGCCGGCGATCGAAAGTTGAGGCAACCAGGCGACGGCGTCGTAGAGCGCCGTCGTACCCCACCCTTGCCAGAGCCCGATCGACTCTCGGAGAGTCTCCATGTCTGCGGTGAACGGAACTTCGACCTCGGTGGTACCGCCGGCGAAGCTCGCTAAGGCGAACTCATCCGCCGCCAAGGACCGATCGAAGAAGTGCTCGATGGCCCGACGGCTGGTGTCGAGCTTGCCGAGGTTCCCCATGCTGCCGGAGAGATCCTGGAGGACGATGAGACTGAGGGGAGCAGTAGGTCCACTCTCGAAGCTCTCGATCGGGATCTCACGCTCATCGACGAACAGGGTGAAACGCTTGTCCTCCAGCCCGGCGACGAACTCTCCGTTGCTGCGGACGGTCACCGGAGTCAGGACCATCTCGACCGAGAAGCTGTCGTTGATGACGATGCCGGGAGGGATCTCGTCGTCGATGAGGTCCTGCCCGTGACCGATGCCGGCGAGAAGAACTCCGAGACTGAGAAGGCCGGTGACGACGGATATCCGACGTCGCCCGGAGGAACTTCTGGCCCTCATTCGTCGCCACCCCAGCGCCGTCCGCCTCGCCAGTCGGGGTCCCGGCGGGCGAAGTCATCAAGGTCGGCCGGCACTTCGAGGAGGGTCCTGGTGACGTCGGGGTCACATCCGCTCTCGCACTCGTAGGTATAGACGTTCCAGGTGTCCCGACGTTCGTACCCGCTGAGGACTTGATA
>JAIOJS010000518.1 GCA_019911795.1 Thermoanaerobaculia bacterium | reverse complement strand
GTCCCGAGAACTAGCTCTCCGCAGTCGGCGCTTCGAAGCACCCGGTGTCAACACACTCTCGGGCGGGGCAGAGCCGATCTACTGGCAGGCGGCCCAGGGCGCGAGCGTTCTCGATGTCGACGGCAACCGGTACACCGACCTCACATCGGGGTTCGGAGTCCTAGCTCTCGGTCACCGCTGGCCCGCCATCGAGGCCGCGGTCGAAGAGCAGTCTCGGCAGCTCGTCCACTGTCTCGGGGATCTCAACGGCCACCCCGCCCGGGTGAAGTTGGCCGAGGTCCTCACCACCCTAGCCCCCATGCCCGAGGCGCAGGCCTACTTCGCCATTTCGGGATCCGATGCGGTGGAGATCGCCCTCAAGACCGCGCTTCTCTCGACGGGACGATCCGGCATTCTCGCGTTCGACGGCGGATACCACGGCTCGACCTTGGGGGCGCTGGCCGCCACTGGCCGTCCCAGCTTCCGTCAGCCCTTTCTGCCCCAGCTCAACCCTTCCGTGCGCCACCTCCCTTTCGGAGTTGCTTCCAGCACCCTGCGAGAAGTCCTGACCAGGCACTCCGACATCGGAGCCGTGATCGTCGAGCCTATTCAGGGGAGGGCCGGGGTCAAGCTGCCTCCTCGAGGGTGGCTTGCCGAGCTGTCCCAGGTCGCTCGAGAACAGGGTGCGCTGTTGATCTTCGACGAGATCCTCACCGGAGGGGGCAGAACCGGTCCCTTCTTCGCCTGTGAGGCCGAAGGGGTTCGGCCCGACCTACTCTGTTGCGGCAAGGCGATCTCTGGCGGCTATCCGATCGCTGCGGTCTTGGCGTCCCGCTCGGTGTTGGCGGCCTGGCCCGACGACGGAGAGGCCCTTCACACCGCGACCTTCCTGGCTCATCCCGTAGCGTGTGCCGCGGCTTTGGCGGCGATCGGCTCGCTCCAGAATCCAGCTGTACGAGCTACTGCCGGGGACCGGACCGACCTTCTCTCGTGTCGCCTCGGGGACTCCATCGGAGCTCATCCCGAAATCGTCGCCATCCGAGGCCGTGGTCTCCTCTGGGGAATCGAGCTGTCGACCCCGGGGGCTGCCGTGACCTGGGCGCAGGCGGCGCGCAATCGAGGTGTTCTCGTCCTGCCCTCCGGAGCGGCCGGCAACGTCCTCGAACTTCTGCCCCCTTTCACCATTTCGCGGCCGCAACTCGAAGACGCACTCGACCGCCTTCTGTCCCCCACCGACGGCGACACAACCTAGTGTCGAGACTCCACCTGCGCCCTCGGACTCCGAGCCCCGAGGTCGAAGGACGGTCAGACCAGCGCTGGGGAACAGCCGAGACCCCGACCGGCAACGACAACGGGATCGACTTTGAATGCTAGACTACAGCTCCCCTCCAACCCTCTAGGGAACGCGCGTCATGACACGACTCCTCACCATGTCTTCTGCTCCGGGTCCCGACGAACGTGCGGCCCCAATCTCTTGTCGGGGAAGAACCGTTCCCTGCCCCCGGTGGCGAGCGAGCCGAGTGGTCGCGGGTCTCACCGGCCGAACGCTGGTGCATTCGCCTCGGCCGTCCGGAGTCCGGCGATGACAGCCGTCTCCGCCCTCTCTATCTTTCCCCTCTTCGATCACTTCGCGGTCGAACAACTGGAAAGTCTCGCCGCCTGCATCTCGCGGGTTCGCTTTCCGCCCGAATCCCGAGTCCTGGCGGAGGGTGAGAGGTCGACCGATGCCTTCGTCATCGTCGAGGGGCGCATCCGGGTCGAACGTGAAACGCCCTATGGCGTCTTCCAGCTCGCCCTTCTCGAACCGGGAGAGATGTTCGGAGAGGTTAGTTTCCTCGATCAGGAAGCGAGGTCGGTCGATGCTGTCACCGAGATCGACACCGAACTCTTCCTCATCAATCCCATGGCTCTCCGTGCTCTAGCCGACCGCGACCAGAAGTTCGAGTTGGCGCTTTTTTGGACCCTTTGGCGAAACCTCTCGCTGAAGCTGCGCAAGACCAATCAGCGTTTGACCCGATTCTTTACCGAGACCGGCACTGTCGGGGACTCCGCTCCCACCGGAATCGACGAGCCTACCGGATCCTTCCAGCTCGACCTTGCCACCAAGCGCGACCTCTTCCGAGAGCAGAAGCTTTCCGACATGGAGATCAATTTCCTCTCCTCGCTGTCTCAGGAGAAGAAGTATCACCCCAACGAGGTGCTCTTTAGAGAGGGCGATATCGGAGACAGTATGTATATCGTGCTCGACGGCAAGGTTCGAATCACCAAGAACATACCCGGGGCAGGAGAGGAGGCGCTCGCGTTCATGGAGCGCGGCGATTACTTCGGCGAGATGTCGCTGATTGATGAACTACCAAGATCAGCCGAAGCCAAAGCCCATGATCACGGCGCGGTCGTCCTCCGAATTCCCAAGGATGTCGTTTCCGGTCTGCTCGACATCAACAAGGTCTCCTCTCTCCGGCTTCTCCGCATTCTTTGCACTCTCATCGCCAAGAGGCTGCGGGAGATCGACGACAAGCTCGTCGGCTGGTTCATTCTCGCCGGCGGCCAGGGCGGCAACCTGGGAGAGTAGCCGCTACTCGACCCCCTCCGCTTCGATCCGGTCCATTGCGGTCAGCAGCTTCTCGACCAGAGACGATAGAGGAAGACGACCGCGTTCCTCAGCGTCGAACCAGCCGATCGCCGCTTCTTCTCCCCTGTCTTTCTCTGGGTAGCAAAGGCCCTCGACGGTCGCGGCGTACGCGCGCACTTCGAGCCGACGGTAGGTGATGGCATGACGAACCGAAACCTGCGGCTGGTGGAGAGTCCAAACCCCTCCGTAGCGTTCCGCTAGGAGGGACCCCGCTCGCCGCGATGCCGCCGGCGAGGTTCCCGGCAAGAGCTCCGCCCACGGTAGCTCCCAGGTTCCGGCCAGCACCTTCTCTCGGTCGCTCCGCCGGGATAAGAGCACCTTCCTTCGAGAGCGAACGATCGCTGCGACCAGAGTGCGGGCCTCGGTGGCCCGCCGACGCCGGCCCTGGGGGTAGTCCTCTGCTCTTCCCTCGAGGTGCCCCTGGCAGTCCTCGCTGAGAGGACACTCCGTACAACGCGGACGCCGAGGACTGCAGAGGGTCGCACCGAGCTCCATGAGCGCTTGATTACAGTCCCCCGCTTCCCCCGGGAGAAGGAAGTCTCGTGCCGCCTCTCGTAGTTGACGGCGAGACGAGGCTCGCTTGGGATCGCCGTCCAGCGCTAGAAACCGGGTGAGGACGCGCTCGACGTTGCCATCGAGAACCGGCTCTGAGACCCCGAAAGCGATACTGGAAATGGCGGCTGCGGTGTACTCCCCTATCCCCGAGATACTACGCAGCCCAGACACCGAACGGGGAATTCCACGGCCCATCTCTACCACTTGCCGCGCACCCCGGTGAAGGCGCCGAGCTCGTTGGTAGTATCCGAGTCCGGACCACGCCGCCACCACCTCTTCTTCGCTCGCGGCGGCGAGACTCTCAACACTGGGAAAGCGATCGACGAAACGCTCAAAACGTGGAACCACCGTGGCCACTTGCGTCTGTTGCAGCATGACTTCCGAAATCCATGTGAACCAAGGATCTGGGTTCATTCTCCATGGAAGATCCCGAGCTTCTCGGCGATACCAGGCGAGGAGAATACGCGCCCTCTCCGAGTCGGACTTTCGTTCCGCTGACAATCGTCTATCCATAATATATTCAGTACTTTAACAGAACCCCAAATCCACCCTTGCGCAGTGTCTCGGGTGTGCTATCATCCATTTCGCTCCGTGGAATTCTAGAGCGAACGACCGGGAACTAGCACCCTGGAAGAACTTTCCACAATCTGTGGAAATGTTGTGGATTCCATGCACTGACCGATGACTCAAAGTCTCTGGGATAACCTCAGCCGTGAACTGGAACGACAGCTCGACCCTGAGGATTTCTCTACCTGGTTTCGGCCCCTAAAAGTCCAGTCGGAAGAGGACCACCGAATTGTCCTCCTGGCCCCCAACGACGCTTTCCTCCATACCCTCGAGCAGAGTTATCGTCCGGCAGTAGACCGCGCCATCGCCGGTCTCAAGGGTCCCGGCTTCAAAGTCCTCTTCTCTCTTGCCGACACCAAGCGCCGACCTCGTCCGAAGGTGGTGGCGCCCGACCTCAATCCGCGCTACGAATTTGACACCTTCGTCGTCGGCAACTCGAATCAGTTCGCCCACGCCGCGGCACGCGCTGTTGCCGAGAGCCCATCGCACAGCTACAACCCTCTTTTTCTTTACGGAGGCGTCGGCCTCGGCAAGACCCATCTCCTCCACGCCATCGCTCACGAGGTCGCGCGCAACCACCCCGACTACCGAATTTTCTACTTGACCGCTGAGCAGTTCGTCAATGAATTGATCAATTCGATCCGCTTCGATCGTATGCCCAACTTTCGGGAGCGCTACCGAACGATCGACGTCCTCCTCATCGACGACATTCAGTTTCTCGCCAACAAGGAGCGCACCCAGGAGGAGTTCTTCCACACCTTCAATACGCTCTACCAGGCGGAACGGCAGATCATTCTCTCCTCCGACGCACCACCACGAAGCCTCAGGGCGCTAGAGGAGCGTCTTCGCAGCCGCTTCGAGTGGGGGCTGATCGCAGATATACAGCCCCCCGATCTCGAGACCAAAATCGTCATCCTGCGGCGTAAGGCCGAGCGGCAGAACATGGACCTTCCCGACGACGTGGCCCTTTTTCTCGCCCAGAAGGTCCGGACGAACGTTCGCGAACTCGAGGGAATTCTCAATCGAGTCTGTGCCTTCGCTGCCCTGACCGGACGCCCACTCTCCCTCGACCTGGTTCAAGAGACCCTCAAGGACATCCTTCCCGATAGCCACCGTCGAGTCGCCGCCTCTGACATCATCAAGTTCGTTGCCCGACACTACGGACTCAAGGTCAGCGAGATCAAAAGTAAGTCGAATGCCAAGATGATTGCCTTCCCTCGCCAGGTGGCCATGTACCTCTGCAAAGAAATGACTCCCCTCTCGTATCCCGAGATTGGTCGAATGTTCAACGACAAACATCATTCGACGGTCATGTACTCGGTCGACAAGATCGCCCAACTGAAGGAATCAGACCCCGATCTTGCCCAGGTTTTGACCACTATGCAGCAGCACTTCGCTTGACGTCGAAGCCGGCATTTCTTCTCAAACCGGCCTGACGCCAAGACCCAAGTCTTCTACGGCCGATGGTCTCGCTTCCTCCACCGAGCGACGGAATCTCGTTCGCTTTGAGCGAAGTCGTTCATTGTTCCTCGCCAGTCTCGACGACGAGGAAACTAATCCCGGCCCCGGTAGGGCTTGGCTTTTTTCCGCAGGAGGTGCCGCTTTCACCGGAAAACTCTGTGGACTGGCTGCGGAAGCCTTCAAAACCACTCGTATTCCGCAATTCATCCTCCGTACCTCCTTCGCTTTTCCGCATCGATTCTGTTCGCGAGAAGCCTTGAGAGACGGCCCCTCACCCCCCTTTTCCGCACTTTCAACAGGCCCTTCTCCTACTACGACTATGGTATATTTCCCCTCCATCAAAGGGAGACGGAGGCCTTATGGAAATCGTGGTACAACGGGAAGAACTGGTCGCGGAACTCGCTCTACTTCAGGGCATCGTCGAACGACGAGCGACAATTCCAGTGCTCTCCCACATCCTTGTTCAGGCGCACGATGACCGTCTGGATCTCGCTGCTACCGATCTCGACGTTTCTCTCTCCACGAGTTGTGAGGCGCAGGTCAAAAAGAGCGGCGCTCTTGCCGTTCAAGCCAAGAAGTTCACCGAGATCGTTCGCGCGCTAGGCGCAGCGGAGGTGAAGTTGAAGCTCGCCGAGGGCCAGAATCTGACGATAGAGTCAGGGCGTTCTAAGTTCAGAATTCGCGGACTGGAGGCCGACACCTTTCCAACGCTTCCAAAGGTAGAGTCCGAGACCGAGGTTGAACTGTCCCTCCCCTCGTTGCAGCAGATGATCAGCAAAGTGATCTTTGCTATCTCGACCGAAGAGTCCCGATTTCAGTTGAACGGAGCCCTCCTCAAGGTAGGGCCCGAAGTGATGGAGATGGTGGCCACCGACGGGCACCGCCTTGCCCTGGTCTCTCTCGATCGCGAAGGAGAGAGCGTGCCCGGTTTGATGAAAGGGGTCCTTGTTCCGCGAAAGGCCCTGCAGGAGCTCTCTCGCTTCGCCGGTGAGGAGAGTGTCTTTTATCGCAGAAGTGAGCATCACCTTTCCTTTCGAGTCGGCAAACGGGAGTTGACCAGCCGAATTCTCGAAGGCACTTTTCCCGACTACGAGCGCGTCATCGCCCGCGACAACGACAAGAAGCCGGTTCTCGATCGCAAGGCGCTCCAACAGGCTGTACAACGCGTCTCGCTGCTTTCCGGTGAGCGGGCCCGAGGCGTGCGTCTCAATTTCGAGACCGACCAGTTGACCATCTCCGCCGCCAACCCGGATCTAGGTGAGGCGGAGGAAAAACTCGCCTGTCGGTTCGAGGGAGACGCGGTACAGATCGGTCTGAATCCAGACTACATGGGACATTTTCTGGCTGCGGTCGAGGCGGAGGAAGTGCGGCTCGAACTCAAGGATGCGGAGAGCCAGTGTGTGGGTTTCCCCGTCGCCGACGGAGAGTTGCGTTACCTCTGCGTCATCATGCCGATGCACGTCTAGTCGGCGCAGCCCCTCAAGGTGCTCGCTCGCATCAGAGCTCGCCAGTTTCGCAACCTCGGTCTCTTCGATTGGAGCCCAGCGGCGGGCTCGAATCTCATACTGGGACGGAACGGCGCTGGGAAGACCTCCCTCCTCGAAGCGGTCTATCTCGCCGCGACGACAAGGAGCTTCAGAACCGCTCGGCCCGAGGAATGCCGGCGTCACGGTAGTGAGGGGTTCTACCTCGATCTGGACGTTGGTGAGAGTGGGCGCACTCGTCTCGAACTTTCGGTGCGGCCCGGCGAGCGCCAACGTCGGGTCAACGAGGTGGAGCTACCCCTCGTCGAGCACCTTCGTCAACTTCCTCTCGTCCTCTGGACGGCGGCGGAGAAAGAGCTGTTGACGGGGGGGCCGGAAGTCGGTCGTCGGGTCCTCGACCGCGGGGTGGTTAGTCGCAACCCGACGGAGCTACGACCGTTGGGGCGCTACCGTCGGGCGTTGAGACAGAAGCGGCAACTCGTGGCCAGTTCTCGAGACCTCGAGGCCCTGGATGGCTGGAATAGGGTCTTGGCAGAATCAGCCGCCGAGGTGATTTCCGCTCGGGCCCGCTATGTAGAGTTCCTCGACCGGGCTCTTGCCGAGGTTATGGAGGAGATCGATATGGGGCTGCCGCGACCTAGTTTGCGCTACCGATCGAGCCCCTCGATGAGCGAAGTGACCCCCGATAACTGTCTCGCTGGTCTGCGTGAAGTGGCATCCAGAGAAATGGAGCTGGGGAGAGTCCTTCTCGGGCCCCACCGAGACTCACTCCGCTTCTTCTGGGGTGATCGTGAGTTGCGAAGTACTGGTTCGGCGGGAGAGCTGAAGGCGATCGGTCTGCTTCTTGTCGCTGCCCAGGGTCGAGTCTTGGCCCAAGCCAACCGGGACCCCCTGTTCCTTCTGGACGATTTCGACACCGAACTCGATGGCGAGCGACTGCAGCGGGTGTGGACGGCTTTTGGACCCGACCGACAGGTGATCGTGACCTCGAGCCGACCCGCCGACTGGCGCGTTCTCGACTTCTCAGCGAGGTGGAAGATGGAGGAGGGACGGCTGACGTCCGGAGAGGTTGGCTAGCGCTTGGAAAGCGTTCTACTAAATCTCCTATTATCAACAAGATAAAGTCTGGACCCAAGGGTTTAAGCATGGTATAGTTGCGGCATCCCCGAACGGGGATTCCTTCCGCCTACTCCATCGCCAACCGAGCCTTGGGACCGAACGCCTCGCGCTGAGGAGGGCTGAGGAAGAATTTAGTGAGAAACGAAGCGGAGGACGACCCGTTGGCCGATCCAGTACCAAGTTATACAGCAGACAATATCAAGGTTCTCAAGGGTCTCGAGGCGGTGCGAAAGCGCCCCGGAATGTACATTGGCGATACCGACGACGCTTCCGGTCTCCACCACATGGTCTTCGAACTGGTCGATAACTCGATCGATGAGGCTCAAGCGGGGTACGCCTCCCGGGTTGATGTGACGATCCATATCGACAATTCGGTCACCGTCGAGGACGACGGCCGCGGTGTTCCCGTCGACTTCCACGCCGGCGAGGGGCGTTCGGCCGCGGAGGTCATCATGACTGAACTCCACTCCGGTGGAAAGTTCGATCACAATGTCTACAAGGTTTCCGGTGGACTGCATGGGGTCGGCGTCAGCGTCGTCAACGCGTTGTCGGAGAACCTGGAACTGGAGATCAAGCGCGACGGAAGGGTCTGGTACCAGGTCTACCATCGAGGGGTTCCCGAGAAGCCGATCGAGGCGATCGGCAAGAGCTCCAAGAGCGGCACCAAGGTGCGCTTCTCACCGGACCCACAGATCTTCACGGTCCTGGAGTTTCACTACGAGACCCTCGCTCAGCGACTGCGAGAACTCTCATTTCTCAATCGCGGGGTCGAGGTTCACGTCCGAGACGAGCGCTCCGATCGGCACGCAGAGTTCAAGTACGAGGGGGGAATTGCCAGCTTCGTCGACCACCTTTCCCGCAACAAAAACCCACTTCACGAGCCCCCCATCTACCTCGAGGATACGAGGGGAGAGCCGGGGGCGGAAGAGACGACCGAGATCGCCCTGCAGTGGAACGACAGCTATCAGGAGCAGATCTACTCCTTTACCAACACGATCAACAACCGCGATGGTGGTACCCACTTGTCCGGTTTCAAGGCCGCTCTGACTCGGACGCTCAATACTTATATCGCTGCAAACGGTCTCGCCAAGGGACTCAACGAGAACCTTACGGGCGACGATGTAAGGGAAGGTCTCACCGCTGTGGTTTCGGTGAAGATCCAGGATCCAAAGTTCTCTTCGCAGACCAAGGACAAGTTGGTCTCCTCCGAGATAAAGGGATGGGTCGAGCAGGTACTCAATGACCGCTTGGCGACCTTTTTCGAGGAGAATCCGAGGGTCGCACGCCGCATCGTCGACAAGGCCGTGGAGGCGGCTTCGGCCCGTGAGGCCGCTCGGAAGGCCCGCGATCTCACTCGCCGAAAGGGGGCCCTAGACTCCTCGAGCCTTCCGGGGAAACTAGCCGATTGTTCGGAGAAGAACCCAGAGTTCTCAGAACTTTTCCTGGTCGAGGGCGATTCCGCCGGCGGTTCCGCCAAGCAGGGGCGGAACCGACGGTTTCAGGCGATCCTCCCGTTGCGGGGAAAGATTCTCAACGTCGAGAAAGCTCGCTTCGATAAGGTTCTGTCGTCAGAAGAGATCAAGACGATGATCGCCGCGCTCGGCACGAGCATCGGACGCGAGGATTTCGATATCTCGAAGCTCCGCTACCACAAGCTCATTATCATGTGTGACGCCGACGTCGACGGTAGTCACATCCGAACCCTCATCTTGACCTTCTTCTTCCGCCAAATGCGGGAGATCATCGAGCGTAGCCATCTCTTTATCGCGCAGCCACCTCTCTACAAGGTGCAGGAAGGAAAGGCCTCGCGGTACTTGAAAGACGATCGCGAGTACCGTGAGTTCCTGATCGAGAGGATCCGGGATGGTTGGCAAGTCGAGCTCCACGGACCGGACGCAACGGCAGCGCCGGAACTCCTCGAGGGTACTCGCCTGGCCCATTTCCTCGAACGTCTCGATCTCTTTCGTGCCAACCAGGAGCGCCTCGTAACGCGTGGACTTCCCGAGGAGGCGCTTCGCCTCGCGTTACTCGGAGGCCTGACCGACAAGGAGACGCTGGCCGAAGAGTCGCGAGTAACAACCCTCGCCTCAGCTCTCGACGAAGCCGGGTATCAAAAGGTCGCGGTCGAGCGCGATGAGGAGCACGGTACCTTCAGCATCGCCTTCGTCTCGCGGCGCTACGGCGTCGAACGCCGGGTCAGAATCGATTGGAGTCTCCTGGCGTCGGCCGAGTACCGCGCCCTGGTCGGCAGCTCTCAGGGGCGTCAGTTCCTGGCCGCCGAGCGAGTGGTGTTGCGACAGGGCGCGGAGACCTTCGAGTTCGACATCCGCGAGGAAGCGATCGAGGCACTTTTCGAGCGCGCTACTAAGGGTCTCAGTGTCCAGCGCTACAAGGGTCTCGGTGAAATGAACCCGGACCAACTTTGGGAAACCACGATGGACCCTGAAAAGCGGCGACTCATGCTGGTACGGATCGAGGATGCCGTGGCCGCTGACGAGATCTTTACGGTTCTCATGGGTGACCAGGTCGAACCCCGTCGAGATTTCATTCAAGCCAACGCCCTCGAGGTCATCAACCTCGATATCTAGAGATCGCTAGAACCGTTCCGGGAACCGCTGTTCCAGGAGCCGATGTCGGTTCGACCCGCGCCACCCACCGTGCGGCTGCGGTCGATACCGACCCGGGACAGACTTCAACCCGTCAGTAACTAGAAGGTAGATCATGAGCCAAGACGAACCCACTCGCCCGATCGAAAACCACCTCGTGGTGGATATCGAAGAGGAGATGAAGCGTAGCTATCTCGACTACGCCATGAGCGTCATCATCGGCCGCGCTCTGCCCGACGTGCGCGACGGTCTCAAGCCGGTTCACCGGCGTGTTCTCTACGGAATGTGGGAGGCCGGCAACCGAGCTGGGAGGCCCTACAAAAAGTCAGCCCGTATCGTCGGTGACGTCATGGGTAAGTATCACCCCCATGGAGACTCCGCGATCTACGACACCCTGGTGCGCATGGCCCAGGATTTCTCCATGCGCCACCCATTGGTCGATGGGCAAGGGAACTTCGGATCGATCGACGGCGACAACCCGGCCGCGATGCGTTACACCGAGGTCCGGCTGCAACGCTTGGCCGAGGAACTCCTCGGCGATGACATCGGCAAGGAGACCGTCGATTGGCAGCCCAACTACGACGGGTCCGAGAGTGAACCCGAGGTACTGCCCGCTGCTATCCCCAACCTGCTGATGAACGGGAGCTCGGGTATTGCGGTCGGCATGGCGACCAACATCCCGCCTCACAACCTCGGCGAACTGGTCGACGGTCTAATCGCTCTCATCGACGATCCCGAAATGACGGTGGAGGATCTGATGGGCCACATTCCCGGTCCTGATTTCCCCACCGCCGGCACCATTCACGGTATCGACGGCATCCATTCCGGGTACAACACCGGACGTGGCACCGTTCGCATGCGGGCCCGAGCTGGCTTCGAGGACATTGCCAAGGGCGAGCGGCAGGCGATCGTCGTCACCGAGCTTCCCTTCCAGGTCAACAAGAAGCGGCTGGTGGAACGTATCGCCGAATTGGTTCGCGGGAAGAAGATTCTCGGTATCTCTGATCTCCGAGACGAGAGCGACCGCGACGGCATTCGAATCGTGATGGAACTCAAACGAGGAGAGGTCGGAGAGGTCATCCTCAACCAGCTCTACAAGATGACTCCGATGCAGTCCTCCTTCGGCATCAACATGTTGGCCATCGTCGACCAGCAGCCGCGGACGTTGACCCTGAAAGAGATCCTGGAGCATTTCCTCAATCACCGTCGCACGGTGGTCATCCGTCGCACGCGTTATGACCTCCGCAAGGCCGAGGAGCGGGCTCACATCTTGGAGGGAATCCTCAAGGCCCTGGACCAACTCGACGAGGTCATCGCGACCATCCGTGCGAGCCACACCCCGCCCGAGGCTCGGGAGGCGCTGATGACGGGATTCTCGCTCTCCCAGGTGCAGGCTCAGGCGATCCTCGATATGCGCCTTCAGAAGCTGACCGGTCTCGAGCGCGACAAGGTCGTCGCCGAGTATCGCGATCTGATGGCGGTCATCGAGAGGCTTCGCGCTATCCTGGGCTCGGACCTTCTGGTCCTCGACGTCATCCGGCAGGAGTTGCGCCAGGTTCGTGACACCCACGCCAATCCCCGGAGGACCGAGATTCTTCCCGCGTCGGATGACCTCACCATCGAGGATCTGATCGCGGACGAAGACATGGTGGTGACGGTGACCGCGACCGGATACATCAAACGAGCGCCGCTGGAGACCTATCGCGAACAGCACCGTGGAGGCAAAGGGCGAACCGGGATGTCGACCAAGGATGACGACTTCGTCGAGCATCTCTTCGTCGCCTCGACCCACAGCTACATCCTGGTGTTCACCGAAAGCGGCCGAGTCCACTGGCTCAAGGTCCACCAGGTGCCTGAGCTGTCGCCCACCGCCAAAGGTAAGGCGATCGTCAACCTCCTCCAACTCGACGCCGACGAGCGAATCGCTACGACTCTGGCCGTTCGGGACTTCCCGGAGGATCACAACCTCGTCTTCGCCACCGAGAAGGGTACGATCAAGAAGACTGAACTCACTGCCTACTCGCACCCGCGCGCCGGCGGCATCATCGCGATCCGCATCGACGACGACGACCGGCTCCTCGGCGTTCGCGTGACGGAGGGAAACAGCGACATCCTCCTCGCTACTGCCGGGGGTTTCATCATTCGCTTTCCCGAGTCGAACCTCCGCCCCCTAAGTCGCGCCACCCGCGGAGTTCGGGGAATCCGTTTGCGTCAGGGCGACCGCGTCGTTTCGCTTTCGGTGCCACCGGAGGAGTGCGACCTCTTCTCCATCACCTCTCTCGGCTTCGGCAAACGGACGGCGATCGAGGAGTATCGCCAGCAGGGTCGAGGTGGCAAGGGGATCATCAATATGAAACTCACCGAGCGGACCGGCGAGGTGATCGCGGTGCGACCGGTGGTCGAAGGCGACGGCCTGGTGCTGATCACCGAAGGAGGAAAGATCCTCCGTACTCCCGTCTCCGGAGTCCGTCGTATCGGTCGATCGACCCAGGGCGTCCGCGTCATGGACGTCGATGAGGGTGATATCTTGCGGGCGGCGGCCAAGGTCGTCGAAAAAGAGGATGAGGACGACGCTCTGGAGGGTGCCGACGGGGAACTCCTCGAACTCGCCGAGTCCGAATCCACCTCGGTAGACCCCGAACCGATCGCCGCTGCAGACTCAGATCCAGACGACGAGACGCCGATCGAGCCAACCGACGACCCTGTCAACTAACTCCCTAATAGACCCTACAGACCCTACGGAGAGACCATGCGCTTTTTTCTCGACACTGCCGACCTCGATGAGATCGCCACCGGCCTGGAGTGGGGGATGGTCGACGGCATCACCACCAACCCTTCCATTATCGCAAAGCAGGGTAAGCCCTACCTTCCCACCGTTCGCGAGATCGCAGAGCTGGTTCCCGGTCCAGTGTCCGGAGAGGTGTTGGCCACCGACTACGAAGGGATGTTGGATCAGGGGCGTCGCCTGGCTGACCTGGCCGACAACGTGGTCGTCAAGGTACCCCTCGGTCCCGCCGGCCTGCGCGTCGTGCGCACCCTGCGGGGGGAGGGCACGCTGTGCAACGTGACCCTCTGCTTCTCCGCCCCCCAGGCGCTCTTGGCTGCGAAGGCAGGGGCCGCCTACATCTCGCCGTTCGTCGGACGGATCGACGACATCGGTGGCGTTGGCATGCAGCTCATCGAGGAGATTCTCACGATCTACCGGCAGTATGACTTCGCAACCGAGGTACTGGTGGCATCGGTCCGCCACCCCGAGCATCTACTGCAGGCGGCCCTCATGGGGGCCGAGGTCGCGACCATTCCCTTCGGTGTTCTCGAGAAGCTCTACAAGCACCCGCTGACCGACCTAGGCTTGGAACGGTTCCTCGCCGACTGGAATAGCACCGGCCGAAGCTTCGAAGACTAGGGCCTCGTCCGGCAGCATGGATCGACCGAGATCTGTGGTCCATCCTCGAGTGTCTGAGAGGGAAGGGTCCGCAGCTTGAAAAGGCCCGGCAAGCGAGACCCGTCCGATCCAGCCCCGGGAAACGGAGGGCACCCCCAAGGTGCTCTTTTTCGTTGGGCCTCGATCTTCTATCTGGTGCTCTCCGCCACAGGCATCGCCTGGCTCGCCCATCAGGGCCAAGGGCCGGAGCTTCTGTGGGGTCACGGTCTCACCCCGTGGACTCTCGCCCGGGAGCTGGCTATCGGACTTGCTCTCGGCGCGGCCGTCCTCTTCGTCTGGCGCGCTATTGTCCTCTGGAGCCCGCTTGGGAAGGAGCTCGAAGGTGAACTCTCCGACCTCCTGGTGGGGCTGCAGCCTCAGCAGGTTTGGGGTCTCGCCCTCTTCTCGGGAGTCGCGGAGGAGATCTTTTTCCGTGGCGCTCTGCAGCTTTCCTGGGGAGTCCTACTCTCGGCATTGGCCTTTGGTCTCCTTCACACGGGTCCGACTCGTGCGCTCCGTCTATGGACTCTGACCGCGACCCTCATCGGTTTTGCTTTTGGAGGAGTCGTCGTGTGGCGGGGCAGCCTGGTGGCGGTTGTTATCGCCCACACCTTGATCAACGGTCTTCAGCTCGCGCGTCTCGCCTCCTCGTCAGCCGATTCCGCGACCGGGAACTCCTCCCCGAGCCGGTCGACGGAACTGTTACACTCCGACCTCCTAACGGCAGGAGAACACCACATGACAGACACCCAAGATGTCCTAGATCGCATCGACCGCGAACTCGACCAGTACCAGAACGAACTCTTCGAATATCTCAGAATACCCTCGATCTCGACCGACCCCGAGTACGCCCCGGAGGTAGAGCGCTGTAGTCGCTTCATCGAAGGCAAAATGTCCGAGGCGGGACTGACCACTCGTCGCATCGAAGGCGAAGGCTTTCCCCTCGTCTACGGAGAGTGGATGGGAGCCGAGGGTGCCCCCACCGTTCTCTTCTACGGACACTACGACGTGCAACCGGTCGACCCGGTCGATGAGTGGCGCCACGATCCCTTCGAGCCGACCCTCGAGGGCGACGATATCGTCGCTCGTGGTGCGACCGACGACAAGGGCCAGTCCTACACTCACTTGAAAGCGATCGGTGCGATGCTGGCCGAACGCGGTAGCTTGCCCGTCAATGTCAAGATCCTCCTCGAGGGCGAGGAGGAGTCGGGGGGCGAAGCGATCGAGCATTTCGTTCGAACCGATGCCGGGCGCGAACTGGCGACCGACTGCGTCGTGGTTTCCGACTCCTCGATGTACGCACCGGGACAGCCATCGATCGTCTACGGCCTGCGAGGAATGGCCTACGTCGAGATCAGGGTCCAGGGGCCGAACCGAGACCTTCACTCCGGAAGCTACGGCGGAGCGGTAGCCAACCCGCTCAACGCCATGTCTGAGATCATCGCTCGCCTCAAGGACCCCGTCACCGGCCGTATTCAGATCCCCGGGTTCTACGACAAGGTACGTGACCTCGAGCCCTGGGAGCGCAAGGAGATGGCGGAGCTACCGTTCGACGAAGCGGAGTACCGTGCCGAGCTGGGCATCGATGCCGTCGCCGGCGAAGAAGGCTACTCCACCCTCGAGCGGGTCGGCATCCGTCCTACCTGCGATGTCAACGGAATCTTCGGCGGCTACCAGGGACGTGGCGCCAAGACCGTCCTTCCGGCTTGGGGCGGGGCCAAGATCTCGATGCGCCTGGTACCCGATCAGGACCCCGAGGAGATCGCGGCCCGTTTCACCGAGTACGTCCAGAAGGTCGCGCCTCGCGGAGTGAAGGTGGAGGTCACCACCGTGCACGGCGGACCGCCGAGTCTCTTGGTGACCGACGGTCCCTACATGGACGCAGCGATGGAGGCGATGGCTGCGACCTGGGGTCAACGGCCCGTCCGCGTCCGCGAGGGAGGCTCCATTCCCATCGTCGGCACCTTCTCCGAGGTCCTCGACGTTCCGGTTCTCCTGCTTGGCTATGGCCTTCCGGATGATCGACTGCATTCGCCCAACGAGAAGTTCAACCAGGGCCAGTTCGCCGCCGGTATCCGCTGCACCGCTCGCTTCCTCGACCGCGTTGGTAACCTTTCGAGCTGAGACGACGCGATGGCCGACCCCCACAAATCGCCGTCCGCGGAGGAGCGCGAGCTCAAGTTCTCGAACGTCGAGCTCTCTTCGTTGCGCGACCGCCTGTCCGACCTCGAGGCGGAGCGGGTGAGCGCTCCATCCTTCGAGGACAACTGGATCTTCGATCGCAACGGTGAGCTTCTCGACGAGGCATGCTTCCTTAGGCTCCGCCTCGATGGCCAAGGGGCGCAGCTCACCTACAAGGGTCCGGCCCGCTTCGAGGGACACACCAAGATCCGACTCGAGCACCAAACGCGGGTCGAGGACGCCGACAGCGCGCGAGAGATTCTGGAGAGCCTGGGCTATACCGTCACCCGGCGATACCAGAAGATGAGAGAAGTCTGGCGCCTTGGGGGCGTCGTCATCTCACTCGACCATACTCCCATCGGTGACTTCGCCGAGTTTGAGGGGGACGGCGGCGAGAAGGTGGCCGAGCGCTGTGGTTTCGTGGCAGCCGACGCGGAACGGAGAGCGTACCTTCGCCTCTACGAGGACTATCTGGTAGAGAATCCTGATGCGCCGCGCGACATGACGTTCCGTGACGACTGATCTTCGGGCGCTCGTTCTCGCTGCGGGGCATGGCCGTCGCCTCCGGCCGTTGACCGCCACCACGCCGAAGCCGCTATTGCCGATCCTCGGTCGGCCGATCCTCCTTCACACCTTGGAAGCCCTCTCTGGGGCCGGCATCGAGCGCGTCGCTATCAACCTGCACCACGAGGGCGAGGCAATCACCCGGGCACTGGGCTCCAGGCCCCTGGGACTGGAGGTCACGTACTCTCACGAGGAGGATCTCCTGGGAACCCTCGGCGCCCTGGTGCCTCTAGAACCCTTTTGGCGCGATGCCGACGCCCTTCTGGTGATCAACGGAGATTCCCTCTGTCGGTGGCCCCTCAAAGCTCTCATCCGCCGCCACCTGAAGGCGGAAGCCGCGGCCACCCTTCTGCTGCTCGAGAAACTGGATCCCGCCTCCTATGGTGGGGGGGTTGGACTCGACTCCGAGAGGCGAATCAGGTCTCTACGTCCGGGTCGAGAGGTGGGAGAGATAGCTCGCCGACACGTCTTCGCCGGAGCCCACCTTCTCGATCCTCGGCGGCTCCCCGATCTGGGGCCAGGGGAGTTGAATTTCGTCCCCGACCTCTGGGAACCCTGGTTGCGTCAGGGCGTCCCGATCGCCAGCGTCACGACGCGACGACCCTGGCACGACCTCGGGACCCCTGGCCGTTACCTCGCTGGCGCCCTGGACTGGATACCGTGGTGGCGCTCCAACTGGGAGGCGGCAGACCTCGACGGTCCCCGTCGTCGTTGGCGGCGCGTGGTGGCAGAAGAGGGTGTCACCTGGGAGGAGCGAACTCGGCTGCGAGACGGCCTCTTGCTCCCGGGGTGCCACTTAGGCCCGCGCTGCGACCTGGAGCGAGTTGTGGTGGGACCCCAGACTCGAGTCCCCGCCGGAACCCGAATTAGCGATCGTCTGCTGACCCGACCACGGGCCGGCTTGGATCCGCCGCCCGGGACATCGCGCCTCGGGGAGTTGTGGGTGAGTCCCTTGGAACCAGACACAAGGTCCTCATGACAGACTCCTTGGGTTGGGCGACTCGTTGGCTGGAATCTCTGGCCCAGGGATTTGATGGGCTGGCCCAAGGAGGACCCGCCGGTGTTGCGATCCTCATCCTCGGGGGCCTCTTGCTCCTCCTCTTCGGTCGCCGGATCTTCTGGGTAGCGCTCGGGTCGCTGGGGTTCCTCGTCGGGTGGCAGTTGGCTGCGACCTTCGCCGCCGACCTCGAGAGCCTGGTGTTCTGGCTCGTCTCCGTCGCCGGCGGCCTCCTTGGAGTCTTGCTCGCGGTGCTGGCCCAGAAGTTGGCCACGGGCATCTCGGGCTTCGCGCTGGGCCTCCTGGTGATGGGCAAGATCCTTCCCTTTCTTCCGATCGAGGGGCAGGCCTGGAGCGCACTGGCGGTTGTCGTCGGAGGGATCGCTGGAAGCTTCTTGGCTTTGGGACTATTCGGGGTGGTGGTGTGTGTCATCACCGCGGGGATTGGCGCGGCCATGCTGGCGGCGGCGATACCCCTCGAGTCGGAGGCCGGCCTGTTGTTGCTCTTTGGTGGGCTATGGTTGGTGGGCTTCGTCCTCCAGGTCA
>JAIOJS010000517.1 GCA_019911795.1 Thermoanaerobaculia bacterium | reverse complement strand
GGGTGATATCGAGGACCCGCCGATCCTGGTGGTTTGCAACCTGACGCCGGTAGTGCGTCGGGCGTATCGCCTTGGGGCGCCGAATCGCGGTACCTGGCGCGAGCGACTCAACAGTGATGCGTTGATCTACGGTGGTTCGGGCTCGGGCAACTTCGGTCAGGCGGAGACCACCCCGGTTGCTATGCACGGCCGAAGCGACTCTCTCGAGCTGACCCTACCGGCGCTCTCGGTGCTCTTCCTATCTCAAGAACCGTCCGACACTACGAGCGCGGAAGCTGGCGTCCTAGCGACAGTCACCGAAGGCGAGGTCGATCGAGAGACGGTGAGCGCCCGGCGTCAGAGGAACCCCGAAGACGCTCGGTAGTTGGGTCTCGACCCGACCCGGGAACGTGGAACATCAGTTGAGGTGGTACTGCTCCTCGAGCTGCCGGTAGATCGGCTCGGTCTTGAGCTTCCTGATACAAGCGTCGACTTTGGCGAGAAAGGCAGCGGGTTCAGGGATGGCCTTTGAAGCTCGTGACACTACGACGTAGTAGGGACTCGTCTTGACATCGAAGTCGAGAATTCGGATCTGGTCGGCGGCATCGAGTTCCTGAGCCAGCCACTTCGACGTCGAGACGGTATTGATGAAGACGTCGATACGATTGGCCAAGAGCATCCGCAGGATGCTCTCGTTGTCCGGCGCCCACTCTAGGGTACCGGCTCGATCCCGCTGGTCGAGGTAGCTCTGAAACCACTCGACGTAGCCCACCCCGCGGATCGCTCCCAGTCGATGGCCGTCCAAATCGGCGAGGGAATGAACCTCCATGGTGTTCTCGCTGCGAACGATCGGTCGATAGCTGGAGACGAACAACGGTTCCTGTCCATACCAGAGAAAGTCCTCTCGTTCCGCACTCTTGGAGACGACATGCACGTCGATCTCACCGCTGCGCAGGTAGTTGAACATTCTGACGATGGGGAAGGAGTAGAACTGAAATGGGATCTCCCCTGTCGGCAGACACCGTTCGAGGACCTCTTTGGCAAAGCCTTTGTGGGTCTCGCTGTCGCCGAAGTAATAGGGCGGCCAGACGGCATCCTGCACCGTCAAGACCGGCGGTGAGGCGCTCTGAGCCGAGCCGCTCGTTGCGGTCACCAAGGCTAGTAGCGACGTGAGGACAATCAGTGCAGTCGACCTCCGTATAGCCACTAGATGATTGTAGCACCGGCCTGTTCCCGAGCCACAGGCGGCGCGACGTCTCGTACTGGGAGTCCCGGGGCAGAGGTGTTGGTCATTGAGGAGAGCCAAATTCAGCACAAGGGGCCTATGGTAGGCTGCGACAGTATTCGTTGCCAACGATGCCTCCTGCGAAATCGCGCGACTCGCCAGTGGGATTTCACAGGGCCGAATGCGGACCGACCACCCACCGGGAATGAAACAAGCTCACCGCTTCCGATCGCTTCGCAACCGGTTCCTCGTCATCGCCGTCACCGGGGTAACGATCGGTTCGGTGTGGATCTTCTTCGTCGCCGAGACGCTGACTTTTCGGTCTCTACAGCAGTCGCTGGAGAACCGGATGGGACGTACCGCCGCCGTCAACGCGCAAGTTCTAGCGACTCCGTTTTGGAATCTCGATACACGAAACATCGAGTCGGCGATCGGCGGACTCATGAGCACGCCCGACATCGTAGCGGTAGTAGCGCGAGGGCAGGGCGGCGAAGTCCTGGCCCGCACCGGTCCCGCCGGTAACGAGCACCCCAAAGGCACCCTGCTCACAGTGCGACCGGTGCGCTACGAAAGCCGAGGGGTCGTTCACGAGGTAGGTCAACTCGAGTTGTACTTCACAGATGAGAGCATCCGACGAGAGTTGAGGCGACGCCTGTCCCTCGATCTAGTTCTCTTCTCGGCCCTTCTCCTCGCCGTTGTCATCAGCGTGATTCTGGCGGTGAAGACGTCGCTCGGAACTCCCCTGAACCGACTCTTGGCCTCGATTCGGCAGGGAGGAGCGGACAAGGTCCGACGTCCGGTGGAGTGGAGCAGTCCCGACGAGCTCGGTATCCTGATCCAGGAGTACAACGACATGCTGCGTCGTCAGTCGGAGGCCGAGGCCGAGACGGTTCGCAAGTCAGCCCTCCTCGAGGCGGCACTGCAGAACATGGGGCAGGGGATCTGTGTCTTCGACGACGGGTTGAACCTCAGTGTCCACAATGACCGCTATCTCGAGCTTCTCCATCACTCTCCGAAGACGGTCTACCCGGGACTTGCGTTGGAAAAGATCATCCGCGGCAACATCGCACGCGGCGAGTACGGGGAAGTCGATGCCGAGACCTTCGTAGCTGACCGCCTCTCCATCGCTCGCTCGACCAGTGCAGGGAGTACCCACCGTTTCGAGCGGGAGCGCCCCGATGGCACCGTACTCGAAGTCTCGTTCAACCCCATGCCGGGAGGAGGTTTCGTTTCGACCTACACCGACATCACCGAGCGACGGGAGTTCGAGGGCCGAATGCATCACCTCGCGCTCCACGATGTTCTGACGGGGCTACCCAATCGGACACTGTTTCATGACCGATTGGAGCAAGCCCTGGCCGCGGCGGCGCGGCGCGGAGACGGCGTGGCGGTTCTCTTTATCGATCTCGACCGCTTCAAGGACGTCAATGACACGCTGGGCCACGATTTCGGAGACAAGTTGCTCAAGGAGATGGCGGTGCGACTGCAGGAGGCGACCCGAGGATCCGATACGGCGGCTCGACTGGGGGGCGACGAGTTCGGGGTCATCCAGACCGGGCTGATCGGCCCTGAACGCTCGTCGATCCTGGCCCAACGGGTGATCGAGGCCCTCGGCAAGCCGGTGCTACTCGCCGGCCGAACCCTCTTCGTGACGGCCAGCGTTGGAGTGACGCTCTACCCCGACGATGGAGTCGAGCCCGAGGCCCTCCTAAAGAATGCGGACCTCGCAATGTACGCGGCCAAGGCCGAGGGGCGCAATCGATGCCGTTACTTCCTACCCCGCATGAACGACCAGGTGCGAGAGCGTCGCAAGTTGGAGGAAGAGCTCTTTCGGGCGATCGAGTGCGAAGAGCTCGTACTGCACTACCAGCCGATCATCGACCTCGAAGCGGGAAGGGTCGTCGGGGTCGAGGCTCTAGTCCGGTGGCTTCACCCTCAGCGTGGCCTGCTCGCACCCAGGGACTTCCTCGGGGTGGCGGAAGAGGCGGGTCTGATCGATCGTCTCAGCGAACGCGTCCTACTCGAGGCCTGTCGACAAACGCGAGCATGGCATCAGTCCGGCTTTCCGGAACTCACTCTTTCGGTGAACATCTCGCCTCACTACTTCGGGCATACCGGAATGTTGAGGACGGTGTGCGAGGCGCCACGACGCACTGAACTCGATCCTCGGTTTGTCCAGATCGAGATCACCGAGAGCGCCATCATGGTCGATCCAGAGGCAGCGGTAGGAACGCTCCGCGCACTGCGTGAAGAAGGGTTCGCTATCGCCGTCGACGACTTCGGTACCGGATACTCGTCTCTTGGCTACCTGCGTCGGTTCCCCGTCGACACCCTGAAGATCGATCGCACGTTCATCTCGGATCTGCCGGCCGATCCCGAAGCCGCGATTCTCGTGCGCACGATTATCACGCTGGGACTCAGTCTGGGTCTCAGAGTGGTCGCCGAAGGGGTCGAGACGGCAGAGCAAGCAGAGTTTCTACGACGGGAGCACTGCCACCTCGCGCAGGGTTTCTACTACACCCGTCCGTTGCCGGCCGAGGAGCTAGGGCCTTGGGTCGACACCTGGCGGCGGTAGGGGAAGTCGTCCCTGCGCGTAGGTGTCGGCCATCGGCGGGTTGACCTCGGCAACCTCGGCGAGGAGTTTCTCCGCCTCCTCCGAGCGTCCGGCACGCCGTAGGGTTTCGATCCAAACCAGTCGGTTGTATACCTTGTACATGCCGGGTCCAAGGCCCCAGTAGTCGAGGTGGTCGTCGGCGGCGGCCAGACGCTCGGTAGCACCCGCGTAGTCACCCTCGGCCATCAGGCGGGTCCCGACCAGACTGGAATAGTCGGGCGATCCGTAACGAGTGGACTCGGACTTGAGCATTCCTCCCGGCTTGTCGACCACTGACTCCTCGATGGTCTTGGCGAGTTCGATCTCTTCCATCATCAGGGCTCCGAGATGGGGCAGCCAGGTCGGTACGAGTTGCGAGCGATTGCAGGCTCCTCCCCAACTGTCGGCGAGGGCTTTCCAGTCCTCATTTCGGTAGAGATTGAAGCTCTCTATGTGGCAGCGAAGACGCTGGGCAATGCCATCCGGACACCCATTGTCGACCGATCGCTGGGCGACGTCGTACGCTTCCTCGCTGTCACCGCGGTAGAGGGCCAACGTCGAGAGATTCTGGTACGAGGCGCAGAAGTCCTTGCGGATGGCGATCGCCTCGTCGAGCTCCGTCTCGGCTTCGTCATAGCGACCGAGGAGGACGAGGAGTTCCCCCAGTGAATCGTGGGGATTGGCTTGATCCGGCGCCACGTACCGGTAGTTGCGAAAGCGGTCTTCCGCCACTTCGAACTCGCCCTGAGCCATGGCGAGGTAGCCGAGGCGGTTCTGGGCACCGACCCAGTTGGGGTCCGCATCCAGCAGACCCTCGTAGCAGGTCTCCGAGGCATTCCAGTCGGCGGACTCCCACAAGCGTTGGCAACTTAGCTCGAGGGCGTAAGGATCCCGAGGATGTTGGGCGAGGTATTCCTCGAGAACTTTCCAGGCCTTCTTGTAGTCATCGGAATGCATGTCGAGATAGAAGCGGACCAGGAAGGCTTCACGGGGAGTGAGTTCCGAGAGCTCCGCCGCTTCGAGGTGCTGGCGGAGTTCCTTCGAGCGGGGGTCACGAGTCGAGGTACGGCTGAAAATTTTCACCTGGGCCATGACGAAGTCCGGGTCGAACTCCAGGGCTTTCTCGAAGTGCTCTCGTGCTTCCATCTCATAGAACTTCGTTTCGGCCTCGAGGCCGAGGAGAAGCTCGGCTCGCGCCTCCTCCGAGGAGGTCGTCCACTCGGCCTGCTCATGGCGAGGACAGCCGAGAAAGCTGACGGAGCAAGACAGCAGGAGTAGCAGGGTGGACCACCGAACCGTCTTGGCGGCCGGAGTCTCGGATCTGGGTAGGCGTATTCTCATATCAAACCTCATTCATCTATCGGAACTGCAGTCTCTTGGCTGACCTGCTTGTCAGGACTGATCTGCGACTGGCGCTGGAGAGCCACCAGGGTCAAGTCGTCGTAGGGCTCGAGACCCGCCGTAAAGCGGCGGATCTCGTCGAGGATAAAGGCCACTGCCCTTTCGGGATCGGGCGGCGCCAGGGTGAGGGATTCGACCAGTCGATCGTGGCCGAAGAAGGCGCCGAGGGGCGATTGGGCCTCGAGGACTCCGTCCGAGTAGCCGAGGACCAGGTCGCCGTCCTCGAGGTCGACCTCCAGGGTGCAGTATTCCCCCTCGTCGAGGGCTCCGAGCGGCAATCGATGCTCGGCTAGGGGGAGTTCCTCGACACTCCCGTCCTGACGACGGCAGAGAAGACTGGGTTGTCCAGCCAGGAGGTATTCGATTCCCGTCCCGTCCGGCTTGGCACTGAGGTAGCCCAACGCGACGAAGCTACGGCGCTGCAGTCGGTAGAGTCGTCGATTGGCAAGTTCGACCAGTACCTTGGGGGTGCGATGCGTCATCGAAAGAGAGTGCAGGACCTCCTGTGCTGCCATCATCATGAGAGCGGCGGGGATCGATTTGCCGGCCACGTCGCCGTAGACCAACGCCATCGAACCGTTGTGAGCGGCCGGGATCTCGGCGAAGAAGTCTCCGCCGACGTGCTTGGCGGGCTGACACACCGCCGAGACGGTCCAGCCGGGGGCGAACTCCACTTTCGAGGGGAGGAGGCCGGCCTGGATCCGGGCCGCGATCTCCAGTTCTCGCTCCAGTTCGGCCTGTTGGGTTCGCTCGTCGAGGAGCTGGCTGGTCTCGAGGGCGATGGCGGCTTGCGCCAAGAGACCGCGTAGGATCTCCAACTCAGCCGGATCCCATCCGAGCTGATTGGTTTTCGAGGAGAGCAACATCAACCCTACCTTGCGGCGTGGTGAGGCGAGGTCACCGAGGAGGGCGACGCCGTCGTCCTCGAGTTCGTCGAGGAGGTGGTCCATGTCGAGAGCTCGGCGGGGGCGGTCGACGAGGAGAGCCAAGGGTCCTTCTTGAGTGAGGTAGTTCTCGATCCCGCGCGCGTCGGGAATGAAATTGGGGAGGTGATGGGGTCCGGCCACGCGCTCGAAGGCGTCACCGTGTTGCCGGTAGAGGGCGGCGAAGTGGATTCCGAGACGCTCCGGCAGCTGCTGGACCAACTCACGGACGAGTTCGCCGGGGTCGCGGTGAGCGCCAAGCGCCTCGCCCATCTCGAGAACGGCATCGTGGAGACGCGACAGGTCACCGAGGAAGAAGCGATCGACCGGCCCCTGAAGTCTACGGCGCAACGGTTCGAGCCCCAGAACGACGGCGAGGGCGAAGACGATGGGGAAGAAGGGATGCTGAGTGAGGCCGGCGCCTTGCAGGATCCAGTTGAAGGCAGCGATGCCGGCCGCGTAGATGCCGGTGATCGCAGCGGTGACGCCGGTATAGAAGAGACTCTTGCGGAGGATGACTCGAATATCGAGGAGCTGAAAACGCACGATCGAATAGGCGAACGTCAGCGGCACCAGGATGAGCGGTACCACCCCGTAGTAGAGGAACTGCTCGGTGTGGCGGAACGAGGGGAAGGCCACGGTGAAGACGAGGAAGGGGAGAAGTCCGAAGAGGGCGCCGAAGAAGACGAGAAGGGCGCCACGGCGCTCGTTGACCCGTTTGAGTCGAGAAGCGTTGGCAGCCAGTACCGACAATCCCAGGGCCATATAGATCCCCAGGATCCACCAATTCACTCGCGGTGCACCGCTGATAAGAAATAGCGGGTTGTTCTTGACGTCATAGACGTAGACCGTCGTCAGATAGACCGCAGCCGGAAGGAGGTAGAGGATGGCGAGGACGAGGACTCGCAGACGACGGCTCTGATCGAGCCGGCCGAGGAGTCCCTTGCGGTCGTTCCATACCGGCCGCGGAAAGATCAGAAAGAAGTGCAGGAAGCTGCCCGGAACGAGGAGGAGGGCGAAGGTTCCGGTGTCGAGGACGAAGTCGTCCATTCCCGAATAGGAGGCGGGGCGCATTCGACAGACGAGGAAGACGAGGAAGGCCGAGCTCATGAGGTAGAAGACCTGAGCGACACGGAGGCGGGGGCGTTGGTGGAGTACGAAGGCGCCGACCAGGAAGAAGGCGAAACCCAGAACACAGGCCCCGAGGTAGGCGATGCTTCCGATTCTCCGAGTGCCGAGCTCGACCAAGGTCTCCCAACGCCTACCGTCGGACTCCACCAGGTAGGGGACAATCTCCCCGATGCGGTAGCGCTGAAGTAGCTGAGAGGCGTGTTGGGTCGAAAGAAGAAGGTCGCGACCGATCCCAACAATGCGATCTCCGGGACGGATGCGGGCCCGGTCCGCGCCGGAGCCGGAGACCACTTCGGCGACGATCAACTCGCCGGGCACATCGGACTCGAGGACGACGCCGTCGTAGGGCTGCGGTCTGAACATGTCGACAATCGACACCACGGCCAGACCGAAGGCCAGCAGGCCGACGGCGATCAAGAGGCGCACGGAGATTGTCTCGGCTCGCATCGTCATCAGAAGCTATACGCTCTGCTCGCAGCTGAGTTTAGCTGGCGGGTCTCCGCCGACCATTCCGGGGTCATGGCCGGGAAGGACTTTCTTCGACCCGATAGGCGTGAAAGGTCCCAGCGACGTAGCCCAGGTCCTGGCCGCGAAGGACCGCTCGCCACGATGGATCCCAAGCCTCGGCTAGCTCCGAGAGCGCGTTGAATCCCCGCAGTCGCGCGGGCGAAGTGCGGCGCAGGGCCGGGAGGTGGCTCTCGAGAAGGACCGTCGTCACGTACACGCCTTCATCGATCGGGGTGTCCGGCGTGACCAGGTAGCCGCGCGCTGAGTAGGCCGCGAGTTCCCGGGGGTCGAGCAGAGGGTAGAGGAGACCGTAGCGCTCGATCCCTTGACTTCGAGCCCAATCCTCCAGGGCGATGAAGTTCTGGTGGTACTCGGTGTCTCCGCTGACGATGAGGAGGCGAGTTGGGTCGTTCTGACCGAGCCACCAGGATCCGGTCGCACTCATCCAGAGTGGCGCCAACGTCACTCCTTCGAGGATCAGCAGGCTGAGGATGACAAGGGTGCGTCGAAACGTCTTGGAGCCCCAGCGGGCAGCTGGCCAGTAGAGGAGGGGCAGGATAGGCAAGAGGTGGCGGACGCCGAGGTTGTAGGAAGAGCTGACGGCCACTCCGAAGTAAACCGCGAGGGCGCCCAGGACCACCCAAGTTCCGGCGGCGAGAGGTCTTCGGGTGGTCGATTGGGGTCGATAGAACCTCGCGGATACGTACGCCAGAAAGGTGGCGATCAGCAGGACGAGTGGAGTTCGTAGGGCGAGAACGGCGGGAAAGTACCACCATCGCCCTTCCGAAGAGAGCGTGCCGAAGGCGTAGGAGGGATAGATGCCGAGTTCGTTCTGGGCGCGAATTCCGAGGAAACCAGTGGCGTATTGGGCCAGGCTCGGAGAGGACTGCTCGAGGGTGAGAAGAGTCTCCTCCCATCCCTGGAGTCGGTCCCCGGTGACCAGGGCCTCCCCATTGCAGTAGAGGTGAATCGCCTGGCGGCCGGAATCGATGGAGTAGTGGTGGTTGGCGATGGCGTAGGTGGACCACGGGATTGCGAGCGCTACCGTAGCGATCAGAAGACCCCTCGTCAGCCGCTCTCGCCAGGACAGTCGAGGGGCCAGGAGCAAGGCGATGCCCACCGCCGGAACCACCAGGAGACCGGAAAACTTGGCGGCGATCGCCAGCCCTGCCGCGGCGCCGAGGGCGATGCTGCGGCCCAGGGTGGCGTGGTCTTGGAAACGAAGCGCCATCCACAGGGTGGCGGTGAAACCCAGGGCCACCGCGGTGTCTGTCTGGATCACCGAGAGGAACGGTAGGGAGCTGAAGCTCAGGCCGACGCATAGGGCCAGAAGGACACCGGACCGCGTATCGCCGAGGCGACGACCGAGGCCAATACAGGCGATGAGGAGCGGAACTCCGAAGACGATAAAGAGCAAGGTTCGAGAACGCAGCTGGACCCGCCGCACCAGCGCGGGGTCGTCGAACAGGAGCCGCGCTGTCGTCAACACATCGCGGACGTCGGTGCGAGGGGCGAGCGGTTCCTCGAGCAGCAACGGGATGGCGGCGACGAGTTTGACCAGGGGAGGATGCTCGAGGTTCAGGGTGTTCTCGCCGTAGCGTAGGGCTTGGTGGCCAGCCAGGAGATGATAGGGAGCATCTCCGATGAGAGACTGGTGGCGGATCGCCTGAACCTGAAGAGCTAGGCAGGCGAGGAGCGCGAGACCACTGGTCCACAGGAAGCGTCGGGTCATGGCGTCGAGAGTTCCGTGGAGAGCGAGGTGCCGTCGATGAGCGAGCTGTAACCGACCCATCCCTCGGGAGACTCGTAGCGGAAGACAAACGAGTGGTCCCCGACCCAGGGAGTGCTCCCTTGGCGAGGCACCGAGATGGGGACGCTGACGGCGGGGCTAGGGTCGGGAGAGACGAGGAGGACCGAATAGTGATCCCCTGACCACGGTCCGAGACTCCAACTCACGACCGAGGTCTTCGGGTCCCGCGTCACTTCGGCCTCGAGGACTCGTTCTGGTGCACAGGACGCGGGGTCGGCGGGGACGATCGCGCCGTGTCCGTCGTAGTGAACCCAGGTCTCGGAAGCGGTGGGAAGGGACAAGCACCAGCAGGGGTCGCCGCAATACCCACCCCCGGTCGTATCGCTGGTTTCGGAGAGGGTCGCGTTCGTAGAGCGGCCGTCGAGATCGACCAGGCACTCGAGGAAGGCACCGTCGGCGAGTGTGGTCTGCAGCCCCGCGGGACCACCACGGAGGACCCACTCTCCTTCGGTTCGGTAGTGGAGTGCGCTGGCCTGCTGTCGCGAGCGGACCGGCGATTCGAGGAAGCCACCCAGGACCACCAGTCCGACGATCCCGATCGCAATCCGTCGGTACACCGGTCGACCGGCGAGGAGTTCGTCGAGTGCGGTCGCCAAGAGGAGGGAAGCGGCGAGGGCGGCGATCAGGAGATGACGAGCCTCGAGGTGCGGGAAAATCCCGATCCAGGGCGCGACGATCGCAACCGGAAGGACAAGGAGGAGCGGGCGGACCCCACGGCGACGATTCCACAGGAGCACCACCGACAGCGCGATGAGGCCGGCTCCTAGGGCTACTGCCCAGTCAGGACCGGTCAAGAGGCGTCGGAGAGCTACGGAGAAGCCGGCGGGGTCCAGGGACGGAGGCCGGTTCCCATAGCCGCTGAAACTAGAACCTCCCAACATGGCGAAACGCCACGCCAGGTAGACGAGAAGCGCCAAGCCGTGGGGTAGGAGGGGTCGCAGCCGCTGGGACCACTGGATGCGTCCGGGTTCTGCCGGGCCTCGCGGCAAGCTGGCGAGGACGAGGGGCAGCGGGACAAAGACCTCCTTGGCCGCACAAGCGGCGAAGTAGAGGAGACCACTCGCGTAGTTCGTCGGCGGTATCAAGGGCCTGCTCGGCGACGACTTCACGCTCGCGTCATTCTGGGCTGATCGGAGGGTGTTCGCATACAACAGGAGACTGGCCAGAGAGAGCGCAAGTCCCTCGGCGTAGTGTCGATTCATCAGCTGCTGAGTGATGCCGAAGACGGGGGCCGAGGCGACGAAGAGCCATAGGGCGAAGCCGCTGGTGCTCGGCGAAACCCAGCGGAGGAACAACCGATGAGCCAGTACCACCACGAGGGTGAGAGCGAGGAGCTGATGAACGTAGTAGCCGAGGGGAGCTAGGCCGAAGAGGTGCCAGTCGAACCCGAGCGAGAGTAGTTGCCAAGGCATGAAGACGTTGGAAGAAAGGGCGCGCCATACCGCGGGATCCAAACCATGCGGCACGATGCCGTGCTCGGCGATCGAGCGCAGAAGGCAGGGATCGTCACGCGTCCACCAGGAAGCCAGCGCCGAACCGTGCAGGGTCCACAGCAGGACAAGAGCCGGAACCATGGCAAAGGTTGACCGGAGCGAAGGGCGGAATGGCGGTTTCACGGCGAGGAGTGGGTGCGAGGCGGTCCTGAGCAGTCTAGCAGAGGGATCCCGGGGCGCTCGCCAGCTCCCGGCCACCGAGGACCGAGGGGACGAGGAATCACGACTGCCTCCGCTATACTCTCGCGGATGTCGGAGCCCGTCGTCAAAGCCAGTGAAGTCAGCAAGATATACCGCGTCTACTCGCGCCCTCTCGACCGCTTCCTCGAGCTCTTCGGAGGCGTGCACCACCGGGAATTCGAGGCGCTGCAACGGGTGTCCTTCGAACTACCGGCAGGGGAGGGGATGGGCATCGT
>JAIOJS010000516.1 GCA_019911795.1 Thermoanaerobaculia bacterium | reverse complement strand
TCCTTCTCGTACTCGGAGCGAGTTGGACCCTTTCACCGGCCGGGGCTGAAACGGAGCGCGCCGATGGAGTGCACCGTGAGACCACGGGGTGGCACATCGTGCGGCCGGGCGAGAGCCTCGAACAGATCAGTGTCGCCTACCTTGGGGAGCGCTCCGGATGGAAGTCGCTGGTGGAATGGAACCCGCCACTGGCGTTGCCGAGCGCAGTAGCCGCCGGCGATCGCGTACAAGTCCACCTTCGACGCGGGCTCCCCCCGACCGGTTCGATCGTCAGCCGGATGTCGGGAGAGGTCTTGGCCCTACCCGATCCCGTCGCCTGGACTCGGGGTCGCATTTTCGATCTCCTCGTCGCCGGCGATGGGCTGCGAACACTGAACTCGGCCTCGGTGGAGCTTTCCTTTGCCGACTCTTCCCGACTCTTGATCGGGGAAGAGAGTCTCCTCTTCCTAGGCGAGGCGGAAGGCTCCGAGACTCGCAGAGTCGGGGACCGGCGAAGCCACCCTGACACCATCGAAGTGGTGACTGGGCAGGTCGATCTCAAGAGTTCTGTCACCCGGGAGCTATCCGACGATTTTGAGATTGTGTTGGGTCAGGCTCGAATCGAAGCACGCTCCGATTCGGTGGGCTTGCTCGATGCCAGGGCCAAGAAGGACCGAGAGGGGGCGGGCCAGGTGATGGTCTATCAAGGGGAAGGGAGGGTCCGTCAGGCTGGCACGGTGGTCCAGTTGCACCAAGGGTCGGGGGTGATGGTCCCTTTGCAGGGTCCGCTGCCCAAACCTGAGACCCTGCTGTCGCCGCCTCTTCTGGTGGGTCCAGACTCCGGCGCGGTTGTTGCCCTCGATCGGTTCGTCCCGACTTGGACCCGTCCTCGTGATGCCCAATCCGTGACCCTGGAAATCTGCCGAGACGCTGAGTGTGGCGTTCTGGTACAGCGCAGTGACGGACTGACCAGCGAGGCGCTGCACCATCCCGCTCTTCCCGCGGGATCCTACTACTGGAGAGTCCGGGGCGTTTCTCCCTCGGGTCTCGACGGTTATCCCTCGGAGAGTCGCCGGATAGAACTTCGCCTCAGTTCAGTACTTGTTGCCGAAGACCCGGAAGCGCCACCAAATGCTCGTCTGCAGGGAACGGTCAAGGAACGGGTCGGCGGTCGTTCGTTGCCAGGGGCTACGGTACAGCTCCTCGAGCTTGGGCTCTTGGTCAAGACTACGGATCGAGGTGAGTTTGACTTCTCGGATCTCCCCGCCGGCGTCTACACGCTCGAGACCCTTGCCGAAGGGCACCTGCCCACGCGTCTCGAGCGCGTCAGCGTGCCGGCTGGGGCGGACTCCATGGTGGACCTGACTCTCGATGTGCTTCCGACCGCGTTCGCCGAAGTGGTGGTGACACCCAGCCAGATGTCGCTCGGCGAGGGCGCTCCGATGTCGCCGCTCGCTCTAAGTCGGGACGACATCGTTGCCCTGCCTCATCTCGCCGACGACCTGTTCCGAGCGCTTCCTTTGCTTCCCGGTACCACCGCCAACGACATCAGCGCGGAGTTTCATGTCCGCGGGGGGAGAAGGGATACCGTCGATGTTCGGCTCGAGGGGCAGGAGCTCTACGAGGCCTACCACCTCCGGGACTTCGATGGCGCCTTGAGCGTCGTTGCACCGAGCGCGGTAGGAGCAGTCGACCTGAGGACGGGTGGGTTTCCGGTGCAGTTCGGAGACCGTATGGGAGCGGTGCTGGAGATGTTTGCTGCCACCGCGCCGCCGGCACGTCAACTGGAGCTCGGACTCGGCGTTCTCACTTCGCGGGTAGGAAGTCGGGGGACACTGCCTGAAGGCCGGGGATCCTGGATCGCCATCACTCGTACCGGCTCGACCCGGCTGGCGCGGGAGCTCCTGAAGGGTCCGGGGCCGGAGTACTGGGATCTTTTCTCCAAGTGCGAGGTTGACTTCGGAGATCAGCAGACGCTCTCGGTGCGGACCCTCCTCGCCAACGACCGCTTGGACTTCCAGGAAGTGATCGATGAGGAGTCGAAGCACCATCGAACCCAGCACGACAGCAGCTATTTCTGGGTTACCCACCAGTCCATTCTGGGACGTCGACTCTTCGTCGACAGTGGCGCGTCATGGAGTCGGATCGAACGCGATCGGCTGGCGATCGAGATCGAGGAGGAGCAGACCTTCGACCTTCTTGATCGCCGGTCCTTCGATGTTGGAGAGCTTCGGCAGGGGTGGAACGGTCAGCTGTCTACTCAGCACTTGCTGAGTTGGGGCGGCGAGTATCGACGCTATGAAGCGATGTACGACGCCCACGTGATGACCCAGTTCGACACCCCGGTGGCTCACATTCGCACCCTCGACAGTGACGAGACGGTGGCAATCGAGACCCTGATCAATAGCGATCACCTGGGGATTTATGCCGCCGATCAATGGCGACCGAGCAGTGCGTTGACATTGGAGGTGGGCGGTCGCTATGACCGACACTCCCTCCTGGGTGAGGAGCTTTTCAGTCCGCGGATCAGTATTGCCTGGGCGGCCGGCCCCAGCACCGTGTTGAGGACGTCCTGGGGCCTCTTTCACCAGAGCCAGCGTCCGTACGAACTCGCGGTAAGCGACGGTGCCACCGAGTTCTCACCGGCCGAGCGATCTGAGCATCGCATCGTGGGAGTCGAGCACACATTCGGGAGCCTCGGCTCGGTGCGTCGGGTCGCGCTTCGCGTCGAGGCCTACCAGAGGCTGGTCGGGAATCCGCGACCTCGCTACGAGAATCTCTTCGAGTCCTTCAATAACTTCCCGGAACTCGAGCCAGACCGAGTCCGCATCGCCCCGCTCGAGAGTCGGGCTCAGGGAATCGAGGTCTTCGTACGAGGGGCCACGCGAGGGGGCATCGATGCTTGGGCGAACTACACCTGGTCCCGATCGGAGGACCGCCTCGCCGAGGGTTGGGTGCCTCGTGATATCGACCAGACCCACGCCCTGAATCTCGGTCTCAGCTTTCCCGTCAAGGCTTGGACGGCTACGCTCGCTTGGCGCTACCACACCGGTTGGCCGACGACGCCCCTGTCTTTCGTGGTCGTGCCGGAAGAGCTGGCTGGGGATCCCGAAGGAGGCTTCGAAGGTGAAGGGGAAAGCGAAGTAGAAGTTGCCGCCCTGGCCGCGGGGGAGCTCGAGTACACCCCAGTGCTAGGTGGAATCTATAGCGATCGTTTGTCCAACTACCATCGGTTGGATCTACGGTTGAGGCGGGGCTGGCAGTTGCGGAGTGGCGGGCGCTTCGAGTTCTACATCGACGTTCAGAATCTCTACAACCGTCGCAACCATGCCGGCTTTGACTTCGTTCTCGACGATTCAGGAACGATCGAAACTGTGGCGGAACGTTGGCCCGGTATCGTCCCATCACTCGGCGTGAGTTGGACTTTCTAGTGGACCTTCTAGTGGACTTGCGAGTGAACGTCCAAAGGGGCTCTACCCGCCCTGTCCAACGCGCCTGCTCGCCCGCGGTCGACCTTGTGGTTGCGTTGATCCCAACGAGTGCCGGTGCTTCTTCATCCAGCTCCTCGACCTCGAGGTGCTACCCAGTCCCAGTGGATCTGTTGGTCGGGCTCCTCGGGTGATGCGGCCGACTCTACGCATTGGGCTTCTGGGTCGCATCCTTCTCGCGCTGCTCGCGGTGGGCGTGCTACCCCTTGGTCTTGCTTCGATCGGGTTGGTCGGAATGAACCGTGATGCCATGACCGAGCAGGTTCTAAGGACCCATACCGTGGCGGCGCGCAGTGCGGCGGTTCGAATCGCCTCGTTCCTCGAGTCGCGACGGATGCTAGCCGAGGCGGTTGCGTCGGGAGTGGCCTCGGGAGGGGCTACCGGAGAAACGAGTCAGGCGGTACTGGCCGGACTCCTTTCCTCCGACCTTGGCATCGTGGCGGCGGTGGTCGAAGACGATCAGGGGACAGAGGTCGTTCGGGTCCAGAACAAGAGGTTCTCCGGCTCTGTCGACGAAGCGCTCGCCCTTCGGGTGGCCGGTTCCTGGACAGTCTTCGAGACGAAACAAGGGGCCTGGTTCCGACTGGACGTGACCTTGCCGGGAGAGATCGGAAGACTCCACCTCATTGGGGATCTGATGCCGGTCGTCGCCGCCCTCGATCCCCGTGTGTTGGGGCGCCAGACGGTCCTGATACTCGCAGACACCGAGGGGCGGCAGGTTCTGGGACTGGGGCGTGTCGAAGACTTCCCCTCGGCCATGGTCGAGACTGCAACGACCGGGAAGGTGTTCGGAGCGGGACGCTTCGGCGAGGGGGCGCAGACGGTGATCGGCGCCTATGCGAAGGTGAGTGGAACCGATTGGGTGGTGCTGAGTCGTCAGTCCGGTGACGTCGCCGAGGCCACGACCCACACTCTGGCCCGTCGTTCGCTAGTCGCCGTGTCTTTGGCCATCGCTCTGATGCTCGTCGTAGCTTGGTGGTCACAACGTAGCTTGATCGATCCTTTGCGGGCGGTGATTCGCAGCCAAGAGGCACTCGCGGGAATGGAAGGTGAGCGTCCAGAACGGGTTGGTACCGAGATCGATCAACTGCGACGATCCTTCGCCACGTTGGCCGAACGACTCCGCCTCAAGGAGGAGTTGGGCGAGATCTTCTTGGGTCGCTACCAGGTACTGGATGTCCTAGGGGAGGGAGCGATGGGGACGGTTTTCCGGGGATGGGACCCCGACTTGCGGCGACCTCTGGCCTTGAAGACCGTCCGGCTCGATCGCGAAGCTGGGGAAGAGAGGATCCAGCTCGCGCGGCAGCTTCTGGCAGAGGCGGTACACGTGGCCCGGGTGAGTCATCCAAATATCGTGGCAGTGCATGATGTGCAAGCATCGGGGGAGGTCGCTTTCCTCGCCCTCGAGTTGGTAGCGGGCGGGACTCTCGAGGAGCTCTTGAATGAGCGTCACGTGCTTTCAGCATCTGAGGTCGTCCACCTGGGAAGGTGCTTGGCAAGAGGTCTAGGGGCTGCGCACCAGGAAGGGATTGTGCACCACGACATCAAGCCCGGCAACATTCTGCTCAGTTCCGAGGGAGCCATCAAGATCGCCGACTTCGGGGTCTCCCAGCTGTTGGAAGGCGTTACCGAAGCCGCCGAAACGGTCGTCGGGACGCCGGGCTACATCGCTCCGGAGGCGTTGCATGGACAAGGGTATAGCCCTCAGGGAGACCTCTTTGCACTCGGTGTCGTGCTGTACCAAGCGACGACGGGGCACCGTCCGTTCGTCGGCGAGACGGTGCGCGAGATCCTGCTCGACACCGCGAACCGGGAGCCCAAGGCGCCGTCGGAGTGGGTGGCTGCAACCCCGGTTGGACTGGAGGACATTCTGTCGAAGCTTCTGAGAAAGGATCCTTTGAGACGCTACCGATCGGCGTTGGAAGTCGAACGAGATCTCGATGTCCTAGTTGACACTTTGGGTGATGTGTGGTGCGTCGAAGTGAGTCGTCGGATCAGGACCCTGGATCAGGAACCGACGGCTGCTCTCGTCACCAGATCTCTCGCTGGCTGAGCCGATCGTCGGGATCTCGGTGACCACCTGAGGGTACCCCGGATCCCGAGCGAGGATGCACCGGTTCGAGGTCGGTGCCTTTCGCGCAGAATTCCCACCGCACGGATTATCCTTAGCTTTTGACGCAACCCGCCCGAACTGCTAGTCTTATTTCAGTAGTTCAACTCAGATTTGGAAAACGAACCGCCCGGCCGTAGGTCGGGCGTCGTGGGTTTGGTGGGATCCGCCACCGCCGGCGTTTGGAAATTCTTTGGAGGTGCTCTTTGATGAAAGTAAACCGTTTAGTGCTCGGATTCTGGTCATTGGCCTTGCTAGGCTTGCTTGGAGGTGGCCTCGGCGTCGCTCTGGCGCAGGAGGAGGCGACTCCACCCGCAGACGAGACGGCGGAAGAAGAGACCGCCGCGGATGAGACGGACGACGCAGGTGAGACAGACAAAGACGAGACGGACCAAAAGGCGCCGTTCGGCGAGGAGATCGTCGTTACCGGAAGCCGCTCCGCCCCGCGCTCCATCACCAAAACCATGGTTCCGATCGACGTCATCTCGGCGGACGATTTCGCTTCTCAAGGTGATACCGACGTCAGCAACTTGCTGCGCAATCTTGCACCTTCCTACAACGTCAACTCACAACCGATCAGTGATGCGGCGACGGTGGTTCGTCCCGCAAACCTGCGTAACCTCGCTCCCGACCACACCCTGGTCCTGGTCAACGGTAAGCGGCGACATCGCGCGGCCGTCATCTACTGGCTCGGCAACGGTGTCGCCGATGGCGCGCAGGGACCCGATATTTCGGCCATTCCATCGATCGCTCTGCGTCAGGTCGAGGTTCTCCGCGACGGTGCTTCGGCACAGTACGGATCTGACGCCATCGCCGGCGTGATGAACTTCATCCTCAAGGACGCCAGCAGTGGCGGATCGGTGGAGGTCCGCGGCGGTCAGTACTCGGAGGGTGACGGCACGGCGGCTTCGATTGCCGCCAACTTCGGTCTGCCTCTGGGTTCCGACGGCTTCGCGAACTTCAGTATGGAGTACGGCATGTCGGATCCAACCAGTCGCTCGGTGCAGCGTGACGACGCCGCCGCTCTGATCGCAGCTGGAAACACCGCGGTTGCTGATCCGGCCCAGATCTGGGGATCTCCCGAGATCGAGGACGACATCAAGCTGTGGGTCAACTTCGGGAGTCTCGTCGGTGAGTCTGCACAGTTCTACGGTCACGGCAACTACGTCACTAAGACGGTGACCGGTGGCTTCTACTTCCGTAATCCCAACACCCGCGCCGCGGTATTCAGTGGGGACGGAGGCGACACTCTGCTCATCGGCGATTTGATCGACGCTGGGGATGGCATCCTCGATGGATCCGCCCATTGTCCAACCGTCAACATCAACAACAACGTACCCGATCCGAGCGCCTTGGCGCAGGTCTTCGCTGATCCCAACTGCTTCTCGTTCCAAGAGATATTCCCCGGCGGCTTCACCCCGAACTTCGGCGGCGACTTGACCGATACTTCGATCGTCGGCGGTGTGCGGGGATCGACCGCGGGTGGCATCAACTGGGACGCGAGCGCGAGCTACGGCTCGAGTGAAGTCGACTTCTTCATCAGAAACACCGTCAACGCTTCTTTGGGACCAGCGACTCCAACCGAGTTCGACCCAGGCCTCTATGCGCAGCGTGAGCTGAACTTCAACTTCGATGTTTCGTACGCGATCACCCCGACCCTCAACTTGGCGGGTGGTCTCGAGTGGCGGGACGAGGAGTTTGAGATCGGCATCGGCCAGGTCGAGTCCTACGAGATCGGTCCCCTGGCAACCCAGGGTTTCAGTGCGGCTTCGAATGGCTTCCCCGGCTTCAGCGACATCGCAGCGGGTACTTGGAATCGTAGCAACTACGCGATCTACGCGGATATCGAGAAGTCGGGCCAGGACGGCAAGTGGACCACGGGTTTCGCTCTCCGTTTCGAGGACTTCGAGGACTTCGGCACGACCACCAACGGAAAGATCTCGGGTCGCTATCAGTTCACCGACCACTTCCAGATGCGCGGTAGCGTCAGCACGGGATTCCGGGCGCCGACGCCGGGTCAGTCCAACGCATTCAATGTGTCGACTGAGTTCGATCTCGTCGCCATGGAGTTGGTCAACAACGGTACGATCCCGTCATCCTCGCGGGTCGCTGAACTTCGCGGTGGGCAGCCGTTGCAGGCCGAGGAGTCGGTCAACTTCGCCCTCGGTGCGGTGTGGGACGACGGTCCCTTCACGCTGACGATGGACTACTTCAGGATCGACCTGTCGGATCGCCTGGGCGTGACCCAGCTCTTCTCCCTGACCCAGGCGGAGATCGACCAACTGATCGCCGAGGGCATCACTGGTGCGGCGAATTTGCAGAACTTCCGATTCTTCGCCAACGACTTTGATACCGAAACCGCGGGTATCGATATCGTGGCGACCTACTCATGGACCAATACGGTGTTGAGTTTCCTCTTCAACCATACCGAGACCGAGGTCACGAAGTTCAATCCCGACACTCTCGATGCGACGCGTATCCAGGAGCTTCAGGAAGCCCTACCGGAAACGCGTTTCAACGTCTCGGTCAATCACAATTTCACCGACCGCTTCCGTGGCCTGGCTCGAGTTAGCTACTACGATGAGTGGTTCGACTCCGAGGACGGTCAGGTCTACGGCGGAAAGAACTTGCTCGACCTCGAAGCGAGCTTCGACGTCACCAAGAGCATCGAATTCTCGATCGGTGGCCAGAATGTGTTGGACGAAACTCCCGACGAAAACCCGGGAGCCCGTGCGGGCGTCGGCAACCAGTACAGCCAGTTCAGTCCGTTCGGCTTCAACGGCGCGTTCTACTACGGCCGGCTCAAGTTCAAGTTCTAACGACCTGGACGGAAAGCTGAGAAAGGCCCCTCGATTTCGAGGGGCCTTTCGTTTTCTGGTCGTCCGATGCACGACCACCGCCATGGCTGTGAGAGTTGTCTAGCGCCCTGCTTCGCTTGTTAGTGTCCGGCTGCGCTTCCCCATAAGACCTCCAATCGGGCGTCGCGACCGCAACCGAAGCGGTAGGTCTTGTACCGCACTGGATCCTTCTTGTAGAAGTCCTGGTGGTAGTCCTCAGCCGGCCAGAAAGGGCCGGCGGAAGCAACGTCGGTGAAGATCTCGCCCTCGAACGGTTTGTCGGTCTCGAGCTGGGCGAGCGACGCCTGGGCGATCCGAAGCTGCCCGGCATCGTTGGCGAAGATCCCGGTACGGTATTGGGTGCCCCGGTCGCAAAACTGGCGATTCTCTACGGTGGGGTCGATGTTGTGCCAGAAGACCTCGAGGAGGCGTTCGTAGCTGACCTTGGCGGGGTCGTAGGTGATCAGCACAGCTTCGGCATGCCCGGTGCGTCCAGACGAAACCTGCTCGTAGGTCGGTGCCGTCTCGGAGCCTCCGGTGTACCCGGAAGTGGTCGCCACCACTCCGTCGAGCTTGTCGAAAGGAGGTTCCATGCACCAGAAACAGCCGCCGGCGAAGGTGGCGACGGCGAGGCCTTCCGCGGGTGCAGGAGCGGGCTGCCCCATCTTGGGTTCGGCGACATGGGTCTCAGTACTGGAAGTCGAAGTCGGGAGCGGAGCGGAACCGCCCGGTGAGCAGGCAGCGATGACGAGGAGAACTGAGATCAAGAGCAGAGGCTGGCGCATAGAGACTCCTTGGCTGCGAGGGAAGATCGAGCATGCATGCCCGATTCCTCGAACTTGGTTGGAGATGAACGAACACGTTGGCAGATACGCCGCCTGCTGCCGATCGGTTTGGATCTGGCCCAGGTTGGCCTCCCCACCCGTTCTAGCCGCTCTGGTGGGCGGGGGCGATGAACTGCTCCATCCGGCCCCGTTCCATCGCCCGCCGGTATCGATTCGCTTGGAAAAAGAGAATCTTGTCGGTCAACCACAGTCGTGGACCCCAGTCTTGGAC
>JAIOJS010000515.1 GCA_019911795.1 Thermoanaerobaculia bacterium | reverse complement strand
CCGCCGGTCGCCTCGATCGACTCGGTGATCGCCCGTCTCTCGGTGCTCTCGAGTAGCTCACGCAGGGACGAGGGCTCGGTTTGCACACCCTGCGTGATCTCGTCGGACAGCAGGTTTGAGTCGAGGAGGCCACCATCGGCGACGAAGAGGACGGCCCGAGCGATCTCCCGTTCCAGCTGTCGTACGTTCCCCGGCCAATTGTAGGCCTCGAGACAGTCCAGAGCCTTGCGAGAGATCCCGAGGACTCGACGTCCTTCGTGGGTCGCCTCCCGTGCGGCGAAGTAGGCGGCGAGATTCCCGATGTCACTGCGGCGCTGCCGTAGTGGGGGCAACTCGACTTCCCAGTCCGTCAGGCGATGGAAGAGATCGTCACGGAATGTGCCGGCTCGTCGCTTGGCGGCGAGGTCTTGGTGGGTGGCCGACACGATCCGAGCCTTGGCCGGACGCGGCTTGCTACCGCCCAGCCGGTAAACTTCTTGCTCCTGCAAGACGCGGAGGATCTTCGCTTGCGTCTCCAGGGCCATGTCGCCGATTTCGTCGAGAAAGAGAGATCCACCGTGAGCCGTTTCGAACTTTCCGGCCCGAGCCTCGACCCCGGTGGCAACCCCCTGTTCGATGCCGAAGAGTTCGGCCTCCTGCAGGTCGCGGGGCAGGGCGGCACAGTTGAGAGTGACGAAAGCGCCCTTGGCGAATGGGGAAGCCTCGTGGAGGAAGCGAGCGAGCAGCTCCTTTCCGGTCCCGGTCTCTCCGCGAATCAGCACCGGGATCCGTCCTTGGGCGATGATCTCGGCTCGTTGATAGATCGACCGCAGCACTGGGTCGAGGGTCGTCGGACGAGGCCAAGGAGGCGGACCGAAAGGAGGGCTGGAAATGGGGTTGGGGGGTTGCTCCACCCGATCTCTCCCCTGGTGAGCAAGAAGCAGGAGCTGGTGCGCGATTGCCAGGAGCGGAGCGTGCAGTCGGCCGGCGCTTTCATGGAGAAACTCGACGGCGAGGCCGACTCCCTGGTCCTCGACGACCCGCGCATCGCCTCGGGATTCGGCGAGCTGCCGCCGGAACAGCACGCCTGGCCCCGCTTCACTCTGCCGGTAGATCTCCACCCGGATCGCCGGGAGACAGGTCGAGAGGGCGATTCCGACCTCGTTGGCTACATCCGTGAGTCTCGATCGTTGCGAGATCGCCCCAAGAATGGGACTCAGAAACTCAGCGGTGAAGCGCTGCAAGGGGGCGATCGAAGCTGTCGAGGCGGGCGGACGAACCGTTCGCGGCTGGGTCCCGAGACCGAAGTCTCGAGCGATCTCAATATCCTCATCATCGATGTCCTCGAGGAGGAAATCCCGCTTTCCAAGGGTCAAGATGGCGCCCGGTTTGACGTTCTGTTGCCCGTAGATTCGGACACCGTCGACGCGGGTGCCGTTCTCGGAGCCCAGATCCGCAACCTCGATGGCGTCCCTGGCGACGACGACGATTGCATGGTGCCGAGAGATCGAGGGGTCGTCGATGGTGACTTCGCACGAGGGGTGCGAACCCACGACGTTCTCGCCTCGACCGAGGCTGTAGGTCTGAGCCGAGGGCTCGGATCGGTCGACGAGACGATAGGCCATGCCGCTATTCTAGGCTGCTGGCGGCGGTTTCACTCGTGACGGGCCTCATACCCGAGTCCTTGAGTGGCTCCTGGGCCTCTGCGGTGCAACAGGCACGGTCTCTCAGGGTTGAGAGCTTCCCTTTCAGTTCTGAGAAAGTCGCCCACAGATGCTGCTTCGACAAGGGTCGGTTCCTCTCGAACGGTCACTCTCGCAGTCTCACTCTCTCAGTTTCGGTAGGTTGGAAGACGACGCTCTGGCCTGTCAACCTGCTCTGTTTAAAACACTTGTGCTCCGTTTGGTGTCTTGGCACGAATCCCGCTGTAGGACTGGTCGGAGATAGATCAGATCACTTTGACGAGACGTCTGGAGGATTCGATGAGGCGAGGCACAACGATAGAGGGCGCGACCCATGAGTGGAGAGGATGGGCAGATCACGGCTTGGTCGCGGTCCTTGCGGCACTACTGGTGGGAACGGTCCTGCTAGCCACACCGGGGTTCGCCGGGACCCTGCGGGTAGGCTCGGATCCAATCGATTGTGACTACACCGACCTGGCCTCGGCGATCCTGGCGGCCGTCGACGGTGATGAGCTCCTGCTCGAAACGATGGAGTTTGCCGGGGCTTCGGGTTTCAACTTCAACATCACCTCGATTGGCTTGACGATCCGGGGTGGGTACGAGGACTGCAGCGCAACAGTTCCCACCGGCCAAAGCATTCTCAGGGGCGGGGGCGCCGACACCGTGGTCGAGATTCGCGGGCCGAGCGCCTTCCCCGTCTGGTTGGAGAACCTGATCATCACCGGCGGGGAGGATGACGTCGACGATGGAGGGGGAGTCGAGATCAGCGGGGATATCGACGTGATTTTGCTCAATGTCTACGTCGTAGGAAACAGCTCCGATCGGGGTGGAGGGGTCTTCATCGACGGCAGCCTAGGGGCCACCTTGAGTACCGGACTCACTTTGATCGATGGCAACACTGCAACGATCGACGGTGGTGGTATCTACTGTCAGGACGATGGCCTGGTGCAGCTCAACGCACATACCCAGTTGCTCTCCAACTCCACTTCGGGCAACGGAGGAGGCGTTTGGCTGGGGTCCGGCTGTGACTTGGACCTATTCGGTAGCCTGACCGGTCACGACAACTTCGTCCTGGTGCAGGACAACCTGGCAGACGGCGATGGAGGTGGCTTGTACGTCGACGGAGCGACGGTCTATGGAACGGGCGGGGCCGAGGGTACGCTCTGGATTAGTCACAACACCGCCGGGAAGGACGGAAGCTTCGGCGTTGGTGGCGGCGTCTACATCACTGGCGACCAGGCTCGCCTCGACCTAGATCGAGGCATCCTGTTTGGCAACCGAGCCGACCAGGGGGGTGGCTTCTACGCCCAAGGGGCAACAGTAGAGGTTTCACTCACTCAGTCGGGTCCCTGCTCGTCCGTATTCCCCAATTCCTTGTGCTCGGAGATTGGAAGCAACCACGCACCCTTTGCCGCCGGGATGGTCGTGGTGGATGGTGCCTTCGCAGATATCGAGCTCACCATGGTCCAGGGCAACAGCCCCGAGGGTGTCGGTGAAGCCCCCATCGGTTGGGTAGCCAATGGCGGCGAACTGATCCTGGAGGGCGCCCTGATCTTTCACAACGGGATCAGTTCAGGTTCAGGTTCAGGGGTCGTCGATACCGGCGGGCGAGTCCAGGTCTATTCGTCGACGCTCTCTGACAACTATGGCCTAGACGAACTGTTCTGGGTAGGAGGCGACTTCCACGGACAAGCTTCACTCTTCGAAACCAGCAGTGGTGATCTCTTTGCTGTGCAGGCTTCTGGTGACTGGTCCCTCGACTGTGCGGTGGTCGGCCCCGGATTGAGCCTGCCTCCCGGGGGCACTCGGATTGTTCAGGCCGCACTCGGCCTGGTCGACCCGGCGCACTACGACTACCACCTCGCACCCAATTCACCGGCTATCGACCTGTGTAACGGCGATATTCCCGGAGTCGACAGGGATATCGACTACGGATTCCGGCCGCTCGGCAGTGCGCTCGATGCAGGCGCAGACGAGTACGATCCGCCCCTCTTCCGGGATGGCTTCGAGTCCGGCAATCTGACCGGCTGGTCGTCTAGCTAGACAACTCTGCCTTCCCTGGATGCATGCTTGGGGCCGTTCGGCGAGGCTGAGGTTCGGATGACGACACACTGGGCCTGGCCTGGAACGGGTAGGTCAGCCCGTTGGGGCAGGAGTTGTGATGGTGTGAGGCAGCTGGCGATCCTCACCGGCTGGACTCGTCGTTGCGACGACGGGGTGGCCATGGGAAGAACGCGCTGGTCCGTTGTTGGTAGTCACGGTAGGCAGGCCGTCGGCCGACGATTGTCTTCTCGAGAAGAGTGACGCCGGAGACCTTGAGTAGGAGGAACGTAATGAAGAGTGGGCTCAGGAGAGACAGTGCGCTGCCGGCGGCGAGGGCCATCAATCCAAAGCCCCACCACAGCACCGACTCTCCGAAGTAGTTTGGATGTCGACTGAATCTCCAAAGGCCGCGGTCGAAGGTCCGGCCCTTGTTGGCGGGTTGGTTCTTGAAACGCAGGAGTTGCCAGTCGGCGATCGCCTCGAAGCCGAACCCCACGACCCAAAGGCCCGTGCCCAGGGCGAAGAGGTAGGGGATCCGAACCTCGGGAGCCGCTTGGACGATCAGGAGCGGGTAGGAGAGAAGGCAGACCAAAGCCGCCTGGAGAGAAAAGACGGTGAAGAGACTCCTCCACCAGAAGCTCCGGCCGTGGTGGTCGCGCATGGCGGTGTAGCGGTGGTCCTCGCCGTGGCCTCGGCCGCGCCAGGCGATATGAAGGCCGAGGCGAAGACCCCAGAGGGCTACCATCGCCAAGTGTGCGAACTGCCAGTCGTTCGAGGGACCTAGAGTGTAGTAGTACAGGGTGACGGCAACGAAGCCGATGCCCCACCAGATGTCCACCACGCTTGCGTCGCGCCGATAGAGGCTCCAGATCCAGAGGAGGAGCCCTCCCACTAGACATCCGAGTCCCGCCGTCGTCAGGACGGTCAAGGCGCTGGTTCCGGAAGAGCGGCAGGAGGGAACAGGTCCAGTAGTTTGTTCTGCCGGTAGTCGAAGATCTTGTCGAGATCCGGGGCCACGAGAAGGCGCTGTATGAGCCGGCCGCCGAACACGTCGTAGGAGACGAGGTCGGTGACCTCGGTACCGTTTGCCGTGGGGTGAAATCGGTGCTCATGGTGCCACGAGCGATAGGGTCCGCGCCTCTGTTCGTCGACGAATCGATGAGGAGGCTCCCAAGCGGTGATCTCGCTGCGCCACTTCAGGGGGATTCCGTGAACACGGATTCGGTAGTCGATCAGTTGCCCGGGCCGCATCTCTATCGGTAAGGGTGAGAGGACTTCAAAGCCGACCCAGGGGGGAGTCAGGGACTGGAGGTTCTGTGCGTTCGAGAAGAACTCGAACACATCCTCGATGGGGTGGGGTAGGTGGGTCGTACGGGAGAGTTGGTAGGTCATGTTGGGTTGCCTCTGATGTACTTTATCATATTCATGTTGTTAAATATGTGTCAAGTATGATAGACATCGGGTATGAACAAGTCCTTAAAAGAGCCAACCTCTCGGTCAGAACGGAACGCGGTTCTAGTGACCGACCTTCGGGTGCGCTATTTGGCCGCCCTCATCGACTGTGACCAGGTCGCGGCATCCAGCGCGGTTGGTCAGGGGTTGTCGGCTGGTCTCGATCCAGCCACCCTCCTCCTCGAGATCCTGTCCCCCGTTCAACTAGAGATGGGCGAGCTCTGGCACCGCGGCGAAGTGACGATCGCCCAGGAGCACTGGGGTACCGAGACCACGAGGCGCCAAGTCGAGAGG
>JAIOJS010000514.1 GCA_019911795.1 Thermoanaerobaculia bacterium | reverse complement strand
GCCTTGGCGGGGGGGGTCTCGTCGGCGTTGGCCGAGTCGGCCTTGCCTTCGCTCGGAGCAATTGCCTTTCCCTTGGCCTCGGCCTTGGCTGGCTTCTTGGGCTCGGGCTTTGCGGCGGTCGACTTGCCAGAATCCGACTTGCCAGCGTCCAATGTGTTCGTCTCAGGATTCAGGGGCTCGGATTTGGCTGAGGTTGCGCCCCGCGTCTTTGGCTTGGAAGGACCAGCCTCGGTCCCATCGAGCCTGGGAGACCCTGACTTCGAACCGGGAACACTCTCGGAGGCCGCAGCCTTGGCAGGTGTCGTCTCGGGCGAACTGCCTTTGTCAGTCGCCGAGTCGGTGGAAGAACTCGCCGCCTTGCGCGAGGACCGGCCGCGACGCGGTCGGCTCGGCTTGTCGGGTCCGGACTCCTCCTTCGCGGTCGATGAGGCTCCTGCTTTCGTTTCGCTCGCCTTGGCCCCATCGGTCACCCCAATGGGGGATGCCGTTCTCTCCTTTGGATCTTGCCGAGCGTTCGAGGGCTCTGCGTCACCCTTGGACTCGACTTCTGCCGACATCTGGATGTCGGAGTTGCCGGTTCGCTCCCGGCGACTGCGGCCGCTGCGTCCGGATCGAGCACGACGTGGCGTTTCCGCTGCCGCTTCTGAGTCCTTGCCATCGCCGGCAGCTTCCTGAGTAGGCGTCGAGGCATCAGCCTCGTTCTGGCCCTCCGACTGTTCCCGTCGTCGTCCCCGGCCACCGCGGCGACCTCGGCGACGTCTCGACGAAGGGCGCTTGTCATCGTCCTCGCTGGAACCGTCGCTGGCTTGACGAGCGTTGTCACTCTCGCCATCTCCCTCGGACTGGGGTTCAGAATCCCGGCCGTTGCTGGAGGAGCCGGCGGAAACGCTTTGGTTCTGGCCGTTCTCGCCGCTCTGGGTGGCCTCGCCTCCTCCGCGACGCCGACGTCGACCTCCACGCCGACGGCGACGACTACGCCGTGCGCTGCTTTCCTCCTCGGACTCGTCTTCATCCTCGTCGTCGTAGGCTTCCATGTCGGAACTCGACTGGGTCAGGGTGAGAGCCGTTGCGACCTCCTTGCGGATCGGTTCTGAGGGAACGATCGTACGTTCCTCCACCGGACGCGCCGTCCATTCGATCTTCTGCTCGGAGGGGTGGAAGCGACTGGAGGAGACGATCTCGATGTGGATCCCGAATTCGTTCTCGATCGCCGCCAGTTCGCGTCGTCGCTGATTCTGAACGGCATCAGCGACCTCGGCATGGAGGGTAATTTCTACTGCCTTGATCATGCCACTCGCCGCTCGTGCCTCGATGCGTCGGATCAGATTGAGACCGACAAGCTCCGGACTGGCCAATCGGCCCGTGCCGCCGCAAGTGGGGCAGGCGTGGTGGGTACGCATCAAGAGGGCTTGCTTGATCCGTTGACGATTGATCTCGAGGAGACCGTTGCTACTGATCCGGCCGACATCGAATCGAGCCTTGTCGGGCTTCATCGCATCGCGAAGCGTCTTCTCGACCCGGCGTCGGTTCTTGGTTGCCCGCATGTCGATGAAGTCGACCACGATGAGGCCTCCGATGTCGCGCAGGCGGAGCTGCCGGGCGACTTCGAGCGCTGATTCGAGGTTGGTGTGCAGGGCGGTCTCTTCCTGCGAGCGGGCCTTGGTCGAACGTCCCGAGTTGATGTCGATGGCGGTCAAAGCCTCGGCGCGGTCGATGACGATGGAGCCGCCACTCGGGAGCTCGACCGAACGCTGATAGATGCGATCGATCTGGGTCTCGAGGTGGTACTTGGAGAAGATCGGGGTGCGCTCTTCATAGCGTACTAGCTGAGTCTTGCTGCGCGGCATGAACGCGCTCATGTACTGCTCGGCCTTGGTGTAGGCGGCGGGGGCGTCGACCACGACTTCCTCGATGGAGGTATCTAGATAGTCGCGAAGGGACTGCAGGATGATGTCCTGATCCGAATAGAGGAGCTTGATCTCCTTGCCCTTGCGGGCTTCGCTGCTGATCCGCTTCCACAGTCGGAGAAGGGCGTTGAGATCGCGGTTGAGGGTCGTCTTGTTTTGGCCGTGGGCGTTGGTGCGCACGATGGCGCCGCAGCCGTCCGGGACTTCGAGCTTCTTGACCAGCTGCTTGAGGGCCTTGCGGGTCTCGTCGTCGTCGACTTTCCGCGACACGCCGATCGAGGCGTCGAAGGGAGTGACTACGAGGTACCGTCCGGCGAGACTCAGGTTCGTGGTGAGGGCAGCGCCCTTCTGCCCTTCGGGCTCCTTGGTCACCTGGACGACGATCGGCTTGCCCTTGTCAAGGACGTCTTCGATGCGGGGGCGGTCCTTGCCCTTGGGCTGGTGGTAGTAGGCCTCGGGGACCAGATCCTGGAGCGCGAGGAAGCCGTGCCGCTCTGCACCGTAGTCGATAAAGGCGGCGTTGAGGCTGGGTTGGATGTTGGCGATGCGTCCGCGGTAGATGTTACCTCGCGTCAAGCCGCGTTCGGCGACCTCTACCTGGAGTTCTTCCAGGGTGGGACCGTCGACGACGGCGATGCGCAGTTCCTCGTTGGACTGTGCGTTGATGAGCATTCTTCGAGTCACAAGAACTCCATTCGTGAAGGTTACGGGTCGAGGGGCGGTGCGTTGAGCACGCGCTCTGGAAATTCGAGCCCATGGCGTTGTAGAGGCCCAGCTCTCTGGAAGGGAGTGCACCGTTCGCATCTGCCACCGGGTGGCGGGAGGCGTTGGTCACGAGCAGGCAGGATTGCCTGGGTGACCCTTCGGTTCTCGAATCCGCGCAGCGGTTGAGCTGCGATGAAGAGAGGGCGGTTCTGGATTCTCTGCCGTCGGTCCGATCGCAATCGATCGCGGGAGGGCAAAAGGCGTGAGGCGAGGCCTGCAGCGTCGGGTTCTCGGTAGAACTCGATCGACGCGGCAGCCGCGCAGAGAGACGGGGGAGGTTCCCGGATGTATTAACCATCAGGGATTCTGTTCGATGACGGTGAGGCCATCGATTTCGACCCGCTCGACCGGCTGGACCGTGCCATTTGGCCAAGTGACCACCAGCGATTCGATTTCGGTGTTATCACCGAGTCCGAACGTGAGGGGTAACTCGACCGTTGACAGGTAGCTGCGAGAGGTGGCGACCTGGCGTCGCTGGGTGACCCCGCCGGCACTGAGCACGGCAGTGGCTCCCAACGCGTCGGGATTGGGGGCTCGGCCCAACAGCTTCAGACGGACGAAGTGGTGGCCGAGCTGCTGATCGTTGCGCAGCAGTCGCGGCGACCCACCGGTCTGAAGGAGAAGGACGTCGAGATCACCGTCGCCGTCGATATCGGCGTAGGCCGATCCGCGGCCGACGATGGGGCTTCCCAGCTCGCTACCCGAGGGTAGGAAGGTACGGCTGGCGCGAGGCCCGCCATTCCAGAAAAGCTGAGGCGCCTGACGATAGGTCTGGGAGGGATCCACGCTGTGGATCTCCTCTTCCAGGTGGCCATTGTTTTGCAACAGGTCCAATCGTCCATCCAGGTCATAGTCGAAGAGGAAGATGCCGAAGGAGAGTACGGTCCGCGTCGCGGCTCCGATCCCTTCCGTGATCGCCTCGTCGGCGAAAAGGGTGGGATCTCCCTGGCTGACGAACACCGAGGTCATCTCGTTGGCAAAGTTGCCGATGAGGAAGCCGATGTCGTCGTCATTGCGGAAGAAGCCGAAGTCGGCTCCCATGGCGCCGGTGGCGCTACCGTCTCGGTCGTAGGCAAGACCCCACGACTCTCCCATCTCTTCGAACGTGCCATCGCCTCGGTTGTGGAACAGGAAGTTCCGCACCGTGTCGTTGGCGATGAAGAGATCGATTCGACCATCGCGGTCGAGATCGATGGGCGAGACGGCGAGCGACTTGGATACCGGCAGGTCGGTTGCGGGGTTGGAGATATCGATCCCCGCCGCGGCCGACACATCGGTAAACGTTCCGTTGCCGTTGTTGCGATACAGATAGGGGTAGGTCCCCTCGTAATTCAGGGGCGGACCGTAAGCACGGCCGACGCCCGTCAGTTGGTAACCCAACTCGAAATCGATCTCCTTCGACCAACGGACGTAGTTGGCGACATAGAGATCGAGATCGCCGTCCCCTTCGAGGTCGAAGAAAGCGGAGCCCGTGCTCCACTCCCGTTCGGAACCGGCGACGCCGGCCTTCTGGGTCACGTCGACGAGCCTGCCGTCGATGTTGCGATAGAGATGGTTGTGGCCCACCGCGGTAACGAAGAGATCGGTGGCCCCGTCGCCATCGTAGTCGGCGGCCGTGGCGCCCATCCCGTAGTAGGAATCCCTAGGAGAATCGGCGATGCGCGAGTAGCTTCCGTGACCGTCGTTGCGGTACAAGACCACCGTGGAATCCGCCGATGGACGAGATGCTTCGGGCCAACTCGTGCCGTTGATGAGGACGATGTCCTGATCGCCATCCCCGTCGAGGTCGAAGAATCCACCGCCACCGGCCATGGTTTCCGGAAGGAGTTTGTCCCCCTGGGCTCCGTTGACGTGGACGAAGTCGAGGCCCGCCTCGGTGGTGATGTCGGTAAAGGCTACCGACGGTGCCGCGGTAGGTGCCACGTCCACTGCGATCGGCGGGGCGGTTTCCACCGCGACCTCTGGACCGGCTACCTCTTCGCGACGATTCAGCAGACCGACCAAACCCACCACCAGGAGTACCCCGAGGAGTACCCACAGCGATCGTCGAAAGACGACGCCGATGATGCGGTCGTCCTCGGGAACCAGTTCCACCTCCTCGAGGCCTAAGGCCTCACCGGGGCGAGGCTTTTCCTCGCGGTCGGGATTTTCCTGGGTAGACGTCATTCGGGAGTTGCGGGGATCTCTAGAGGTGTTCTCGAGGTGCTGATCTAGAGATCGGGTCTAGTAGCACGGCGGGCGAAAGCGATGACCGTTGCAGCTCCGAGGCGGCTGCAGTGGGTCAAGGCGTTTTGTTTATACCACAGTGGGATAGGCGTTGAGAAGTTGCAGGGCATCAACGCCAGAAATGTTGAACGATGGCCCCACGGTCTCGGGTGGACCGGGACGGAGATCTGCCATTGCGACCGGTCGTAGTGTTCGAGAGCGGGAAGCGTCAATCCACCGATGGCTTCGGGACGGCCACCGCCGAGCGTGCCTGGATGATGAACACCGCCACCGTGGCGAGCAAGGTCGTTGCCGCGGTGCTAGCCGCGGCGCCCTCCATTCCGTATTGCGGAACGAGGATCACGTTGGCGATCGAATCGAGGACCAGCGTCGCGATGGTGATGCCGACGACATAGAGAGCCCGGCCGGTGTACTGCAGCCAGAGTACGGTGAGGGCCGCAGTGGCCCAGATGAAGTTGCCGAGTAGAAGTAGACGCAGCGTAGGAACGGCGTCGTCGAAGCTGCCACCAAATAGGGCGAGAAGCGGTCCCGCCGCGAGGAACATGATGACGAGAGATGGTACGAGAGTGGCAAGCAGCGACCTTTGACCCCGTCGAAGAACGTCTTGGGCGGACTCGAGTCCGCGCTCGAGGGCAAGTTGAACGTGGGGTGCGGTGAGTCCCACCAGGGCAGTCTGAACAATGAGTATCAAGTGAGCGGTTGTCGCCGCGGCGGCGTAGTGGCCGACTTCATGCTCTTCGCCCAGGAGTTCGAGGAAGTAGAGATCGCTCTGGTTGAGCGCCAGCGCCACTAGGAACACTCCCATCATCGGGACCGAGGCGGTTAGCCAGGTCTTGGGAGTTCTCGCGGCGGGCTGGCGCTCCAGGCGAGGAAGCTTCAGTCGACGAAGGCTGATCCACTGCCACCCCGTCACCAACAGGACAGCGAAGACGGCGAAGAGCACGGCGCCTTGAACCTCGAGATTCGAACCGGTTATCAACAGCGCTGAGACGAAGGCGAGATTGAGTAACGGTACTCCCAATCGCCAAGGAAGGTTGGCTCGGGCCGGATAGCGTGCAGACTGCAGCGCTCGACTGGCTAGGGCTCCGGCAGCGCTGATCGGTACGCCGATGACCGCCCACGCCATGGCGTGGTGGTCCATGGGGTCCGACGAGCCCGTATGGAACGCGCTGATCAACCAGGTGCCTCCCATGGCGACGGCTGAGAGCGCCAGGGCAACGGCGAAGTAGAACCTCAGGTACTCCCACACTTTGGAGACCTCTCCGCGGTCGAACGGACCGGCGAGGGCCTGAGGCATGGCTCGGTCGCCGCCGAGCAGGACGAGAACCGCGACTAAGGAGGCGAAGGACCACGCGACCCGGAAGTCGCCGTACTGGTGGGGGTCGAGTAGGCGACCGAGTCCCGCGTTGAACAGATAGTCGACGGTGAAGCCACCGATGGCGACGGCGATCAGAAGAGCGCCTCGCCGACGTAGGTCGGAAGCGGCCGCGTCGGTTTGGCTCAATCTGCCGGGTCTCGTCGCGTGAGTTCCCGGTGGGTGGGTTCAGCGAGTCTTGGTAGGCCGATCTCCTTCAGCAGCGACTCGAACCGGGGGTCCTCGCGAAGGAGGTCGAGACGTGGATCCACGGCGAGACCCACGAGGTCGGTCTCCCGCTCGGCGAAGGATCGTTGGAGCCAGGTGATGGTTTCGTCGACGTCGCCGAGGGCGGCGTACTCGAGGGCGATGTCGAAGGGAGATTGATAGCGGCCGGTCTCCCAGCGGGACACCTGGCTTCGAATGGCCCCTCGATGCACACCGGCGAGGCCTCCGAGGGCGAAGGCCCGCCGAACGCCATCGCCGCCGCCATTGTCCAGATCTTCGGCCCGGACCCAGGCCTCCAGCGCGGGGAGTTCGTGACCGAGACGGATCTCGATCCACTTGAGATTGTCCCAGGCGTCGAAGTAACCAGGGTGGAGGTCGATCGTACGGTGGGCTTGGGCGATCGCCTCATCTCCACGACCGGCTTGAAACAGTTGCCAAGCGTAGCCGGACTGGAGCACGGGATGGGTGGGATCGAGCTGAAGCGCTCGGGCGGTCGCCGCTAGTCCCTTCTGGTGTTGGCCGAGCAACGACTCGATCGTACCCAGTCGATACCAGGCCTCGGGGCTCTCGGGGGCGAGATCCACTGCCTTCTCGAGGGCGGCCTGAGCCGCCTCCCAATCCCAGTGGGCCACCGCGAGGACCAGTCCCTGAGCTCCGTGGGCCTCGGCGGAGTTGGGGTCGAGTTCGAGGGCGTGGCGGGCCATGGTCTCGGCCGGCTCGAAGGCTTCACGCGGACGCCAATAGTCGTAGATACCGAGGAGGGCGTAGGAGGACGCGAGACCGCTGTAGGCTTGCGAGTTCGTTGGATCTAGGGCGGCGGCGCTCTGGAACGCGGCGATCGCCCGTTCGAGGCCCTCGCGGGATCTACGACTGGCTTGGTGTTGTCCGACGAGTAGTTGGGCGCGAACCTCGGGGTCGAGTGCGCCTCCCTTTGAGACACCGTCGTTCTCGTGATCACCGCGCAGCGCAAGACCAACGGTGAGAAGCGTCAGCAGGATGGCGACGATAGCGAGGATTGAGAAGAGCCTAGGAGATGAGCCTGGTGTAGGCGCCGACTCTGGGTCGGCTAGGGGCGGCGAGCCCTCGACAATGGGCTCGACGGTCGCAACGAAACGATAACCCCGGCGCGGCACGGTAGCGACAAACCGAGGTTGACCGGAGTCGTCGCCGAGCGCCTCGCGCACCCGAGCCACCGCCGTGTTCAGGCTCGCATCGACGTCGAGGTGGGTTCCAGGCGGCCATAGCGTTGCCGCGAGTTCCTGGCGGTCGACGGTGGCCGGGGCCCGTTCGACCAGGGTGATGAGGAGTCGCGACGGAAGGTCTTGCAGGGGCACCGGAACCCCTCCGTTTCGGAGTGTTCTCTCCTCGGTGTCGAGTTCGAAGCCGTCGAAGCGGTAACGGTGAGTCACGGGTCGATCGTAGCAGCGCACGGGAACGGGGTGGAGCTAGATCACCCGAGCTTCCGAACCTCGTTAGCCCCAGGTTGGATTCACGTTAGGTGACGTTTGCTCGCGTTGGTTGCAGTCGATGGATCGATCGAGCCACGACGCCTAGTGTCCCGTTAGGTTGACCCCGTGTGCTTTGGGCGAAAGCGGGCCCAAGTGGACGGGACTCACCACACAAGACACTAGATTGCGGTCATCAGCCAGCCCCTTGGCTGCCCGTACAACCGGCGAGGAGATTTCCCATGACAGCGCTCGAGACACTCACTCCTTTGGCCAGCCGAACGTTGGGCGGCGATGACGGGACCCGATCCCGCCCAACGAATTCCCGCGCATCGAACTCGGAACCCTCAGATCGGTCGATTCTCTGGATTCTCGGCGGCCTCGCTCTCGCCAAGTTGCTCCTGCACCTAGGGATCAATGCCTTCGGAGGCTATGAGATCTTCCGCGACGAGCTCTACTACCTCGCCTGCGCCGATCACCTTTCCTGGGGCTACGTCGATCAGCCTCCTCTCTCCGTCTGGCTCCTCGCGGTCGTGCGCTCGATGATCGGAGACTCCCTCTTCGCGCTCCGTCTGATTCCAGCCCTCGCCGGTTCGACCCTCGTCTTCGTCACCGGCTTATTGGCTCGCGAGTTGGGCGGAGGGCGCTTCGCGGTGGTCCTGGCTGCCCTGTGCCCCTGGGTAGCGGGTCAGGTCCTCGCCGCGTCCTCGATCTGGTCGATGAACATTTTCGATCTACTTCTCGTGGCTCTAGCCTTCTGGGCACTGGCTCGACTGATCAACACTCGCAATCCCTCCTACTGGATCGTCCTCGGGGGCCTCCTCGGGCTGGGACTCCTCAACAAAGTCGGCGTTCTGTGGATCGGTCTCGGCATTCTCGTCGGTATTCTGGTGACCTCGGAGCGAGACTGGTTGCGCACGCGCTGGCCCTGGATCGCCGGCTCCCTATCCGTTCTTCTGTTCGTGCCCTACCTTTTGTGGAACGCGACGCATGAATGGGCTCACCTGGAGTTCATCAGCGCCGCCGTCCAGGGCAAGTACTCGGGACTTAGTCCGTGGAGCTTCCTGTCGGGTCAGGTGTTGCAGCAGAATCCGGTGACGCTTCCGCTGTGGATTCTGGGTCTGGTCTGGCTGCTCGCTGCCCCGAGTGGGCGCCGCTACCGCCTGCTCGGGGTCGTTTGGCTGACGGCCTGCCTCGTTCTCCTGATCAACGGTCATTCCAAGGCGGGCTATCTGGCCAACGCCTACCCACCACTCTTCGCCGCGGGCGCCGTGGCCCTGGAGCGGATTTTCCGCCGGCGTTGGAATCGATCGCTCGTGGTGGCGTGGTTGCTGTCGGGTCTGATCATCGCTCCCTTAGCTACCCCGATCCTCCCCGTCGAGAAGTTCATTGCCTACTCGACCGCTCTCGGACAGGGGCCGTCCACCGACGAGGGGCACGAACTCGCTGAGCTACCGCAGTTCTATGCCGACATGTTTGGGTGGAGAGCCAAGGCCGAGGCGGTCGCGACCGTCTTCCACTCACTGCCGGCAGAGGAGCAGCAGAAGACGGTCATCTTCGGTGAGAACTACGGTCGAGCCGGAGCGATCGACTACTGGTCGGAGGAGTTGGGCCTGCCCGGCGCCATCAGCAATCACAACAGTTACTGGTGGTGGGGACCGGGAAGAGGAGAGGTGGAGACGGTCATCGTCCTGGGTGGCGACCGAGAGGACCTGGAAGGGTCCTTCGAGGACGTCGAGTTGGCCGGTTTTGCGGGCTGCCGTTGGTGCATCCCGTACGAGCGGGACCTACCGATCTATGTCGGGCGGGGTCTGCGGGTCTCGATGGGCGACCTGTGGACCGAGATCCGTCACTACGATTGATTCAGCTGTCCGTGGACCTGATCGCGGAGGCTCGGTGTTATCGTTCCTGCCTGATCCCATGTCGAACAGGCTCTCACTTCCTCTGACCCTAGCGCTAGCCGCACTTGCCCTGGTGGCAGCGTTCCAGATCTGGGCGCTGCGAAGCCAGTCCCTGACCGGGGACGGTGCGCATCATCTGGTTGCCGGTCACCAGGCGTTGCGCTACGGACGGAACACGGTGAATTTGGAGCATCCGCCCCTGGCCAAGCTGGTGATGTCGATACCCTCTTGGTTCGCCGCGGATCCTCTTGCCCCCGAGTTGACGAGTCGGGAAGCCCATCGCGCCGCTGAGGAGATCTTCCGACTTCCCGACCTTCAGAAGCGGGTGGTGGCCGCCCGGAGCACGGTGCTCCTGCTTCTCGTGGGGCCATGGCTATGGGCATGTTACCGCCTCTCGGTGAGGGTCGCAGAGATCCTCGGGGGAAGCTCGGCTCGCCGGAGCGGCGTTCTCCTGGTCCTGCTCCTCGGACTCTCGCTGAGCGTCTTGCCCTACCTGACGGTCTTGCAAACCGACGTGGCGGTCGCGCTCTCCTTCGTGCTAACGGTCTTGGCATGCCTCGACTATCAACGGCGTCCAGGCTGGAAGCCGGCGCTGGCGATGGGCGCAGCGCTCGGGGTCGGTCTGGCCTCCAAGTTTTCGGCCGTGATTCTGCTCCCAACGGTACTGGTGAGCTGGGGCCTGGTCGTCCTGCGCTCCCGCCGTCGAGATCGTTCGAGTATCGGCCGCCGTTGGTGGGAACTCGTCGTCGTCGGCCTCACCCTCCTGACCGTAGTCCACGGAGTGTTCTGGCTTGCCAACTGGAACTACGAGTCGGAACGGGGCCGGGCCGCGATCTCGTACTACTGTCACGGCGAGGGGACGGTGATTGTCGAAGATCGCCTGTTGTCCTGGGAAGAACCGCTTCTCGCCCTCGAACGGGTGGACCCCTACGCGGCCCAGTGGTGGGTCGGGTTCCTCGGAGTGCGGGCCCAGAACTCGATCGGGGTGTACACCTCCTATGCCTTCGGCGAGGTGAGTTCGCAGGGACGTTGGTGGTACTTCCCGGTCGTTCTGCTGGTCAAGACACCGCTCGTGCTGATTCTTCTAAGCCTCTGGCTCTCATGGAATCGACGCGGCCGGTTCATCGACATCGTGAGACGTTCCGAGTTGGCGCCGATTGTGGTCACAACCTTGCTCTACCTGGGTTTGGCTCTTGTCTCCAACTACAACCTGGGAGTTCGGCACCTCCTACCGGTCATGCCGTTTCTCTTCCTGCCGCCGGCGCTCTACCTGGCGGAGACGCGGGCGCGTCCGGCGATCGCGGTCGTCCTCCTTCTCGCGGTGGAATCGCTACTCTTGGCCCCTCTCTGGATGAGCGCCACCAACACGTGGTTCCTCGGGAGTCACAACCCCACTCGGTTTTCCCTTGCCGCCGGAAACCTCGAGTACCGCCAGAACTTTGGAGAACTGGCGAGGTGGGCCGAGGAGCAGGGGATCGAGGACCTTGCGGTCCTCTACCCGACGCTGGCGGCCGAGGTGCTCGAGGCCTACTTGCCGACCGCGAGATTGGTTGGGGAGGGGGATGCGGTGGAGCCCGGCTGGTATGCGGTCAACGTCACCGTCGAGCAGCTGGTTCCTGCCATTCTGCGGGCGGATCCGGACGATTTGAGGGATGCCGAGAGTCTCGCCGCCGCCGCTTCCGGCTGGAGGCCGGTATGGCAACGAATTGCCGCTGGCGAGGATCGAGGTTGGGCGGCCGGCACCTTCCACATCTATCGGGTGGAGTAAGGGGACTCCTTCCTCGCAGACAGCTGCGGGCTGTGCAATGGGGTCGACGAGCTATTGTTTGGACCGGCGAGGGGGGAGGAGGTTGTCGATCACCTGGTGCCCAACCCTCGCTCCAAGGCGGTTGCCCTCGACAGAGTCGTAGCGAAAGTGGATCCCTAGATAGACCCGTGACAAGGCGCACTCCATGGCGGCGTCCGAGAAGCTATCGAAGGAGCGGGTTACCGGGTCCATGGTCATCTTGCCGGAGAAGGGGCCAGCGATATCCACCTCCCGCGTGGTCATGGTGAAGGGAGTTTGGTCGCCGAGGGTGTCAGCGAGGACTGTCATCGCGGCCGCACAGACCGCACCGTGGGCCGAAGGGTAGGAAGGAAAGGCGTAGGTGTGGTGGTGGAGGTTGTCCCAGTCGGGATCAGCCTCGGTGTCGGGATTTCCGTCGTTCTCGGCCCACCGGATCGCGGTGTAGGGACGCCAGTGGTTGAACTCGAACTTGTTGTCGAAGACGTTGACGTAGGCGTCGAAGAGGCTGACGTTGAGGAGCGCGAAGAGCCGGGCTGTGTCCACGACGTCCAATCCATGCTCTGCGACCAACTGACGCGCGAGCCGGTTCTGGGAGTTCTCGGCAAAGTCCTTCCACCAAAGGGCGAGGTGGGTTTGGTCTGCGCTTCGGGTGCGGCTGTCGAAACGACCAACGTCCTTCACTTCGTGGAAGGCCACGGAGTAGGCGTCACTGCTGACGTCGGGTGGCGGAGGTGAGCGAAACTGACTCGGTGATGACAGGCTGAAGGGACGGGCCTTGGCCCAGCCGGCGCCGAAGACGAATCCCTTGGGGGTTCCACTGTGTTCCTCGAACTCGGCGTAGACTCCCGGACCCATCGGGTGCCAGCGGTACTCGGCCTCCGTGTCCCAGCCATCTCCCTCCCGGCTGGCGAGGACCGATGCTGCGGCCCGGCGACCAAGCTCCACTGGGCGATCCGTGATGCCCTCGTCGACGGGCTGGTGGCGGAGGTCGGCCTCCAGGACCGCGCGCTGATCGGGAAACTGGTCAACGACGACCGCAAAGGCCGCCGCCTCCAGAGCGCGCTGCGAATCGTCCGCTGAGAGACCCGATGCGGAAGGGGCGGGCTCCATCGAATAGGGCTCGTAGCGACCCCAGAGGGCACTGGCAACATCGTGCATGGCCAGGTGCATCATGGCGGCGGTACGGACTCCCTTGAGAGTCAAGAGACCGTCCTCGTTACGCGCCAACTCGATTACGCGTTCATCCCACCGAGTGATGAGGTCCGAAGAGACCGCCGCCGCTGGCGCCTGGGTCGTTGGTTGAGTCGACCTGGCCTCGGCGTGTGACCTCGAGGGTGGAGAAGCGCAGGCAAACAGGAGAAGCGATGCGATGATCGGGAGTCGATGGGATTTCATCGGGGTCTTTCCTTTCTCGAAGAGGACCCATCCAAGGTAGCAACTGGTCCCTCCCTTCGCCTAGTACAGAAACTGTAGTTGTCTGATCCGTGGCAGTCCGGCATGATGTTCCCATGGCGCGAGGCTACGGACAGTATTGCCCGCTGGCACTGGCGGCGGAACTCTTGGGTCAGCGGTGGACGATCCTGGTTATCAGTCGGCTGCTCGATGGCTGTACCCGCTTCAACGACATCCGCCGCGGGTTGCCCAGGATCTCTCCGACGTTGCTGTCGAAGCGGCTCACTGACCTCGAGAGCGCTGGCCTGGTTGTCAGCGGAGAGTCTCGGAAGGGTTCAGGACGTGAGTACACGCTGACCCGCGCCGGCAGGGAACTGGAGCCGATCGTCGATCAGATAGCGGTCTGGGGGC
>JAIOJS010000513.1 GCA_019911795.1 Thermoanaerobaculia bacterium | reverse complement strand
GCGCTTCACGATGTCGAACTCGATGGCACCGGCGAGTCCCGGCTCACCCCTCATGGCATCGATGCCTCGCGGATTCTACGGCGTCGGCAGTTCCAGTGGGCCCCGTGGGCGGCGGGCGTCGTGGTCCTGGCCGCCCTCGTTCTGGCCGGGTGGACCTACTTCCTGAAGTCGCACGGCGCGGGCGTCGTCGACTCAGACAGCATCCTTCTAGATGCCGGCGAGAATGGGGAGGGTAACTCTGCAAACCAAGACCCCGGGACCACCAATTCCGAGGAAGCGCTCGGATCCAACGGTCTCAGTGCCGATGGAACGGCCCCTGGGAGTGAATCGACCGGCGGCCCCGGAGTGCCCGTGGGACCGGAGGGTGGAGACGTGGCGGTGCTGGATGGCAGCGGGAACGACGCGACGTCAGGTGCCGAAGGCGCCGGCGCTGAAGGTGAAGAGACCGATCCACCCGCAGCGATCCTGCCCGCTCATCTCCACATTCCGGCCGCGTGGTCGCCGAGCATGTCGGTGGCGATCGGCAACAAGACCTACACGCTCGATGGAGCGCGCGATCTCGAGTTGTCCCCTGGCACCTACACCCTCAACTACCGCCTCCAGTTGGAGGGTTATAGCGACTCCGCCCGTCAGACCGTCAATCTGGCCTCGGAGGAGAAGGTCACGGTTCGCGTGCCCATTCAGCGTCCGGGACTGATCGACGTGCAACCTCGCCTGAGCTCGCCCCAAAAGGGTTACGTCTACCTCGGACGTGAACTTCTGGGGCCGAGTCCTGTCCGGGGTCGCCAGATCAAGCCCGGCACCTACACCTTGCGAGTGGTTCCCGACCTTGGCGACGACCAGGTGTCGATCGAGACGCCGGTGACGCTGACGGCCGGCGGCAAGCTGATCGTTACCTTTGATCTGGGTTCGGGAGACATGATCCTGCGCGACGCCAGCGACTAGTGGACTGTACCCCTCGAACGGTTAGTGGTTGGGCGTGTCATCAGGGGCGAGATCAAGGCGCCCCGACGCAGGCATGGCGGGGCCTATGTCGAGGAGGGGCAATGCCGAGCTCGGCCCTGAGGGCCGGCCAGGCGCTAATCGTTTGGGGGTTGCAGTCCACTAGTTTGACGCCAGCCACTCAGTATCCCTTGTCAGCAGGCGCCGACCATGCGCTGGCGATGACGAACTGAGCAATGCCTTCTCCCGGTGGGCGCCTGCTACAATTCGTACCATGAGATCAGTTCGTCACGCGCTATTGGCTGCGTTCGCGCTCGCCCTGTTGACCACCCCCACTTGGGCCCAGATCGAGGAGGAAGAACTCGGCGAGATGCCCCCTCCCGAGGTCCAACAACCCGGCGACCGGACGTCGGTCCCGGAACCCCTGGTGGCGCCTCGCGTGGACCGCCGTCAGGAACTCGAGGCCCTGGCCGAGCAGCATTACCTCGAGGGAGACCTCGACGCTGCGTCCAAGGCCTATCAGCAGCTGGCGGAACTTAGTGAAGTGAAGGCAGAACAGGTCAAGTACCTAGTGTCCGCCGCCTGGCTGACCTCGGAACAGGGTCAGGTCGACACCGCCCGGGAGATCCTCTCCCGCGCCCTGACCATCGATCCGACCTACGAGTTTCCGGCTCAGAACTACGCACAAGAGTTCGTCGACCTCTATTACGAAGCGAAGCAACGGCAACTCGCAGAACAGCAGACTCGGGCTGGTCAATTGGTCCGATCGGCGGTCGACTCGATCGGACAGGGCCACCTTGATCGCGCGCGTACACAACTCCAGGAAGCTCTGAAGTCCGCACCCGACAACGCGATCGCGCTCTACAACCTGGGCCTGGTCGACTCCCGCGCCGGCCGCTCCGACGACGCCATCGCCCACTTCGAGCGACTCCTAGCGATCGACGCCGGCACTCCCGGTACCCTGGAGCCCCAACTTCGCGCGCGAACCCTTTCCAGTCTCGGGCTTCTCTACTACGACAAGAATTTTCTCGAAGACGCGCGAACCCACTTCACCGAAGCTACCCGACTGGACCCTCAATCGGAGGGAGCCTGGAACAACCTGGGACTCACCCTGCGGCGTCTCGACCGTGAGACCGAGGCCATCCAGGCTTTCCAGAAGGCAGCGCAGATCGCTCCGGACGACCCCAGCATCGTCAGTAATCTCGCATCGTCCTTCATCCGGGCCGAGAAGTGGCTGGAGGCGGTCTCACTGCTGATCGACGTTACCGAGCGCAATCCGGTGGACGGCCTCTCCTGGCTCAACCTCGCCCTCGCCCAGAGGGGTATGGGCAACATCGAGGGTGCCCGAGAGTCCCTGAGCCGCGTGATGGCGCTCGACCCCGAGAACCGCGACCATCTCGCGAGCCAAGCATCGACCTACCTCGCCGTCATCGAACACGACGCCGGCAACATGCCGGCCACCATCGCCGCCGCGAACAAAGCGGTGAACCTCGATCCGCAGAACTTGGACGCCTGGGTCTACCTCGGACTCGCCCAACTCGCCAGCGACGACGCAACCGGCGCGCTCGCCAGTTTCGAACGCGCCCTGACCATTGCCCCGACCCGCCCGGAGCTCCATAACAACGTCGGCACAGCCAGGATGGAAACCGGAGACTACGAGGGGGCCGAGACCGCCTTTCGGCAGGCCCTCGCCATCCGTCCCGACTTCCAGGAAGCGCAGGCCAACCTCGACGTGGCAGTACGTCGACTCACCGCCCCCGCGGTTCCAGTGGTCGCCGAAGAGGACTCCCGCTCTCGGGGCAAGAAAAGGAAGCCGGAACAGCGGCGTCTTCCCAAGCCGATCGGGGTCGAGTTCGATCCAGTTCCCTACACCTTCCTCGGCGAGACCGGCGCCCTCGTCGCCCGCGTCCAGGCCAACAGTCCCGGAGCGAGAGGAGGGCTCCGCAAGGACGACGTGGTCATGAGCGTCGACGGACGTCGGATCGAGTCCGGCCAGGCGATCATTCAGTACCTCTACCGCGAAGCGGAGAACGAGGACGCGATCTTCGACATCCTTCGCGATGGCAAGCCCAAGCGGGTCCGCATCCGGATCTTCTAGGACTTCCGGAGCTTCAAAGACCGAGGGGAAGGCCTCGTCCGCCCCTCCAGGCCCTCAGAAGACTTCGCGGATCGAGTAGCTCTCGCTCCGCTTGAAGTTCTTGAAGGTGATCATCTCGCCGAGGAGGCCGGTGGTGAGGATCTGGATCCCCATGACCATGAGGAGGATCCCGAGGAGAAGGAGGGGTCGATTTGACAGCCACGCTCCCCGCAGCCAAAGGACAGCGAGATAGCCGTTGATGACGAACCCGGCTCCGAGGAGGGTAAGTCCGACCACCCCGAAGAGGTGCAGGGGGCGCTTGCCGTAGCGCGTGATGAAGAGAACCGTGATCAGATCGAGGAGGCCCTTGTAGAAGCGATCCCAGCCGTACTTGCTCACGCCGCTGGTGCGAGGGTGGTGTTCGACGTCGATCTCCCCCACTCGAAACCCCTGTTCGTTGGCCAGCACCGGGATATAGCGATGGAGTTCGCCGTAGATTGCTACCTGCTCGAGCACCTCGCGGCGGTACACCTTGAAGCCGCAGTTGAAGTCGTGGAGGTCTAGTTTGGCGAGCCGGCGCGTGACCCAGTTGTAGAGCTTCGAGGGGTAGCGCTTGGAGGCAGGGTCGCGACGGTTCTTCTTCCACCCTGAAACGAGGTCGAAATCACCAGCCTCGAGCGCGGCGAGGAGTCGGGGAATCTCCTCCGGGTGGTCCTGTAGATCGCCGTCCATGGTCACCACGAGATCCCCTCGCGCGGCGTCAAAGCCGGCCGACAAGGCGGACGCCTTGCCGAAGTTGCGGCGCAGAGCCACGAGATGAACCCGTCCATCCCGTTGGTGAGCCTCACGAATCGCCGCTACTGTTCCGTCCTTGGACCCGTCGTCGATGAAGATGATCTCGAAGGAGAGGCCGAGATCGGTCAGGACGGTGGCCACCCGAGTGGCCAATTCGCCTACCGTGCCTTCCTCGTCGAGAACCGGTACCAGAACGCTGACGTCGAGACTGGAAAATCCAGCGTCGGCGACTTCGGAGGGTGATTCGAGGGTAAGGGGCGAGGTGCTCATCTCGGGCGAATTCTACTACGACCCCGGGTGACGCCATCCGAAGGACCCCGAGGGTTCGCGAGATTCGGTTAGCGGGCGCTGCGGCCCGCGGACGTCGCTTAGGGACCGCCCATCGGCCTCCGCCCAATTGCCGCTATCATTCGAGCCCATGCGACAACGGCTGCAAACCCCTCTCCTCATCGTTACCCTGCTCTGGCCAACCCTGGCGACCTGGTACTACTTCTTCTATCTCGCAGACCGCCCCGGCGTCAGTGCTGCCTATCTCGGCGCCAAGCTCTTCCAAGCCATCCTCCCCCTGATCGGCTGGTACCTCCTCGCCATGCCGCGGGCGGCTACCGTAGGGCCCTCGAGGAAGGGTGTGCTCCAGGGATTGATGTGGGGCGGAATCCTCGGTGGCTCGGTTCTTCTCGCCTACTTCACCTTCCTCCGCGGATCGGCGCTCCTCGCCACCGCTCCCGAGCAGATCGGTAGCCGCCTGAACGCCTTCGGGGCCAACTCCCCTATCGGTTTCGTCACGATCGCGCTGGTGCTGAGTGGCGCCCACTCCCTGTTCGAGGAGTACTACTGGCGGTGGTTCGTTTTCGGCGCGCTCCGCGATCGGATGTCGCTGCCCGTCGCCCTCGTTTTCTCCAGTCTGGCCTTCGCATCCCACCACTTCCTCGTCATCGACCGTTTCTTGGGGCGCGAGAACCTGTGGGCGACACTTCCCTTCGGTCTCGCCGTGGCCGGCGCCGGAGCGATCTGGAGCCTGCTCCTCGTGCGCTACCGTTCTCTGATTCCCGGCTGGATCAGCCACGCGCTGGTCGACGGAGCGGTCATGCTGGTGGGCTACAGCCTGCTGTGGACTGCGGTGCGATGACCCTGATCGACGGGAGGCACGGGGACCCCGAGAACCTCGTCATGCGTTTCGGAAGTGCTCTGCACTCGGCGGGTAGCGCTGCCCACAAGATCGAACTGGGAATGACGGTGGCGGCGCGCCGCATCGGGGTGGAGGGACAGTTCTTCTCCACCCCCACCAACCTCACTGCCTCCTTCAGCCAGGGCAATCAGGAACGCACTTTGATGCGACGGGCGGATCCCGCCGACATCAACCTGGAACGGATGTCGGAGCTGACCGATCTTCTCGACGATCTCCAGCAGGATCGCCTCGATCTCGCCACCGCCGACAAGCGGATCGACGAGATCGAAGATCGCCCCGCGCGCTATTCCACCGCGGTCACCACGCTCGCCTTCTCGCTGGCGTCGGGGAGCGCCGCCGTGTTCCTCAAGGGAGGGGTTCGAGAGGTGTGGGTTTCCTGTCTCGTCGGGCTGATGATCGGACTCCTGGCACCCATCGTCGCGCGCCTGCCCAACGCCACGCGTCTCTTTGAACCGTTGTCCGCCTTCGTCGCGGCCGCGATGGCCGGAGGGATCGCACACCTGGTCCCAATCGAGCCCCTGGTGGTCACCCTGGCCGGTCTCATCGTGCTCCTTCCCGGGCTCACTCTCACCGTGGCCGTCACCGAGCTCGCCACCCGCCATCTGGTCTCGGGCAGCGCTCGACTCGCCGGCGCCTTGATAGCCTTCTTCGGGTTGGCCTTTGGGGTCGTGGCTGGGAGTCGACTCGCTATCCGACTGACTGGGGCTACGCCCGTCATCGAGCTGGTTGGCCTGGGCCGAGGAGCCGAGCTCCTTGCGCTCCTGGGAGCCGCCGCCGCTTTCACCGTGCTCTTCCGCGCTCGGCCTCGGGACTATGGCTGGATCCTCCTCGCCGGCTTCCTCGCAGCCTACGGTGTCCGCTTCGGGCATCATGCTCTCGGATCCGAGCTCGGTCCCTTCATCGGCGCCCTCATCGTCGGCGTTTCCGGCAACATCATCGCTCGTTGGCGAGGGCGCCCCGCCGCACTGATCCACATCCCCGGGCTCATTCTTCTGGTCCCTGGAAGCCTCGGTTTTCGCAGCCTGACCTTCCTCGCCGCCGAGGACGTACTGTCCGGAGTGCAGTCCGCCTTCGAAACCTCCTTCGCCGCGATGGCGTTGGTCATGGGAATGTTGATGGCCAATATGGTGCTGCCACCTCGAGGAGTCCTCTAGCCGCTCCTGTCGGAAAGGGTCATGCGCGCGTTGCGCGCGCCGTACTTCGGCCATGGGCTGCCTCGAGGGACCGGTTGGGATAGCATCGGCCTACATGTCGCACAATGCCTCCTCCCGCCCACCGGAGCCGGATCACTCCACGGGTTCCTCCCCAAGAGGCCCATTGGTTCTAGTAGTCCGTGACGGTTGGGGGCGCAACCCGCATCCCGAGCACAACGCTTTCAACGCCATCCATCTGGCCGATACCCCCGTAGGTGACCGACTCCTCGAGCACTACCCTTGGACCCTGATCCACACCAGTGGTGAAGACGTCGGGCTTCCCGAGGGGACCATGGGCAACAGCGAGGTGGGTCATCAAAATCTCGGCGCGGGTCGGATCGTCTTTCAAGAGTCGGTGCGCATCACCCGAGCGGTTCGCGACCAGAGTTTCTACGACAACGTCGCCTTGGTCCGCGCCGTGAAAGATGCCCGGAAGAGGGGTGGATCACTCCACCTCCTCGGCCTCGCCTCTGATGCCGGCGTGCACGGCATGCTCACCCACCTCTACGCCTGCCTCGAACTCTGCCGTCGTCTCGAGTTTCGTCAGGTATTCCTCCACCTGTTTACCGATGGTCGGGATACGGGGCCCTTCACCGGAATCGAGTTCATCCGAAGGATCGAGGCCAAGACGATCGAACTCGGGGTCGGACAGATCGCCTCCCTCTGCGGTCGCTACTTCGCAATGGACCGCGACAATCGCTGGGATCGAGTCCAACGCGCCTATGACTGCCTTACCGGTCGGCAGGAGGTACCTCACTTTACCCAACCCACGGACGCTCTGCAGGATGCCTACGACCACCCGGTCGCTCCCAATCTGCAGGGCGACGAGTTCGTCGAGCCCCGCACCATCGGGTCCCATCCCGACCGCTCCCGCATTCAGAACGGCGACAGCGTCATCTTCTACAACTACCGAGGCGATCGACCCCGTGAGATCACCAAGGCCTTCGTCCTCGACGACTTTTACGGCTCTATGCCGCCGGCGCAGGGCAACGGGGAAAGAGGATTCGACCGCGGAGAGCGACTCGACCTCACCTACGTAACGATGACGGCGTACGAGGAGTCCCTCAACCGGTGGCTCGAGGTGGCCTTTCCCAAGGCCGCTCCCATGCCGGAGATCGGCGGCATGTTCCTCGCCGAGCACGGCTGGCGGCAGTTTCGCTGCGCCGAGACCGAAAAGTTTCCCCATGTGACCTTCTTCTTCAACGACTACCGCGAAGAACCCTTTCCCGGGGAAACGCGGCGCATGGCGCAGTCGCCGCAGGTCGCGACCTACGACCTGCAGCCCGAGATGAGCGCCCGGGAGGTGTGCGATGCCGTCCTCGAACGCCTCGCGGAGGGCGATCCGCAATGCTTTATCCTCGTTAACTTCGCCAACACTGACATGGTTGGGCACACCGGCAACCTCGACGCGGCAATCCGCGCCGCTGAGGTGGTCGATGGCCTCGTCGGTGAGATCGTCGACACGACGTTGGCGCAGGGCGGTCGGCTTATCGTCACCGCCGATCATGGCAACTCGGAACAGATGTGGAACCCGGAGACCGGATCTCCCCACACCGCTCACACCACCTACGACGTAGAGTGCATCCTGGTCGACCCGCGCCTCGCCCCCCTCGCGACCGGTAGCGCCCTGGTACCGGCCCCTGCCCTCCATACCGATGGCAAACTTGCCGATGTCTTCCCAACCCTGTTGAGTCTCGTCGGACTCGAGCCTCCGGCCGCGATGAGCGGCATCTCTCTTCTCCTGGAAGGCCCGCGGAGGCGCCTCTCTCTGGAGAGTTCCCGAGAATGACCGCGCGTCGATCTCCCCTTCCCTCCCTGGTCCTAATTCTCGCCGCCGGGCTCTTGTCGAGCCCTTCCTTGGCTCAGGTCCCAAGCGATCAGCCCCAGGCGGATCCGACTCAGACTGATCGGAGCCAGACTGATCAGAGCCAGGAGAGTTCAGAGCCGGCAGAACAGGCCAGGTCTGATCAGGATCTGATCTCGGACGACGCTCCCGAGGAAAGCGAAGGCGCCGAGGCGGAAGGACTACTCCTTCCGCCAAGCCATCCTTGTCGCAGCGTCGAGAACCCTCCCTCGGCCTGGCTCGATCGCGTGCAGCTCCAGGTCTACGAGGCAGTGTGTGGATCGGCCCACTGGTTCGACAGCTTCTTCGGCTCGACCCAGAGTGTGGACGACCGGCACAAACCTTACGGCAGAGTCTCCGCCAATCTTCAGTACGACTCCATTCGCGGCTTGGAACCGAAGCTTCGCATGCGCGCTCGCATCACCCTTCCCAGTTTCGAGGACAAGGTGCAGGCGATTGTCGGCAGGGATGACCAGGACGAACTCCTGCGCGACGAGTCGACCGAGTTTCAAAACGTGACCCCGTCACTGCGTGACACCGAGGACGAGTGGCTTCTCGGCCTCGGATACCGTCCATTCGGTGGCAGTAAGCAACAGCTGGATTTCACCGGGGGACTCAATCTCCGCTTCCCTCTCGATCCCTTTGTCGCGGCGCGCTATCGCCGCCACTTCGTTCCCGGGCGCCGGTCGCTCGTGCGATTCCGCCAAACCCTCTTCTGGCGCAATGTCAAAGGCCTCGGCGTCGCCAGTCGACTCGATGTCGATCGAGCCTTCGGTGAAGACTATCTGGTGCGCTGGACCTCGAATACCACTTATGCCGAGGAGACCGAGGGAGTGGAATGGCGCACCTCCTTCACTCTGTACCAGAACCTGCGAGAGGGCGAGGCGGTGGCCTACCAGGCCAACTGGTTTGGCGAGAGCAAGGCTCCCGTAACGATCGAAGAGTTCGGACTGCAGGCAATCTACCGCAAGCAGGTACTCCGCGAATGGCTTTTCCTTCAGGTCTCACCCGGTGTGGTGTGGCGACGCGAAGAGCGCAGCGATCCCCGTGCGGCGGTTCCGGTCATCGGAATCGGCCTCGAGATGCTCTTCGGGAACCACGAACCCTCAAAGCATGACGACTGAACCCGACGACTGAACCCGACGACTGAAGTGCGCCGGATCGGTCCCCCGGTTTCGACTCAGCCTGCCCGACTCGCCGACAGGCGATCACGCACCAGTTGAACGTCTTCCCAGGTGGGGCGCTTCCAGGACGAGTTCCGCAGGAGAGCGGCGGGGTGATAGGTCACTCGAACCGGAACCCCCAGGACCTCCCACCACTGCCCCCTCATGC
>JAIOJS010000046.1 GCA_019911795.1 Thermoanaerobaculia bacterium | reverse complement strand
ATGCACTTGGTCCACTCTCAGCATCCTTCCTCCCGATCGTCTGGTCGTTTAGCTCATGACCAAAACTATCGGGACTTTGCTGCCGAGGGTGGACTACTTTCCGATGATCGAATGGCCCATTTTCCGATGATCGTTCACAGCTGGCGCCTCCTGGGCGCCCTCCTGTGGCTGGTGACCCTCCCGGCCTATGGCTCGATCTCTGCCTCGACGTCGACCACTCCTGCGCTCGGCCTGGTCCCCTCAGAGCTCCTCGAGGAGCTGTCAGTGCCGGCCCTCGAGCATGAGATTGTCTACCGCTCACCGCTCCTGAAGGGTCCGACCGAAGCGAAAACTCGCGTCCGGGCTTCGGACTTTGATAAGAGCATCTATCCATATGGAAACAGGAGGCTTATGGTCGAGTTCACGGTCGGCAAAACGGACTGGGGTAAGAGGTTATGTGGCCTTGGTGATGGAGCCAGAGCTGGATGACATTCGGTGGATTCATCACCTGGCGTATTCGGTATTCTGGGTCGTTCTCATTGTTCAGGTTCTGGGCTGAAGCCTGGCCTTCAGGCCTGCGATTAGCGGCTCGACAAGCTGGTGATGATTCAGAAGTGTCGAAAAGTAACTACCACCGAGATGCCCCAGCATCTTTGGCGAATGGCTGGGTACTGGGCCCACCCCAGGTAGTGCTGGTGGGGGTAGTTGCGCTTGGCGGAGCGGGCGCAGAGACCCTTGGGTCGGATCCCTGCAATTGCTCTTGAAGGAGAGGTACTAAACTTGGTGGTTCCAAGAGGGGTTAGCCTGTGGGATCTCCTGACGATCCTGACCGTAGCCGCCGGAATAGTCGGTGCATGGCCGACCAGTTCGTTGGGAGTTGCCTTGACCGTCGTCGCGATACTTGGCGGGGTGACTACCGGCTTGATCTGTGCGTGGCTATTGAGGGTTGTGGGTCACTCCACTTTTCAGGCCATTGATGCCAGGTCTGAAGGCCGGCGGAACCAGTCGATCGAACTTGCCAGCGCTATGGTCTACTTTGGGGCATTGGTCTGGCTCTTTTGCTCAGGGCTAGCTGGATACGCTTCGACGTGGCTCGTTGGGCAGCTTTTTGGATACGTCTGAGTCATTCCGTGACCGTCCACGTCACTCCCAAGCAGAGGTATCACCGCTCTCGAATCCATCCACTAGGAGGCCATCGATCTCCAGTCTCCACAACTCGTGCCCGTGCACTCCGTCGGTAGCGGTGAACCAGAGGAGGCCGTCGCCGGGAGCCAGCGAAGAGGGTGACGACGAGGCAGGGCCAGGTAGGACGTCGGCCACGAGGTGCAGTTCGCCGGTGGCAAGGTCTATGGCTCTCAGTTCACGGCCGTTTAGGGGGTCTGACGCGACGAAGTAGAGGGTGTCGCCCACTACGGTGAGCCAGCGCGGTAGGGAGGATTCTGGCCCCGGGGCTAGGTCTGCGACCAGCACAGTTCCTTGAGCTGTTCCGTCGGTGCGCCACAGCTCACGACCGTGCTCGGGGGTCTGGGCTGCGAAGTAGACGGCGCTTGGTGTGGCGACCAGATGGTCTGGTAGAGAACCAGGCGAGCCCTTGACCAGATCGATCACTAGATGCGTACCCTGTTTGGTTCCATCGGATATCCAAAGTTCAGGACCGTTGACACTGTTGTCACCAGCGAAGAGGATCTGTTCTCCGAAGCCCACCATGCCCTTCCCGTCTCCGGAGTTGGCCAGGGTGTTGGGATGCTGAGGCCCAGGGGCCACCGGGTAGAGTTCTTCGGTGCCGGCCGTGGTTCCGTTCGATCGCCACAGTCTCACCTCCGAGTCTTCCTCGACGAAGAATAGGGCGAGGGAGCCCCCATCTTTCTCGACGGCCGCCAGGAAGTTGGAGGCGACTCTGATTCCAGGCGTGAGTAGGGTGACGTCGGAGACTAGGAAGTGGGTTGACCAGAGGCTAACTTCTGAGGCCAAGAAGAGATGGTCTCCGGCAGCGGCTACTGAGCGTACAGAGCCTGGTCCTGGAGCCACTTCGGTTCCTCGAGGTGTGCCATCGGTCCAGTAGAAACCGCCTTGGACTGCTCGCAAGGCCCCCACCACGCGTTGATCTACCTGGAATTGTAGACCGTCAATCCCCTCGAGGAGTTGCTCGGAACCGGCAACTGTCCCGTCCGAAGCCCACAGGGAAGGTAATCCAATGTTGGGGCGATCGACTCTAAACAGTGCTCGATCTCCTAGAGTAGACAAGGGCTGAGAACCGAGACTGGATACGGGCTCGTCAGGGGGGAGGATTTCTAAGGGGGCCGCCGGCACGCCGCCACCTGCCGACCAGGGTCCTGGATTTGTCTGCAGTCTTGGCGCAAAGAGGGCTCGACGCCCCATGGCACCAATCTTTGCATCCCGCCGGCCGTACTGGACAGGAAAGGAAGGGGTTTGCAGGTCGAGCCCCAGAAACGTCTGGGTGTTGCTAGGAGTGCCGTCAGTCGTCCATAGGTTCCAAGCTAGCGGGCCTTCGGAATCGTAGGCGAAATAGGCCACCCGCGTGCCGATCCTCCGAGGCAGACTAGGCGAGAAACTCAACTTGATTCCCGATTCGTCTCCAACAAACGCGTCGGCTAGTAGGAACGTGCCAGCAGCGGTCCCATCGCTGGCCCAGAGCTCGCGGCCATGGTCCACGTCGTCTGCCGGGAAGATGAGGCGGCCCTCCAGATTGGTCACCCACTCGGGCCGAGTGTAGGTCAGCGACGGGGCAGGGCCTGGCGCAATGTCCAGTACCAGCTCGGTTCCGGCCGGAGTACCGTCAGTGCTCCAGAGTTCCCAACCCGTGGCAGCGTCGCCGGCTGCGAAGAACAGTCGATCGGAGGCCACCCCCAATAGCCCCTTCACTTGCTGAGTTCGTCCCGTCTCGACGCCAAAGAAGGGCTGGGTATTGTCGGGCGTGCCGTCGGTCCGCCAGATCGACCAATGTTGAGCACCTCCAGCCAGGAAGTAGACATCCCCTGCGAACTCGATTAGGTCGAACCGGGGTTGAGAGTCGTCGCCTCCCACCGCACTGTCGACCAGCAGCTGGGTCCCCTCTACCGTGCCGTCGGTTCGCCACGGTTCAGTTCCGTGAATTCCGTCGTCCGCCTGAAGGTAGTAGATTCCCAGCGCCGAGACATCGCGGGCGATCTCGAAGATACCGGACACTGCCGGCGTGTCGACTTCGATCGACAGCAGGGCCATGGTTCCCTCCGGCGTGCCATCCGATCTCCAGACTGCGTAAGGGGTTATGAAGACCGCGGTATCGGTGTCCAGGCGGCGAAGACGCTGCGGACCTTCGTGCCGAAGGTTCTCTCCGGGAACCGTGTCGTAGAGCAACGCCGTACCTGCCGCAGTGCCGTCGCTGCGCCACAGCTCACAGCCGTGGGTTCCGTCGTCCGCTACGAACAGAAACTCGCCCTCCAAAGCAGCAAAGCCGCAGTTGCAGCTTCCCGACTTCCGGTCCTGTCGGATTGCTAGGACTCTCTGAGTACCCTCCTGGCTTCCATCGCTACGCCAGAGACCCCATCCGTCGCCTGCATCGGCGAAAAAGTAGAGGAGTCCATCGATCGGTTCGATGACGGGACTATCCAGTCCACCACAATCCCCCGGGCAGATGTCTCGCACCATCCAGGTATCCTTTTCGGTGAAGTCGGTGCGCCACAGCTCCAGGCCATGAATTCCATCGGATGCGAGGAAGTACCCGATGCCGTCCAGCTCGACCATGGCACTTCCTGGCTCGCCGTAGGTCACGCCCCAGTCTTGCTGGACATCGGCCACCATGGTCGGTTTTGGCCAAGATGAAGCTAGAACTGGGTTTAAGTTCATCATCATGGCGCAGAAAATAGTCACCCATGCCCATTCAGAACGTCTCATTGTGTAACTCTAGCACCCTGTTCTTGTGGTACTTCGGGTCCATCGTGGGGCCAGCCCCAAGCTCCGTATGTTCGTATTCCCGGTCTATGGAGGGAATGCAAAGATGGGCCTTGAGCGCCGCGAAGGTTGAGGACTAGTCGGAGCGCCGAGAGATACAGCCGAGGCTCTCCAGGCCCATTCAAGTGCAGTTAGCAACAAGAAATAGCCAAGAGGCGGAGAGCCGAACTCCGTAATAAGTGCCGCCCTTGTGTCGCCACCCATGGGCTATTCTGGTTTCAGTCAACAATCGATGAATGTTTCCCTGGGGTGGCTAACGGGCCGACCGTGGGAGAGGAATCGACGCTTCCGTTGGGTTTTTAGCCCACGTGCGTAGATTGTCGAGTGTCGTCTTGAAGTCTTGAGATGCAAGTCGCAGACGGTTCCGACGACGAGCAACGGCGATCCTTCTCTGCGGTGTGATCCGAGATCAGAGACTCCCTTGGGGGGCAAGTGCAAATCGGCACTCGACGGAGTGGCAGAGACCCAACTCCTTCCGTCGGTGCTTCAGCCAAGGGAGACCCAGGATGACACTAGCGAGATTCGCCAAATGGGCGAGCGCGGTAGCCGCGCTCGTACTTACCGGCTCGGCCACGATGGCCTTCGATGCACCCCAGGACAACAACAAGAGTGAGCTCTCTGGGATTCAGTCCGATTCCCGGCTCGACGTGGCCCCGTCCCTGACTCGCCATGAAATGGGCGCTTCCTCCGCGGCCGAGGTTCCGGCGTTGCAGTCCTTTCTCAACCGAAACGGAGTCTCCTGGGAGGTTCGGTGGGATGAACGGAATGATCGCCCTCATCTGATTCAAGGAGAGGGAATCCCGCTGATTCCGGGTAGAGGGAATCGACTCTCGCGAGCGGATGTGGGAATCGCGGCGGCCGATGGAGATATCGACCTCGATGGTGTGGCCGGCCTGCTGCAATCGTTCATCGCTGATAACCAGGAACTCCTCCGTGTTTCGCTGAGCGACCTCCGTCTCGACCGAGAGCGGAGCCTGGTCTATGGCGAGAACGACTACCTTTGGATGGTGGAGTTCCAGCAGGTTCACAATGGCGTTGCGGTCGAAGGAGCGAACGTCTTCTTCCGCATCAACCACGGCAATATCGTGCAGTTCGGTGTCGATCGCGTCGCTGATGTTCGGATTGATACGCGTCCGACGATCGAACGCGCCGCTGCCTTCAATCGAGTCCTTAGGCACAGCGGGGTGCGAGGTAACGCTCTTGCTGAGGTCTTGGACCGTGGAACTCTCAGGATCTACCCTGTGGCTAGAGATGGAGAGGCCCCGGGGCAACCCTTCGTTGGTACCAGGGCCGACGGCTACGATCATCTCCTCGTCTGGTCGTTCGAGTTTCGCCGATCGGGCGATGACGCCACCTATGGGGCCTTGGTCGACGCGCGAACCGGTGAGGTCCTGCGACTGCGGGACGAGAACCGAACGGCGGATGTCACCGCCGGTATCTATCCGGTGACGAATACCGACCCTGAGGAGGTCCGAGGCCTGCCCTCCTGCTCGGTCACCAACAGCGGTACCAAGATCACGGATGCCAACGGTTCGTACATCTACAGCGGCGGGACCGCGACTTCGACGCTCAATGGCCGTTATGTGAGGATCAGCGACAACTGTGGCTCGATCTCCCTGTCCTCGAGCGACGGCAATCTCAACTTCGGATCGAGCGGTGGAACTGACTGCACGACTCCCGGATTCGGCGGCGCGGGCAACACTCACTCCGCCCGGTCCGGCTTCTACCACTTGACCAATATCAATCGGAAGGCGGCCTCGTTCTTCCCGGGCAACAGTTGGTTGAACGGCACGCTGACCGCAAACATGAACATCAACAACAACTGCAATGCCTTCTGGAACGGCAGTAGCGTCAATTTCTATACCTCAGGGGGCGGCTGCAACAACACGGGCGAGATCGCCGGCGTCTTCCTCCACGAATGGGGCCATGGGATGGACACCAATTCGGGTGGCGCCGCGAGCGACCGCGCTTCGGGTGAGGCGGTTGGCGATACCTTTGCTTTTCTCGAGACTCGGGACTCCTGTATCGGTGACAACTTCACCGCCAACGTGTGCAACAACTGTGATGTTGGCAGCTGTACCGGGGTTCGCGACATGGCGTCCTACGCTATTGGTGGCCCGCACGTCGCTCGGCCCAACACCGTTGAACTCAACAGCGGCCTCAACTGTGACCGAGCCTTCAACTCCTGCAGTTCCTGCCCATGTTCGGCGTATCAGGGAATTATGGGCTATGAAGGACATTGCGAGAGCTACATCGCGAGTACGGCCAACTGGGATCTTGCGCAGATGCTCGTCGCCGAGCACGGCACGACGGCCGGCTGGGCGGCGATGGACGCCATCTGGTACGGCAGTCTGACCCCCAGCAAGTCGGCCTATCGGGTCGCTTCGGGCGGACTCTGCAACCCCAGTGCGACGGTCGATGGTTGTGGATCGACCAACTGGTACACGGTCTTTCTGCCGGCCGATGACGACGACGGGAATCTCGCCAACGGCACACCCAACGCCTGCCGCATCTGGGACGCTTTCGACGCCCACGGGATCGCCTGTGGCGCAAGACCTCAGTGCTCGACCACGTGCACTCCAGCGCCGGTAGCCGACGCCGGTCCGGACCAGACGATCTGCCTCGGCGATTCGGCTGCGATCGGGACGGGTGCTCTCGGCGGACACACCTACAGCTGGTCTCCGGGAGGTCAGACCGCGGCGCAGATCAGCGTCTCGCCCTCAACTTCGACCAGTTACACCGTCACGGCAACCACATCCTGCTCGAGTGCTCAGGATTCGGTCTTGGTGACGGTCGACTCGGGAACTGGAGGTGGCCTTTCCGACGACTTCGAAGGAGGCGTTGGCGGCTGGACCACCAGCGGACTGTGGCATCTGACGAGCAACTCGTCCTGTGCCAGTCCGGGGTATAGCTCACCCACCAACGCGTTCTACTACGGTCAGGACTCGACCTGTAACTACGCATCGGGAACCAATAGTGGCAATCTGATCTCTCCCTCGATTGGCGGTATCACCGCTTCGTCGACCTTGAGCTTCGACTTCTACCGACAGGTGGAGAACTACACGGCAGGCTCGTTCGATCAGGCTGATGTGTCAGTTTCGGTCGCGGGTAGCGGGGCCTGGACCTCGGTATGGTCGCGCGACTCGACCAATACGTCTTTGGCCACCTGGACTTCTAGCGGCGGTATCTCGTTGGCGTCCTTTGCCGGTTCGAACATCCAAGTTCGATTCCGCTTCAACACGGTGGACGGTACCGCCAACAACTTCACCGGTTGGTTCATCGATGACGTCGTGGTCACTGGGGATTCACCCTGTGGGCCGGGCAACACTGCGCCAGCCGTGACGATCACGGCTCCGAGCGATCCGACCACCATCACGGTGGGAGACTCGATCAACTTCACCGGAACCGCCAGCGACACCGAGGACGGATCCCTTACGGCCAGCATCGCATGGACTTCGTCCCTCGATGGTGCCCTGGGAACGGGTGGATCCGTGAGCACGAGCGGTCTGTCCGTGGGATCGCACGTGGTGACAGCGTCCGTAACGGATTCGGGAAGTCTCACGGCGACGGACACCGTCAACGTGACCGTCAACCCTCCGGGCAATACGGCGCCGACCGTCAACATCACGGCTCCCGCCGGTCCGGTGACGGTGGATCAAGGGACGACGGTGAACTTCGCTGGAACTGCGAGCGACGCCGAGGATGGTGATCTGACGAGCTCGCTGGCCTGGTCATCGAGTCTCGACGGCTCGATCGGGTCCGGCGGTTCCTTCGCCACCTCCACCTTGTCGGTGGGTGTCCATACGGTCACCGCGTCGGTTAGCGACTCGGGTTCGCTCAGCGGATCGGACAGTGTGTCGGTGACCGTCAACTCGGTCGGCGGCTGCGTCGATTGCATCAACTGGAACGTCACGGGTACGGTGTCGTACTCGAACCAAGATACTTCAGGCAACGTGACGGTCGAGAGTGCGGACACGATTCTGCTCGAAGACAACACCTGGCGGCGGACGACGCAGACCTTTGCGATCACCGCCAACACCGTGCTCGAGTTCGAATTCCAGTCGACCTCCCAGGGTGAAATTCACGGTATCGGTTTCGACGAAGACGATACTCTCACCAACAACGTTCGGATCTTCCAACTCCATGGCACCCAAAACTGGACGAGCGCCAACCACGACTTCGACAACTACAGTGGGACCGCGTTTACCACTTACTCCATTCCGGTGGGACAGTACTACACTGGAACGATGTTCTTGGTCTTGACCAACGACAACGATGCCGGATCGGGCAACACCAGCCGATTCCGCAACGTTCGTGTTTTTGACGAGGTCAGCAACTGCACCGCTGAGGTGAACTTCCAAGGCGGTGCCGCGGGTTGGACCAACGACGCTTCGAGCACCTGCTCGACGGGATCGTTTGTCATCGGGACACCGACCCAGGTCATCAACGGTGGCGTGACGACCCAACTCGCCGGGGATCACACAACCGGAAGTGGCAATGCCTTCTTCTCGGCCGTCAACACCTCGGCCGGAGTCAACGACGTGGATGGCGGCACCTGTGTCGTCCTGTCGCCGGTCTATCCGGTGTCCCAGGCCTCGAACGTGTCAGTCTGGTGGTACCACGGCCAGCGCGATGCGGGTGACGATGCCGGTGACTTCTTCAGTTTGGAGATCTCAACCAACGGCGGCACTTCTTGGAGCACGATGGCGTCACGGGGTGATGTCACGTCGAACGCAGCCTGGACTCAGGCTACGGCCACCGCAGCGGCGGGAACCAACGTTCGGTTCCGACTGCGGGTAGCCGACGGCACGGCCGGTGGTGACCTGATAGAAGCAGGCCTCGACGACGTGTCGATCTGCAACCAGTAGGTAGCTCCCAGGAGCTCATGAGGCCCCGCGGTCTAAGCCGCGGGGCCCTTCTTTTGGGCGCTGCAACGGGTCGATTTGGTTCTCGACGTCTCCGGAGGTCGGGCGCTCCGCCTCGTCGCGGTGTCACCCATTCTCCCAAGTGCGGAGCTTGACCGGCCTCGGCTCGAGCTCTTTTCTTGGCGAACCGAAGTCGAACCCACGTCGCAAGCGGCCCTTCGGGCAGCGGCCATCGAGGTTCGGCGCTAGAGTGCATGTCTCGAAATGTGTGTCTTGAAATGTGTCTCGAAATGTGCCTGGCAGTGAATAGGCAGGCAGTTGCGAACCGCCTCGGCCAGGGTCTGCAGCAGGGCCGGTCTTGGAACCGCGCGGGGGTAATGGCGGCACTGACCAGATCGGTAGGCGGGAATAGCTCGGTTTGGCGCGGAGGGAATCGAAGGCTGGCCACTCGTCGAGGAACACGACGAAACGCGACCGCTGTTGACAGGCCTTGAAGAGCGCATCGAGTGCATGCCTGGGCCGTCCCAGCGCTGCCAACACCAGTGCCTGATGTCCGCTCGTCGCCTCCGGCAGGGCCGTTAAGGCGGCGAGGACGTGGTGAGCCTCGTCGCGATTGCCGGAGACTGCGAGGGCGTGCCCGAGCGCACCGAGCAGCAGGGGATCGCCGTCGACATCAGCGCCGACACCGCCGACGCCGGCGCGACGCAGGCGTGCAACTCCCTGCTCTGCGGTGCCGAGAGCGACCCGATTCAGACAGTCTCCAAAAGCGGCGTAAGCGAAGCCAGGCGCGAGCTCCTCGACCTGCCGGTACTGCGCTGCCGCCTCATCGTGGCGACCCGCGAAGTAGAGTAGCAAGCCGAGATCGGCGGCA
>JAIOJS010000512.1 GCA_019911795.1 Thermoanaerobaculia bacterium | reverse complement strand
GTGCGGGACTTTCTGGGCTTCGTCGAGACTCTCGGTCGAACCGCCTCCGAGATTTGTGTCCCGGTGTGGAATCGAGGACAGGTGGTGGCTGTCCTCAACGCGGAGAGCGTCCAGCCGGCCCGCTTTAGCGACCAACTCCTTCTCTTCGAGGCGGTCGCCGAGCAGATCTCGGGAGCGGTGGCTCGTGGGCTTTTGTATGAAGAGGTTCGCGCCCGTACCGACGTGTTGGAGACTCTAGCCGAGGTGTCTCGTCGCGTGGTGGACTCCAAGGGTCTCCAACCCCGGTTGCAGGGATTGGTCGAGTACTTGAGGAAGCGATTCGACCTTATCGTGGCCGCAATCGTGGTGTCCGACGACGCCGGGGAGTTCTGGCAGGAGCGCGCGATTTCGATGACGCCCGCGATCCCCATCCACCGGAGTCGCTGGCCGATCGACGCCGGAATCGTAGGGCGCGCCGTTTCCCGGGGCCAAACCGAGGCCGTCCCTGACGTCACCGTCGATCCCGAGTACATAGCGATCAACGACCGGGTCCGGTGCGAACTGGTCGTTCCTCTCAAGATCGGCGGGCGGGTGCTGGGAGCTCTAAACATGGAGTCGGAAGATCCGGGTTTGCTGTCCGCGGCGAGCGTTCGTACCTTCGAGGCGATCGGTCATCAGGTCGCCGGGGCCATCGAACTAGCGGTTTCGCACCGTCGTCTCAGCCGGTCGCAACGCGAGCTTGCCAAGGCAAATCAGGAACTCAGCGAGGTCAACCGAGTCCTCAGCCAGCTCACCCTGGTGGACGACCTGACCAACATTGCCAACCGACGTCGCCTCAGCCAGAGTCTCGAGGACGAGATTCGTCGAGGGCAGCGACATCAAGAGCCGGTAACCTTGGCGCTCTTTGACGTCGATTGCTTCAAGGCCTACAACGATGCTTACGGACACCTCGCCGGTGACGAGTGTCTTCGCCGAGTGGCCACCTGCCTGGCTTCGTACGCTTCGAGAGCAGGCGAGTTGGTCGCACGCTACGGTGGTGAGGAGTTTGCCTTCGTCATGCCGCGGGTCGAGGCGAGGGACGTCTTCGACTTCGTCGATCGAGTCCGTCGTGCCGTCAGCCAGTTGAAGATCGAGCACCCTGACTCCGAAGTCGCCGAAGTTCTAACCTTGAGCGCCGGAGTCGCCTCGGTTTTGCCTGAGGCACATTCCTCGGTCGACGCGCTCCTTGCCAAGGCCGACGACGCCCTCTACCAGGCGAAACGGACCGGAAGGAATCGCACCGTTTGTTTCGAGGATCTCGCGGAGACGCCTGACGACTGAGGTCCTAGGGAGCCGGGAGATACCTCGCGGATATGAAGTCTCCTCCATGGGCTGCTCCCGCCCGGTGAGTTCCGGGACCTACCTTGGTTGGGACCTACCTTGGTCGGACCCTCGCCGGTTCCAGCGTCCTGCTCGGTGGCATGGGCTAGTTCTAGCTCGGCGCGGCACGGGCTCCAGCCGCGACCGCCACTAGCAACAGCATCCAGTAGGTTGCGATCGCCCCGTCCGTCCGAATCACCGGCGGCGGATCGCCATGAGGAGATTTGCCGCGCCTTCTTCGTCCTGGAGCGATGTTCCCAGCGCCGTGGACCCGGGAGAGTTTTCGCTCGGGATGTAATGTTTTGACCATTTCTACCACTCCTTAGTAGAGACATCGCATATTTACCAGTGAATTGGGCGGTTGTGCGGTTCGTGACGGACCCGAGTTTTGGCAACTGCTTTCATCTTCGGGAGGGAATGCCCTCCCTTTACGTCAAGGAGTGAACCCATGCCCGAAGTCCTCGAGTCCCCGGAACAAGCCCCCTCCATGTCGTCGAGCGGTGAACTCTCCCTGTCGCGGTGGTGGGGCGCGGGTCGCCCTTCGGCCAGTGCCCTGGCGCTCGAGTTCGAGGCGGCGCGAGAACGGGAAGCGAAAATTCTCCGCCGAGTAGAGCAGCGCATGCGGCGCAACGCACGCTTGCAAAGGGTCTTCGCCGCCGTCTCGAGACACTTCGACGAGACCATCACCCTCGACGACGCCGCCGAGATCGCGTGTCTGAGCCGGACTTACTTTTCGGCCTACTTCCGACGCCACACCGGCATCGGTTTCCACTACTGGATCGAGGGCCTACGCATCTCCTGGGCGGCTCGACAGCTTCGCACGACTGAACACAGTATCAATCAGGTCGCTTTCCGCGCTGGCTTTCGCGACGTCAGGACCTTTCAGCGCGCCTTCAAACGCCATACCGGGAAGTGTCCTTCCTTCCTCATGGAGTAGCTCGACTGGACTAGTTCGACTATCACGACCCACCCAGGCCGCGCTGACTGTCGAGACACGTCGTGTATTCTGAGCGAACCCAGCACTCTCCGAAGATCAGGAGGCAAGCACGGTGAACAGCAAGAGCATGGTGTCCGGATCCGACGTACTTCTCGTCAAATTGCGTCCCTCGGCAAACCTCGGCGCGGTGGAGGCGAGGAGCGATCTCGAACCGCTCTACCCGTCCTCCTCCCGTCGTGGCGGGAGCTTCGGACTCGATGCCAGCCCGCAGTGGTATCTGACGCATGCCAGCGCGGGCCACGACACTCCCTGGGACCAGGCGCATGCGCGAGTTGCTCGTCAACTCGGGATCGACGCCTCGGATGTCCTCTTCGTGGAGCCGGATCTCATCCAGTCCGTCTTCGTCGACTCGTCCGAGGAGGCTGAGGATCCCTCGCGGTTGGCCCTCGGCGGTGACTGCTCGCCGATTCTGCAGGACGGAACGCACGGCAAGGCGAAGGGTCCCGACGAGTTTGGTTGGCACCTCGGCGATCCCTTCTCGCAGCTCGGGAGAGCGCGCGAGGAGGTAGTGTTTGCGGACCCGCGCACCCGGATCGCCCACCTCGACACGGGCTACTACTCGGTCCACGAGACCACGCCTGCCAACATTCTCGGCCAATTGGAGTGGAACTTCGTCGGTCGCGACGGCAACCCCACCAGCGCCGAAGATCCCAACAACTGGCTGCCGATTCTCGACAACTCAGGACACGGAACCGGTACTCTCAGCATCTTGGCCGGAGGCCCGGTCTCTGCCCATGGGGCGCAGGTTCTCGGGGGCGCGCCAAACGCCGACATCGTCCCCATCCGGGTTTGCGACAGCGTCGTGTTGCTGAGGACCAGTGCACTGGCCCGCGCTTTGCGGTACGCGGCTGACATCGGCTGTGCGGTGGCCACCTTGAGCATGGGCGGAGTGCCGTCGCGCGCCTGGGGCGAGGCGGTGGACGATGCCTACGACGCCGGGCTCTGTCTGTGTGCTGCCTCGGGCAACCACGTCGCCAAACTGCCGCCGCGCAAGCTGGTCTACCCGGCCCGCTACGACCGAGTGATTGCGGTTTGCGGCGTGATGGCAGATGGCAAGCCCTACGCAGACCTCAAGGGCCGGACCCTCGAGGGTAGCTTCGGACCGAAGTCCGCGATGCGCTTTGCCCTCGCCGCCTACACCCCCAACATCCCTTGGGCCAAGTACGGTTGTCGCGACCTGGTACGTCTCAACGGTGAGGGGACCTCGAGCGCAACGCCTCAGGTCGCGGCCGCGGCGGCCCTGTGGATCGAGAAGTACAAACATGAATTGCCGGTCAGCTGGAGGCGGGTCGAGGCGGTCCGGCACGCCCTCTTCACCTCGGCCAAGACCAAGTCAAACAAGGAGTACTTTGGCAACGGCATTCTTCAGGCGCGCGCTGCGCTCGCGGTGCGACCCAACCTGACTCTGGCGCCGAGCGAGGAATCGGATAGCTCCTTCGCCTTCCTACGTGTGGTCACCGGCCTGGGCATCGACCGCCCCACTCCGCGGGAGGAGATGTTCAACATCGAGTTGGCCCAGCGCTGGTCGCTGAACGAAGACCTTCAGGAGATCGTGCCGGATCCCGAGGCCACCCCCCAGCTTACCGAGAAGCAGCTGTGCAAGTTCATGGACGCGGTGATCGCTGATACCGAGGCATCCCGAGCGCTGCGTGCCCATGTGATGGCTCGCTATCCCATCGCCTCCGGACGGCCCGTTCCCCGGACCAAGGTGGTGGAGGCTTTCGAGCCCGAGCTACCGCCGGTGGCGATTACCAAGCCCGAGGTGCCGGATCCTGCGCACCGCCGTATTCGGGTCTACGCCACCGATCCCAGCCTCTCCGGTCAGCTCGAGACTGTGGACGTTTGCGAAGTGACCCTCGATGTTCGTTGGGAGAAGCTCACCACGGGGCCGGTCGGTGAGTACCTGGAGGTGAAGGACACCGGACCGTATCGCTACGATGGCGTCAACTTGAACAACCAGAGTCTCCTGGCTCAGGATGGCTGGGCGCCGTCGGAGGGCAATCCGCAGTTTCACCAGCAGATGGTCTATGCGGTAGCGATGAAGACCATCGAGCACTTCGAACTTGCGCTGGGACGGCCGGTACTGTGGCGTCCGGAGCCCAATCCCAAGGACTCCTACGACGACAGCGGATTTGTGCAGCGCCTAGAGATCAGACCCCATGCCCTCGAGCAGGCCAACGCCTACTACAGTCCCCAGGAGGTCGGACTGCTCTTTGGTTACTTCGAGGCGCGGGGCGAGTCCGGTCTGCATCGACCGGGCAGCCTGGTGTACACCTGCCTCTCGCACGACATCATCGTCCACGAGACGACCCACGCCGTCATCGATGGGATGTACCCAAGGTTCAACGAGCCCTCCAATCCCGATGTCCTCGCTCTCCACGAGGCCTTCGCCGATATCGTGGCTCTGCTGCAGCACTTCACGATCCCGGAACTCCTGGAGCACGAGATCTCGCGGACTCGCGGTGACCTCGAGGCGGAGTCCGTCCTCGGGCGCCTCGCGGTGCAGTTCGGCCGGGGAGTTGGGGGTCGATCAGCGTTACGAAGTGCCATCGGGTCGATAGAGAACGGGGCTTGGCAGCGCTCCAAGGCCGATCCCAACGAGCTATCCCGGCGCGTGACTCCCCACGCGCGGGGTGCGAT
>JAIOJS010000511.1 GCA_019911795.1 Thermoanaerobaculia bacterium | reverse complement strand
CGCGCGCCGGCGGCGACTTCATCACGGTGGAGCGCGAGCAGGTTCACTTCTTGGATGTAAGTCCCAAGCAGTTGGTCTCGGTGGCCGCCGCCCTGATCCCTTTCCTCGAGCACGACGATGCCAACCGAGCCTTGATGGGTTCGAACATGCAACGCCAAGCCGTACCTCTCATTCGCACTCAGGCGCCTATCGTTGGCACCGGCATGGAGCGCACCGTCGCTCATGACTCGGGCGCGGTGGTGGTTGCCAAGCGCAACGGGATCGTCGACTCGGTGGATGCTCAGCGCATCATCGTCCGGGTCGAGGGTGAGGACTTCGAAACGGGAGAGGCCCGCGAGTTCGGTGCGGATATCTACCAGTTGACGAAGTTCCGTCGCTCCAATCAGAACACCTGTGTGAACCAGAAGCCTCTTGTTCGAGAGGGGCAGCGGGTTAAGAAGGGGGCGGTGCTCGCCGATGGCCCTTCGACCGATCGTGGCGATCTGGCTCTGGGGCGCAACGTCCTGGTGTCGTTCATGCCCTGGCGGGGATACAACTTCGAGGATGCCATCTTGATCTCCGAGAAGGTGGTCAAGGAGGATGCCTACACTTCGATCCACATCGAGGAATTCGAGATCGAGGCACGGGATACCAAACTCGGCCCTGAGGAGATCACGCGGGATATTCCCAACGTCTCCGAGGCGGCCCTCAAGGATCTCGACGAGAGCGGCATTATCCGTCTCGGTGCCAAGGTTTCGCAGGGTGACATCCTGGTCGGGAAGGTTACTCCCAAGGGAGAGACTCAGCTGACCCCCGAGGAGAAGCTCCTGCGGGCGATCTTCGGTGAGAAGGCGGGTGACGTTCGCGATGCGAGTCTCAAGCTTTCTCCCGGAATCGAGGGCACGGTCGTCGACGTCAAGGTCTTCTCGCGCAAGGGTGTCGAGAAGGATCAGCGCCACGTCGAGATCGAAGGGGATGCAATCGACCGGATGGAGAAGAACATCCGCGACCAGACGCGGATCCTGACCGAGGAGCGTAACAAGAAGATCTCCGATCTCCTGATCGGCCAGAAGGTCTCGAACAAGGTCTCCAACAAGGCCGGTGCCGACCTGTTGGCCAAAGGCGACGAGATCACCCTCGGGGCGCTCAAGGGACTGACCCGTCAGGAGATTCTGCGACTGCCCTTGAGCAACAAGAAGTTGCTGGAAACGGCAGAGAGCCTCTACCGGAAGACGGACTCGCACATCGAGGTCCTTTACAAGGTCCACGAGGAGCGCATCCAGCTCTTGCAGAAGGGTGATGAGCTGCCTCCGGGCGTCATCAAGTTGGTCAAGGTCTACGTCGCCATGAAGCGCAAGCTTCAGGTCGGGGACAAGATGGCGGGTCGCCACGGCAACAAGGGCGTCATCTCGCGCATCCTGCCCGAGGAGGACATGCCTTTCCTGCCCGACGGAACCCCGGTCGAGATCGTTCTCAACCCTCTCGGCGTACCGAGCCGTATGAACGTCGGTCAGATTCTGGAGACCCACCTCGGGTGGGCCGGCCAGATTCTCGGAGTGGACTTCGCCACCGCGGTGTTCGACGGTGCGGGGGAGAAGGACCTTCAGCGCTACTTGGCTGACGCCGGTCTGCCGGATTCCGGCAAGACGTACCTCTACGACGGTATTACGGGAGAGGTCTTCGAACAGCGGGTGACGGTTGGGTATATCTACATGCTCAAGCTCTCTCACCTGGTCGACGACAAGATCCACGCACGGTCGATCGGTCCGTACTCGCTCATTACCCAGCAGCCGCTGGGTGGTAAGGCACAGTTCGGTGGACAGCGCTTCGGTGAGATGGAAGTCTGGGCTCTCGAGGCCTACGGCGCTGCCTACACCTTGCAGGAGCTGTTGACCGTCAAGAGTGACGATGTCGAAGGACGTAGTCGGATCTACGAGGCGATCGTCAAGGGCGACGTGCTCGATGACCCGGGACTTCCAGAATCGTTCAACGTCTTGATCCGGGAGCTTCAGAGCCTCTGTCTCGACGTTGAACTGTTGAAGACCTAAGAACACAGCTAGTGAATTTTGCGGTCGGCCCCGGTGGGGTCGGTCGCTCGGAATACGCAGTAGGCGCGACCGTTAGCGCCGGATACCCAAAGGGGGTAGATCCTTTGCAGCCATACAGCCGATTCGACAAGCGAAACGACCGGCCGCAGTCCATGCAGGACTTCAACGCCATCAAGATCTCGATCGCCTCACCGGACAAGATCCGGTCCTGGACTCACGGTGAGGTCACCAAGGCGGAGACCATCAACTACCGAACCTTCAAGCCGGAGCGGGATGGCCTGTTCTGCGCGAAGATTTTCGGTCCCATCACTGACTGGGAGTGCTTGTGCGGTAAGTACAAGCGGATGAAGCACCGCGGCGTGGTGTGTGACAAGTGTGGCGTCGAGGTGACCCGCTCGCGAGTCCGTCGCGAACGCATGGGCCACATCGAGTTGGCCGCACCGGTCTCGCACGTCTGGTTCTTCAAGGGCCTGCCGAGTCGCATCGGGCACCTGCTCGACCTGCCCCTGCGCGACCTCGAGCGCATTCTCTACTTCGAGAGCTATGTGGTCATCGATCCCGGTGACACTGAGCTGAAGGAGGCAGAGCTTCTGTCGGAGGAGCGCTTCCGCGAGTTACGCGATGAGTACGGCGAGGGTTCCTTCGAAGCTCGGATGGGCGCTGAGGCGATCCAGGAGATGTTGGCTCGCCTCGAGATCGAGGAGTTGGCCGAAGAGCTACGCATCGTCATGCGGACCGATTCGAGCCAGATCCGTCGCTTGAAAGCCGCCAAGCGCCTCAAGGTCGTCGAAGCCTTCCGGCAGAGCGGGCATCGTCCGGAATGGATGATCCTCGAGGTCATCCCGGTCATTCCGCCAGAGCTGCGTCCCTTGGTGCCACTCGATGGCGGTCGATTCGCGACCAGCGATCTCAACGACCTCTACCGACGTGTGATCAACCGCAACAACCGGCTCAAGAAGCTCCTCGAGCTTCGGGCTCCAGAGGTCATCGTGCGCAACGAGAAGCGCATGCTGCAGGAGGCGGTCGACGCTCTATTCGACAACGGCCGTCGCGGTCGCGTCCTCAAGGGATCGAACAATCGACCCCTCAAGTCTCTCTCCGATACCCTCAAGGGTAAGCAGGGGCGATTCCGGCAGAATCTGCTCGGTAAGCGCGTCGACTACTCGGGTCGTTCGGTGATCGTCGTCGGTCCGGAGCTTCACTTGGACCAGTGCGGTCTCCCGAAGAAGATGGCCTTGGAGCTCTTCAAGCCCTTCATCTACAACCGTCTCGAAAAGCTTGGCCTGGCCACCACGATCAAGGCGGCCAAAGAGATGGTCGACCTCGAAGAGGATGCCGTTTGGGATGCTCTGGAGGAGGTCATCAAGGATCATCCCGTGCTCCTCAACCGAGCGCCCACGCTCCATCGACTTGGCATCCAGGCGTTCCAGCCGGTGCTGATCGAGGGCAAGGCGATCCAGATTCACCCGTTGGTTTGTGCGGCTTTCAACGCCGACTTCGACGGTGATCAGATGGCGGTCCACGTACCGCTGTCCGCCAAGGCCCAGGTCGAGAGCCACGTTCTCATGCTATCGGCCCGCAACATCCTCTCGCCGGCCCACGGTCGGCCGTTGGCAGTGCCCTCCCAGGACCTCGTCCTCGGTGGTTACTACCTGACGATGGAGAAGCCAGAGACCATCGGTGAGGGACGCGTCTTCGCTGACTTCGACGAGGTCGTTCTCGCGTTGCAAGAGGGCGTGGTGGAGACGCAAACCCCCATTCGGGTTCGCTACACCGGTCCGTACATCAACCTGCAGACACAGTTTCAATCGCAGGATATCTTGCACGCCGAGGTGGACTACATCGAGGCCAAGCTGATCGATACCACGGTTGGCCGTGTGATCTTCAACCAGCACCTCCCCGAGGAGCTGCCGTTCATCAACGGTCTCCTCAAGAAGCGTGGACTCCAGGATCTCGTCGGCTACTGCTACTTCAGGCACGGTAACGACTTGACCGTTCAGATGCTCGACGAACTCAAGGAAGTAACCTTCTACTACGCCACCAAGGCGGGTATCTCCTTCGGATTCCACGACATGGTGATTCCGGCAAGCAAGGGCAGGATCCTCGCCAAGGCGCAGACCGACGTTCTCGCGATCGAGAAGCAGCGTACGGCGGGTGTCATCACCCAGGGTGAGCGGCACAACAAGATCATCGACATCTGGCACCGTGCTACCGAGCACGTCTCGGATGAGATGTTCCTCGCCATGGAGAAGGAAGAAGAAGCCCAGGGCGAATTCAACCCGATCAACTTGATGGCGGATTCCGGCGCTCGTGGTTCTCGTGAGCAGGTCCGCCAGCTGGCCGGTATGCGCGGTTTGATGTCCAAGCCTTCGGGTGAGGTCATCGAGACGCCGATTACCGCGAACTTCCGCGAGGGGCTGTCGGTACTCCAGTACTTCATCTCGACTCACGGAGCTCGAAAGGGTCTTGCCGATACCGCTTTGAAGACGGCGGACTCCGGATACTTGACTCGTCGCTTGGTCGACGTGGCCCAGGACGTCATCATCTCCGAACAGGATTGCGGCACCATCGACGGCATCTTCGTCGGCGCGATCATGGAGGGAGGAGACATTCTCGAGGCCCTGCGGGACCGCGTGGTGGGTCGTGTGGCACAGGAGGAGATCTATGATCCTCTCACCGGTGAGTTGCTGGTCGAGATCGGTCAGGAGATCACCGAGGACATTGCCGCATCGATCCAGGCCGCCGGCCTCGAGAAGGTCAAGATCCGGTCGGTGCTCACCTGTGAGTCGCTTAGGGGCGCTTGCGCTCGCTGCTACGGTCGAAACCTGGCCAACGGTCGCATGGTTGACCTCGGTGAGGCCGTCGGCGTCATTGCGGCCCAGTCGATCGGTGAGCCCGGAACGCAGCTCACCATGCGGACCTTCCACTACGGTGGTACCGCGAGTCACGTGTCGGAGCAGTCGAAGCACACCACCCGCAACCCCGGTAAGGTCAAGTTCCTCAACGTCAACACCGTCGAGAGCAAGGATGGCGACCTGGTCGTCATCAACCGTAACGGTAAGTTGCTGGTGCAGGACCCGAAGGGTCGGGAGCTCGAGCGCTATGCGCTGACCTACGGTTCGCGACTGTTGGTGCATGAAGGCGCCGAGATCAAACCCGGCGACGAGTTGGTCGAGTGGGACCCCTTCACCTCCGCCATCCTGACGGAGATCGGTGGCAAGGTCGAGTTCGTCGACATCGTCGAGGGCGAGAACCTTCGCGAAGAGACGGATCGCAACACCGGCTTGACCCAGCGGATCATCGTCGAGGCGTCGGCTCAGGACAAGCGAGCCCCCGCGCTCGTCGTCCATGGCAAGGACGGCGCCGAGCGTCGATACCTTCTGCCATCGGGGTCGCATCTCGTAGCGCAACATGACCAGACGGTCCATCCTGGTGATGTGCTCGCCAAGATCCCCCGTGAGAACACCAAGACCAAGGACATTACCGGTGGTCTACCCCGGGTCGTCGAGCTCTTCGAAGCTCGCACGCCCAAGGAGCCGGCCATCATCAGCGAGATCGATGGTGTCGTCCATCTCGGTGACCTCCAGCGGGGAATGCGCAAGATCATCGTCGAGGGCGACTCGGGCGAGAGCCGTGAGTACCTGGTGCCTCGATCGATTCACGTCAATGTGCAGGAGGGCGAGCGCGTGCTGGCCGGCGATCCGCTCATCGACGGACCGATCAACCCGCATGACGTTCTCCAGGTCCTGGGTGAGAACGAGCTGCAGCGCTACCTGGTCGACAAGATCCAGGAGGTCTACCGTTCGCAGAGCGTGAACATCAATGACAAGCACATCGAGGTGATCGTTCGCCAGATGATGCGCTCGGTGAAGATCGAGGAGGTGGGTGATACCACCTTCCTGATCGACGAGCAGGTCGATCGTTTCCGATTCCAGGCCGAGAATGAGCGTGTCCTGGCCGCCGATGGTCAGCCTGCAATCGGTCGACCCCTGCTCTTGGGGATCACCAAGGCCTCGCTTTCCACCGAGAGTTTCTTCTCGGCGGCGAGCTTCCAGGAGACCACTCGGGTTCTCACCGAGGCGGCGATTTCCGGCAAGGTAGACTTCTTGCGCGGATTGAAGGAGAATGTAATCGTCGGTCGGTTGATTCCGGCCGGTACGGGCATGGGCCTCTACCACGACTTCCACATGGAAGAAGTGGTGTACGAGGAGCCGGAGATTGAGGCCGAGGTCGTCATCGACTTTGGCGAAGACATTCGGACCCTGCCCAAGGAGGTGCTGGAGCTGGAGTAGATTCGCAAGCGTTGAGACGCGTAGTTTGAGCCGATCGTTGGGGGCGCCCATTCCTTACATAGGTGCCAGCCGAGTCCCCGGTCGACGGTCGCTCGAAGCGTTGCAAGGTCGGGGCGGCTCTAGAGTCGTTTGGGTCTTGACGCGCGTTCCCGCGCTTGCTAATGTCGCAGCTTCCGCCGCGGCCCTCGAGGCCGCAACTGGATAGGTATCTCTCGGGTCACCGCACGTGGCCACGAGGTTCAGCCAACTCAACAGCTTTGTCGTTTCGTGATGCAAGGGCGCGTCCTGCGCCCTCGTGTCGATCCCGGATGGTAGGAGATAGTACGCATGCCAACGATTCATCAGTTAGTCCGCAAGGGCCGCCAAATTCAGAAGGCGAAAACCAGTAGCCCCGCGCTCGAGGGTTCGCCGCAGAAGCGTGGCGTGTGTGTGCGTGTGTACACCCAGACGCCGAAGAAGCCGAATTCGGCTCTGCGCAAGGTGGCCCGCGTGCGCTTGACCAACGGGATCGAGGTCACGACTTACATTCCCGGGGTCGGTCACAACCTTCAGGAGCACTCGATCGTGTTGATTCGCGGTGGACGTGTGAAGGACCTTCCGGGTGTTCGGTACCACGTTATCCGGGGCACCCTGGATGCAGTCGGCGTCGACGGTCGTCGCCAGAGTCGCTCGAAGTACGGAGCGAAGCGGCCTAAGTCCTGATAGAGGCTAGTCCGTAAGTAAAGACCAGTTCTAAGTAAGACCAAGTCCTAAGTAAGACCAAGTCCTGATATTTAGGTCAAGTCCTGACGAAAGTTAGGTCCTGATGGATCTCGGGAGAGGCGCCCAGAGGTGCTCCCCGATCGGTCGTTCGAGCCAGAACAGAGTTCAAGTCGTAAGAGGTAGGTTGGAATGTCGAGACGCGTACAAGTTCCCAAGCGAGAGGTCCTTCCGGACCCTGTCTTCAATTCTCAGATGGTGACGAAGTTCATCAACAACGTCATGGTTGATGGGAAGAAGGCAGTGGCCGAGAGGATTTTCTACGACGCGATGGAGACCATTCGCGAGCGCACCGGCGAGGATCCGATGAAGGTCTTCAAGAAGGCCATCGAGTCGGTGAAGCCGGGTGTCGAGGTTAAGTCGCGCCGCGTTGGTGGTTCGACCTACCAGGTACCCATTGAGGTGCAGCCGAATCGTCGCCTCGCTCTGTCGATGCGGTGGTTGATTCAGGGAGCCCAGAAGCGCAGCGAGCAGACCATGAAGGCGCGACTGGCTAACGAATTGTTGGATGCTGCGAATGGTCGCGGTGGTGCCATCAAGAAGCGTGAGGATACGCACCGGATGGCTGAGGCGAACAAAGCGTTCGCCCACTATCGCTGGTAGCACGGAGGAGACCGCTGGGAGGTCTTCCGGAGGCTTCGGCCTCCTCAAGCAGGCTATGGAGTGCCTGCCCCGGATCGCCGGGAAAGCTCATGTCGAGAAAGCCAAAGAACGCTAGGGAAACCTAGGAAAAGAAGAAGTCTAGAGAATACGAAGCCATGCCAAGGAAGATTTCACTCGCCAAAACCCGGAACATCGGGATCATGGCTCACATCGACGCCGGTAAGACCACGACCACCGAGCGCATCCTGTATTACACCGGTGTTAACTACAAGATCGGTGAAGTCCACGAAGGCACGGCCACGATGGACTGGATGGTGCAAGAGCAGGAGCGTGGTATCACCATCACGTCCGCGGCGACCCAGTGCTTCTGGAAAGATGTCTGTATCAACATCATCGACACCCCGGGCCACGTCGATTTTACGGCCGAAGTGGAGCGCTCTCTTCGCGTGCTCGACGGCGCGGTTGCTGTTTTTGACGCGGTGGCCGGTGTCGAACCCCAGTCCGAGACGGTTTGGCGCCAGGCAGACAAGTACAAGGTTCCCCGGATCGCGTTCGTCAACAAGATGGACCGCGTAGGGGCGGATTTCGACCGTTGTGTGTCGATGATGAAGACTCGTCTGCATGCCTCTCCGGTGGTTCTTCAGTTGCCCTGGGGCACCGAGGATCAGATGGTGGGAATCGTCGACCTGCTCGAGATGAAGGCTGTTCACTACAAGGGTGAGGATCTCGGTGCCGAGTTCGAGGTTGTGGATATCCCCGAGGATCTGCAGGCGGCTGCTCAGGCGGCTCGTGAGCGGATGGTCGAGGCGGTCGCTGAGACCGAGGACGTTCTCCTAGAGAAGTATCTCGCCGGCGAGGAGATCTCCAATAAGGAGCTCAAGGCCGCGATTCGGAGGGCGACGATTCACAACGAGATTCAGCCGGTTTTTTGCGGCACCGCGTTCAAGAACAAGGGTGTACAGCCCCTGCTCGATGCGGTGGTCGACTACCTCCCGTCGCCCTTGGACCTGCCGCCAATCGAGGGTATCGATCTCGATACCGAAGAGAAGGTGCCGCGTGCTTCCGATGACGACGCGCCGTTCGCGGCTCTCGTCTTCAAGATCATGACGGACCCCTTTGTCGGCCAGTTGGCTTACTTCCGGGTGTACTCGGGTCATATCGAGTCGGGTGCCTCAGTGATGACCACCGGCAAGGGACGCAAGGAGCGCATCGGTCGTCTCCTGAAGATGCATGCCAACAAGCGTGAGGAGATCTCCGAGGTCTGGGCCGGCGACATCGCGGCTGCTGTCGGCTTGAAGGGTGTTTCGACCGGTGAGACCATCTGCGATCCCAAGCATCCGATAGCGCTCGAGTCGATGACCTTCCCCGAGCCGGTGATTTCGGTCTCGATCGAGCCCAAGACAAAGACCGACCAGGAGAAGCTGGCGACCGCTCTGTCCAAGCTGATGCAGGAAGATCCAACCTTCCGAGTGCACACCGAACCTGATACGGGCCAGACCCTTATCTCGGGAATGGGGGAGCTGCACCTCGAGATCATTACCGACCGTTTGGTCCGCGAATTCAACGTTGGCGCCAATGTAGGCCGGCCGCAGGTCGCCTATCGTGAAGCGGTTCTCCGTGAGGCCGAGGGCGAGGGTCGCTTCGTTCGGCAGAGCGGTGGTCGCGGTCAGTACGGTCACTGCAAGATCTACCTCCGGCCTACCACCGAAGCAGACTTTGTCTTCAATAACAAGATCACCGGTGGTTCGATTCCTAGGGAATTCATCAAGCCGATCGAACAGGGTATTCGGGAAGCGATGGAGACCGGTCCTCTCGCCGGCTATCCGTTGAGTGGCATCGAGGTCGACCTCTATGATGGAACCTTCCACGATGTCGACTCCTCTGAGGTTGCGTTCAAGATCGCTGGTTCGATGGCTTTCCAGGACGCGATGAAGCGAGCCAATCCGGTTCTGCTCGAGCCCGTCATGGCAGTGGAAGTCGTGACGCCCGAAGATTACATGGGCGACGTCATCGGTGACGTCACCTCGCGTCGGGGCCGAGTTCAGCAGATGGAGGGCCGGGGCGGCGCTCAGGTCATCAGCACCAAGGTGCCCCTCGCCGAGATGTTCGGTTACGCCACCGACCTGCGGTCCCAAACCCAGGGTCGCGCTACTTACAGCATGCAATTCGATTCATACGAGCAGGCGCCCAAGAGCGTCAGTGAAGAAGTCGTCGCCAAGGCCGCCGGTTGATCCGGGGCGGGACGCACTAGAAGGAGTTCAGGAGGAGTCATGGCCAAAGCAAAGTTTGAACGTTCGAAGCCGCACGTAAATATTGGGACCATCGGTCACGTCGATCATGGTAAGACCACGTTGACCGCGGCGATTACCAAGACCCTTTTCCAGGCGGGTACCGCGGAGTACGTGGCCTTCGA
>JAIOJS010000510.1 GCA_019911795.1 Thermoanaerobaculia bacterium | reverse complement strand
TAACCGTTCGAGGGTTACAGTCCACTAGTAGAGAGAACTGGAAAGCTAGAGTTCTCCACGGGACGACGAGTCGTAGTCACGACTCGTGCCCGAAGACTCGCCACTCGGCCGCCCACTCGTGGAGCGAACGGCCGAGGCGGTGAGTCGCTGGCGACCTCTTAGAACCGGTACCGTAGACCGAGCTGGATCCGGTAGGCCGAAGGGATCCGAGCGATCGTCGGGGCTGGAACGATCGTGTCAGGGGTCCCGCTGTAGGACGGGTTCGGCGTCAAGACGTACTGCGATCCATCGGCGGAGATTCCGACGATGGCCGGAGCCACGTTTGACGGCGCCGCATAGCTATCGACCTGCCCCCAATCACTGTTGATCAGGTTGGTTAGGTTCTCGACGTCGAAGAAGACGTCGAAGCTGGTGTCGCCCCAAGCCGGGATCTCCTGCATCATTCGCAGGCTGAGAATTCCAACCCAACCGGTGCTACAGCTGTTGCGCTGGACAATCGAACCGCGCTGCGAGGAGAGGCAGCTATCACTGTCGATGAAGGCGTTGAGGTCGGAGAGGAAGGCGGCATTGCCGGTGACCAACGGGTCGCCGGCTCCCGTGGGTACGTAGAACAGCTGCGGGCCGGGATTGTCACCCTCACTGCCGAAGTCGGCGAGGAAGGTACCACCGAAGGCTCCATTGCCTCCACTCCCAAAGACGTAGGAGAAGTGGCGGCCCGAGCGCCCGGCGTAGGTCAAACCGATCGAGGTGGTGGCATCGCCGAACAGGTTGTCGTGCCAGAGCAAAGTGGCGGTCACTCGGTCCTCGATCTCGTACTTCGAAGGAGCGAGCTGCGGATTGTTCAGGTCGGACTGCGCATCGAAGGCGTAGGTCTCGAAGCCGACGAAGCGATTGTAGGAGCGGACCTCATCGACATCCTGGTGGGTGTAACCGGCGTTGAGGTCGAGAGCACCATCGCCGCTCAACGGGAACGACTTTTGGAGGCTCGCACTGATCACCGTGCCCTTGCCCTCACTCGTGTTGCGTACGATGTAGTCACCGTCGGCTGGGAAGTTGTAGATCGGGCGTCCATCCGGAGCAACTCCGACCTGTACACGACGGCCTTCGTAGATGTCGTAGCCGTCGTTGACGTCGGAGTAGATCACGTCAGTGTTCACGAACCAGTCGTTGCCGAGGATGAAGTCGGCTCCGATACTGTACTTCCAGGTGCTCAGGATCTCGAAGTCGGGAGAGAGAGCATCGGTCGCCGCATCGGGGTTGACTCCGATGAACGGCTGGAGGTAGGTGAAGGCGGCGTTGGTATCGGGCAGATTGTTGACTGCGGACTGAATCCCGTCGCTGACCGGAGGACCGAAGAACGGCGCCAGGAAGGCTGCGAAGGTACGGCTGATGCCGTCGCCGGCGTAGCTGTTCGAAAGCATGATCAGCGGAGTACCTCCACCGAACAGACCGGCCCCACCGCGGATCGTGACGTGCTGGCTCGGGGCCCAAGTGAAGCCGAAGCGTGGCATCAGCAAGTCCTTGCCATCGAGGTTCTCCTGGTTTGAAAATCCGTTACGAGCCGTGAAGCTTGGGTTGAGAGTGATCTCGTCGTCGTTGGAATAGGCGTCGTACCGCAAGCCGAACTTGAGGGTCAAGCTATTGCTTGGCGCCCACTCGTCCTGGATGTAGAGGCTGGTGACGGCGAGGCTGAAGTCCGCCTCGGAATCCTTGGCGATCCCCGTGTTGGAGTTTCCGTACAGGACGAAGGCGACGTTGCGGTTGCGCAGGTCGTCGATCGAACCAAAGTTGTAGTTGCCGTGTGAGAACGGTAGGAAGAGGTTTCGCACCGAGTACTTTTCTTGCTCGATGCCACCGGTGATGAAGTGATTTCCCGCCAGGTAGTCGGTCCGCAGACGAATGACACGCGACTCGTTGTCGAGTTCGTTGGTGTGGCGGAATCGATCGCCGCCCGCGGCGATGGTGCCGCCGGCAGCGGTGAAGATGGTGAAGTCTGGAGTCGTGCTGTCGACGCTGATCTGGCGATTCTCTACGTCCTTGAAGCCGATCTTGAGTTCGGTGGTCCAGCGGCTGGTCCATCCCGAGAAGAGCTGGGTCGAAACGGCGGTCAGCTTTTCGTTGATGTTGTACCGGTTGGACTGCAGGACTGCGACCTCTGGGAAGTCGTCGAAGAGCACATCACCGTCTGCGACCTGATAGGTGGCGTCGATGCGGTGCTTCTGGCTGATCCAAGCGAGCTTCAAGAGGATCTTCTCGTCCTTGTCCACGTCACTGGCATCGAAGGCACCGGGATCGAAACCGTAGACCGACTGGAAGATGCTGGTGACCTCGTCGAGATCAGCTTGAGTCACCCCGGCGATCTTGTCGATGGTCTGGGAATTCGATGGACTCGTGGTCTCGAAGTTCTCGTAGTTGACGAGGAAGAAGAAG
>JAIOJS010000509.1 GCA_019911795.1 Thermoanaerobaculia bacterium | reverse complement strand
CCCTTGGGGGCCGCGAAGTACTTCGATGCGTCCCACGTCCACGACGTCGAGCAGGGCCCCTTGGGGGCGGGCCATGTAAACGTCGTCCATGTAGATGCCGACCCCCGGGTCGACTCCCCACAGCGGGTCAGCCTGACCGATGCCTCGCATGAAGGCCGTCAGGGTGGTCGACTGGTTGCGTCCGGAGTAGATCGAGAGGTTGGGGACCTGCGACTGGATGTCGGTGATGTCGGTCGCGCCACTGTCCTCGAGGATCTCGGCCGGGATCATGGTCACGGCGATGGGGACGTCCTGGATGTTCTCTTCGCGCTTACGTGCGGTGACGACGATCGTATCGGAGACGCCGGTCTTTCGGGGTTTCTCGTCAACCGCCTCAGCTTCCTGGGTGGACTCGGTAGAAACGTCGTCGGCATCGGCATCCTGAGCAATGAGGGGAGCGGTCGGGAATAGGGCTGCGCCGAGTACGGCGAGCTGGAGAAGGCGTAGGGAGTGAGTCATGTTCGAATTCCTCCAACGGGGTGCGAGTGGATGAGCTACGACCGCCCGACGGGCGGTGAGCCCGCAAGGGTTAGGTGTCTAGCGGTTTGGGTGCCGCGTCGCTGCCCAATCGAGGCAGCAGGCCGTAGCGCAGAAGGCGTATGAACTCGCTCGTTGCCTCTTTGGGACTCATCCCAAAGTGCATCGGAACGTGAAAGCACTTTTCGACGGTAAAGAAGTAGAAGAACCAGCGGGTGGCCATGATCACCGCGACGAGTGGGTCGACGTCGCCGAACTCGCCGGCTGTCTTGCGGGCCTCTAGCTGCGCCCCGTAGACCTCCTCGAAGCGGGCCGCCATCCCTTCGTAGAAGGAACGGATATGGGCGCCCTTGAACTCGACGACGTCGATGTAGATCAGCAGGATGTAGGCCGAGTTCTCCTCCACGACTCCTTCGATCGCCCGAGCCAGGGCCTCGAGGTCGTTTGGGAAGTCGGCCTTGCGAAGCACCTTCTGGAGTGGATTGTCGGGATCCTCGAGGCGTTCGAAGTAGCGATCGAGCAGCTTCTGGAAGATCGCTTCCTTGTTGGGGAAGTGATGGTAGAGATTCCCCATGGACAGGCCGGATTGGTCCGCGATGTTGCGCATCGAGGTAGCGCCGAAGCCTTGGTTCGAGAACAGCTCGAGGGCGGCGGCGAGTACTTGCTCGATCGAGACCTTCGAGCGGTCTTGTTTGCGTCGTTGGACCAACGTTGGCTCCTCTCTCCGATGGGCGCGATCAGTTGGGACTCTCCAGAGAGGCACGCGAATTGAATAAACAAACCGAGCGCTCGTTCTGTATTGTGGACAAGTGACAACTTTCTGTCAAGGGGGGACAGATTTGGTGGGACGGTTGCGACGTTTGAGGGGCGACCTATCGGGGAGAGAGCTCCGAAGTCCGTGGTGCCAACGAAGAAGGCAGGAGTGACTCGTTTCCGCCGACTGTCTCAGCCGGCTCCTTGGGCCTTGACAGTGAAGGGGGCCTGTGACAAATTCACTGTTCGCGCTGCCCACGGTAGCGCGACACTGTCGCGGGGTGGAGCAGTCCGGTAGCTCGTTGGGCTCATAACCCAAAGGTCGCAGGTTCAAATCCTGCCCCCGCAACCATTCGACGAAATCAAAGGCTTCTCGTTTCGACGAGGAGCCTTTTTTCGTGAGCTGTTTTTCTTTTTCGTGAGCTATGTTGCGTGGATAGGTTGCATCGACGCGATTGGCGGGCACTACCAACTGTCGCCGTCATAGTGAGGCGTACCCTCTCGGATCCTGCCGGTCCCTGAAGCCCGGCACGGGATACAATCTCGCCAGGAGGGGAAGTGATGTTTGAGATCGAAGAACTGGCCGCCCGTGAGATTCTGGACTCCCGTGGGAATCCGACCATCGAAGTCGACTGTGTCCTGACCAGCGGGTCGTTGGGCCGCGCCGCCGTACCCTCCGGGGCGTCGACCGGTATTCGCGAGGCACTCGAACTGCGCGATGGCGGTGATCGCTACTTGGGCAAGGGAGTGTCGGGGGCCGTACAGCATGTCGAGGACGAGATCGCCCCGGAGATCCTCGGCATGGATGCGCGCGACCAAGCGATGATCGATCGGCTGATGATCGAACTCGATGGCACGGAGAATAAGGGTCGCCTCGGCGCCAACGCAATTCTCGGTGTCTCTCTAGCCGTGGCCAAGGCGGCGGCGGATACCGCCGGACTTCCCCTCTACGCCTACCTTGGAGGACCGGCCGCGACCGTTCTCCCGGTGCCGATGCTCAACGTCCTCAACGGCGGAGCGCACGCCGACAACTCGGTTGACATCCAGGAGTTCATGCTGGTGCCGATCGGTTTCGACAGCTTCGCCGAGGCGCTGCGGGCAGGTACCGAGATCTATCACGGTCTGAAGAAGGTGCTGCAAGGCAAGGGCCTGTCGACGGGAGTAGGAGATGAGGGAGGGTTCGCGCCCAACCTGGGGAGCAACCAAGAAGCCCTCGACCTCTTGATGGAGGGGATCGAGCGCGCCGGGTACTCGCCCGGGGGTGACATCGGTCTGGCCCTCGACGTGGCGGCCTCCGAGCTGGTCGAGGGAGGGGTTACCGGGCGCTACGAGCTCCGCGGTGAAGGTAGGTCCGGACTGGTCGCCGCCGATCTCGTCGGCATGTACTCGGACTGGCTCGATCGTTACCCACTGATATCGATCGAAGATGGGCTTTCGGAGGAGGATCACGAAGGGTGGGCCCTGATGACTCGCGAGCTGGGACGCCGAGTGCAGCTGGTGGGCGACGATCTCTTTGTCACCAATCCCAAGATCCTCGCTCTTGGCATCGAACAGGGACTGGCCAATGCTCTGCTCGTCAAACTCAACCAGATTGGTACTCTCACGGAGACCCTGGAGGCGGTTGAGATGGCCAAGGTCCATGGCTATGCGAACGTCATTTCCCACCGTTCCGGCGAGACCGCCGACTCGACCATCGCGGATCTCGCGGTGGCGACGCGAGCCGGACAGATCAAGACCGGCGCCCCGTGCCGTAGCGATCGAGTGGCCAAGTACAACCAGCTACTGAGGATCGAGGAGGAGCTCGACGGCGCTGCCACCTACCCAGGAGCTGGGGCTTTCCCGCGCATCGAGTGAGTTCTTCGGGGCCGACTTCGCGGCGCTCCCGGCTTCCGGTCGGTCTGGCGGTCGGAGTGACCCTGGCCCTTCTGGTGCTGGCGATCGCGGCGGTCGACGTTTATCGAGATCTGTCCCAACAGCGCGAGCGACGGGTGGAGCTAGAGGAGAAGATCCGCCTTTCCGAGGACAGGATCCGGGACCTCGAGGCGCGTATCGAGCGGATGAAGAACGACGCCGAGACCCTCGAACGCCTCGCTCGTGAGGAGTTGGGGTTGGTCAGGCCGGAGGACATCGTCGTCGTCTTCCCGGAGGAGCGGCGTCCTACTCCGCCCAACCCGCTCCTCGACGAATCTGGGGAACCGGCATCGACAGACCCGCCGGATCTCTAGTGGACTGTAACCCTCGAACGGTTAGTGGTCGGCCCTGAGGGCCGGCCAGGCGCTAGTCGTTTGGGGGTTACAGTCCACTAGGGTCGCTGTGCCTTCGCCTTTTCGGACCGCGATAGGGTGATCTTCAGCAATGGCGGCGTGATCAGAGTGGTGATGATCACCATGATGACCACAGCGGAGAAGATCGCGGGCGCGACCACCGGTTGACCGTGCAGGGTCAGCGAGGCGCCGATGGCGGCGAAGATGAGGCCGACCTCTCCGCGCGGAATCATGCCCACCGCGACCGAGAGGCGATCGAGTCCCTTCTCGAGGACTCCCGCTGCACAGATTCCCTTACCGAGGATGGCGGCCAGCGTGAGCAGTCCGGCGAGGCCGAGAACCTCGACCTGCCCGAAGGTCGAAAGGTCCACCTCGAGTCCCATGCGGACGAAGAAGATCGGGACCAGAATGGCGGCGATCGGCTGCAGGAGTTCCTCGAGGGCGTGCTCGCGGCCGTCAGGGACGAGGTCCCGGTACTGCACTTCGTCGAGGATCAATCCAGCCGCAAAGGCGCCGACGATCGTCGCGAGTTCGATGGCATTGGCGAGGTAGGAGAGGAGGAAGCAGAACGCCAGGCTGACGGTAACGAGGAGACCTTCTCCGCGTAGCCGCGAGGAGAGGCGGAACATGCGGGGCGCGAACCAACCGCCGATGACGAGAGCGCCGACGAGGAAGAGCGCCGCCTTGGCGATGATGATGGCGACCGCGGCGGTGTGAAGTTCGGTGCCCTGGTTGGCAGCCTGAATACTCCCCGTTACCACCGCGAGGATCACCAGTCCCAAGATGTCGTCAATCACGGCGGCGCCGAGAACAATCTTCGCTTCTCGCGTCTGCAGCTTGCCGAGGTCGGCAAGCACTCGCGCCGTAATTCCTACACTGGTGGCACAGAGGGTGGCGGCAATGAAGACGTGAACGAGGGTTTCCTCGTTGGGCAGCATCCAGGCCGAAACGCCCCAGCCGAGGGCGAAAGGGGCGATGATGCCGAGGAGAGCGACCATGAGACTCGACATGCCGACCGACAGCATCTCCTTGACGTTGGACTCTAGTCCTACTTCGAACAGAAGCAGAATGACGCCGATCTCGGCCAGGATCTGGATGCCGACATCGCTACCGAGAAACTCCAGGCCGCCGAAGCCGAAGAGGGTCAGGTTGCCGATCAGGACGCCGAAAAGAAGCTCGCCGAGTACGGCCGGCTGGTGGAAGAACTCGGCGGCCCGGCCGCCGATTCGAGCGCCCACCAGGATGATGATCAGGCCGAGAAGGACGGGCGACACCGGATTGGCGTGGGATGCGGCACCGGCGTGGCTCTCTGCCGCGCCCGAGTGGGCCGGGTCTGGAGAATCCGCTTGGGCCGCAGTCGGTGCTGGAGCGTGCTTGCCCGTGGCGGGCGAGGTAATCTCGGAATCGGTCTCGGCGGATCCTGCGGAACTCTCCGTCTGCCCGATCATGGGGAAGACGCCGAAGCATGCAAGCAGGATGAGTCCGAGTATTGCGCGTTTCAAGAGTCCGTTTTCTCCTTCCAGAGAGCGCTATCCTACCAGGGAGATCGATCCGCGATGCGCAACATCGTCGAGCCCCGGGTTGAGGGTATGCTTCGCTGAATGTGGAGCGAGTTTCGAGGCGCCCTCCGTAGCAGTGCGCCCTATCTGCGTCTCCGCCAAGAACTGGGCGACGTATCCCGGTTGCCGGTTTCCGCCGCGTCGTGGGTCTGCAACCTAGTCGCCGAGGATCTGGGGCGGCCCCTGGTCGTCATTGTCCGTCATGAAGCGGACGCCCTGATCTGGCGCGAGGTCGAGCGATTGATGACGGGAGAGGACTCCTGCATCGTGTTGCCGACACCGGCCTTGACGCCCTACCAACACGGAACGGCGTCGATCCAGGCCCGAGCGCAGACCGTTCTCGCCCTGGAGCAATTGGTTCACGGTCCGGCCAATCCGACCTTACTCGCGACCCCCAGGGCGCTCTTTGAGTGGATGCCTCGCCCGGAGTCGTTTTCTCGGCGAGTGCGTCGGCTCGCCGCCGGCGACGAAGCGCCACCGGATGAGCTGGCGCAGTTTCTGGTGACCAACGGCTACGACCGGGTCGACCTGGTGCACGAGGTCGGTGAGTTTTCGGTGCGGGGTGGAGTGATCGACCTGTTTCCACCGGGGAGGGACAGCCCGGTGCGGATCGATCTCTTCGGAGACACGGTCGAGAGCCTCCGAGCCTTTGATCCCATGAGCCAACGTTCGGCCGGCAGCGTCGAGGTCCTGCGCGTGTTGCCCTTGACCCCGTTTCTCGCCGACGAGTCCGAACGTCGCGGTCTGGGGGCATCGCTTTTGACTCGCTTCGGTGGCGGCCTGGATCGCGAGGAGTTGGAGAGGGTCCGAGCGTTGGCCCGGGGCGAGTTGGTCGTCGGCTACGAGTCGCTGGATGCGCTGTTACAGGAAGAGGTCATCGGGGTAGTCGACCTGCTCCCGGGCGCGCTCGTTGTGACGATCGATCCACCGACGCTTGCCGAGGAGGCCGAGCACTATGCGCGACGACTCGAGGACGACTGCGCGGCGCAGCGAGCCCATGGAGTCCTCGCACTGCCCCCGGGGGAATTGCTTCGCCCCTACCAGGAAGTGGTGGATATCCTGGAGGCGGCGGAGGTTCGGATCGGCGGTCTACCGGGCCGAGAGGCGATCGACTTTTCGACGGTGGAGACCGAGAAGCTCGACGGTCAGCTGCCCCGGTTGCCTCGCGAGGTGAGCGCGGCGATGGCTCGGGGAGAACGCTTTGTCCTCGCCTGTGAGTCGGAGCAGAGGGAGACCATCGAGTCGCTTCTCGAGTCCCAGGAGCTGACCGTGGGGGCGGGAGGCGTGGAGCTGGCCGAGGGGAAGCTGTCGCGCGGATTTCGCCTACCCGCAGCCGGACTCGTGCTCTTTGGCGCGGGGCAGCTCTTTCCGCCGCGCGCGTCGGGCCCGCGTCGCCGAACCCGCTACGGTCCCTTTGTTTCGAGCCTTCGAGACCTGGAGGTGGGAGACTTCGTCGTGCACGCCGATCACGGAATCGGTCAGTTCACCGGTTTGAGGACGGTTGGGGAAGAGTCCTCCCAGGAGCCGCTCCCGGAGACACTGCGGGCCGCCGACGACGAGTCGCGGGTCGCGGTCGAGGTGATGGAGTTGACCTACTCCGGGGGGCGCACGCTGCTCCTGCCCCTGTCGCGGATCGACCAGGTCCAGAAGTACGGTGGAATCGAGGGGATGGCGCCCCAGCTCGACCAGCTCGGTGGGGCGTCCTGGAACAAGACCAAGTCGCGAGTGCGCAAGGGGATGCGCAAGCTGGCCATCGACCTCTTGGCGCTCTACGCCGAGCGCCAGCTCGCCAAGGCGCCTCCCATGGGGGCCGACTCCGACCTCCAGCGACAGTTCTTTGCCGCTTTTGCCTTCGACGAGACCGAGGACCAGTTGGACTCGATTGCGGCGATCTCTGCCGACTTGGAGCGAGAGATGCCGATGGATCGCCTGTTGTGCGGCGACGTGGGCTTCGGCAAGACCGAGGTGGCGATGCGCGCCGCCTTCAAGGTGGTCGACCACGGCCATCAAGTGGCGGTCCTCGCTCCGACTACCATCCTCGCCGACCAGCATCTCGAGACCTTCAGGCGGCGTTTTGCCGGCTTTCCCATCAACATCGAGATGATCTCCCGCTTCCGGTCTCAGGCTGAGATCAAGGATATCCAGAAGCGAGTGGCGGCGGGCAAGATCGATATTCTCATCGGTACCCATCGCATTCTGTCCAAGGATGTCGTCTTCCCGCGCCTGGCTCTACTTATCGTCGACGAGGAGCAGCGTTTCGGGGTAGGTCAGAAGGAGAAGCTCAAGAACCTGAAGAAGGATCTCCACGTACTTGCGATGTCGGCCACGCCAGTGCCACGCACTCTGCAGCTGTCCCTAGCCGGGGTGCGGGACCTTTCGGTGATCGAGACACCGCCGCGCGACCGTATGGCGGTGGAAACCACGATCCTCCCGTTCACTCCCGAGCTCATCCGCGAAGCGATCGAGTTCGAGCTCGAACGCGAGGGGCAGGTCTATTACGTCTACAACCGGGTCGAGGACATCGACCACATGGCGTCCTACCTGAGCGAACTGGTCCCCGGATTACGTGTCACGGTGGGACACGGCCAGATGGACGAGCATGAGCTGGCCAGGCGGATGCACGCGTTCACCGCCGGCGAGTACGACGTCCTGCTGGCGACGACCATCATCGAGAATGGGATCCACATCCCACGGGTCAACACCATGCTCGTGCACCATGCAGACCGCTTCGGTCTCGCTCAGCTCTATCAGCTCCGGGGTCGAGTCGGACGGAGTTCGCAACGAGGTTACTGCTATCTCCTGGTACCGGCGGATCGGGTTCTCTCGCAGACCGCTCGCAAGCGCCTCGACGCGCTCCGCGATTTCTCGGAGCTGGGCGCCGGTTTCAGGATCGCGGCCCGTGACCTCGAGATTCGGGGAGCGGGCAATCTCCTTGGGGCCGAACAGAGTGGGCACATCGTGGCGGTTGGAATAGAGACCTACATGAAGATGTTGGAAGATTGCCTGAAAGAGCTCAGGGGCGAGGCCTTGGAAGAGGGGCCCTCGACGACCCTCGATCTACCCGTTGCGATGTCGATTCCACCCGACTACATCACCGACCCGAACGTCCGGCTCGAGGTCTATCGGAAGCTCGCCGTAGCTCGAGATTCCGCCGAGGATCTGTTGGCCGAGATGCGGGACCGATTCGGGGTGCCCCCGAGCGAGGTCGAACAGCTGGTCGCGGTGTCGAGGCTCAAGCGCCAGGCGGAGAGCCTGCGGGTTCAGAGTGTTTCGTGGCAACGAGGGGAGCTGGTGTTTAGGTTCCGTCAGAATGCGCGCATCGATCCCGATCGCTTGATCGAGTTGATGACGGAGGGTGGTGCACGCTTCTCTCCGGACGGAATTCTAGCGATCCGGCCCGAGAGCGGGGAGGGGATGCTGGAAGTCGCTCGATCGATTCTCGAGAGGTTGGCGAGTTGATCAGGCTCCACACCTGGACCGGAACGAGGCTTCTATGTTTGGGGCTACTCGCCGGCTGTGCCCTGTCGGAGGTGTCCTCGGACGAGGTGGCGCGTTTTGCCGACCGCGAGATTCGGTCCGAGGAGTGGAATGAGTACGTCAGTACGCAGGCCGGAACGTCGGCGGCCAATCTCGACAGTCGAGTACTGAGTCGCCTCTTGGATCAGTACCTCGACGAGTTGCTCATGGTGCAGTGGGCTCGGGACGAGGGCTGGCTGCGGGCGGACCTGCCGACCGAGCAGGTACGGCAGGAGATCCTTGATCGCCTGGCGTTGGTCGAGGTCACTCCTCAGCAGGAGTCCGCTTGGGTGGAAGACCACGCGGCTGACCTGAGACAGCCGGAGCGCGTTCGGATGCTCCACGTCCTTCGTCACGAGCGAGAGGACGCGGAGGCCGCCCGCGATCAGCTGAGCCGCACCGGTGCTCTCTTGGATACCAACGAGGCCAGCGGCGAGGAGGAGCTGGTCGAGCTGCCGGTCGAAGCGTTGCCCGACGTCTTCGTCGATGTCGTGCGGGATCTCGACGAGGGAGAGGTGAGTCCCCTCATCTCGACGTCAGCCGGTTACCACCTCTTGTGGATCGAGGAGCGGATGCCGGCCCGCGGTCTGTCGCCGGAGGAAACCCGGAGCAGAGCGAGGGCTGCATTGCGTCGAGAGCACACCGCGCGCCGAACCCGGGAAGTGGTTCTAGCTGCCCGAGACCGCTACAATGCGATGGTATGGCCGCAGAATCTCCCTTTCGAGTATCAGGGTGCCTACATCGATGCCGATTCCAAGACTCGTTCTAACGAGCCCCTTCTTAACGAGCCCCATTTCAGCGAGACCGACCTCAACGATGCCATTTCCGAAGATTCCAAGTCAGATGAAGATACCAAGTCAGATAGAGCCAACGTTTCAGACCCAGTACCGTCCGACGGGGGTCCTGACCTCGGGTCAGGGAGTTCCAGTGTCCATCCGTTGTAGCGGGAAGCTTCGGAAGCACTGCGTACCTCGGTTACCGCGACTGTTTCGTACCGCCAGTGCTGTACTGATACTGGCTGGGATCGTCGGGTCCGCCACGGCCCGCGCCGCGGTGGTGGAGCGCATCGTGCTGCGGGTCAACGACCAGATTGCGACGGCATTGGACTACGAGTCGCAACTCGCCGACCGACGGCAAGCGATCCGAATGGCGGAGATGCCGGAGGATCGGCGGACCGAGCTGATGGCTGATGTCGGACTGCAGGTCTTTCGCGAGATCTACGAGGATCTCTTGTTGCGGTCGCGGGCCCATCAACTGGGGCTCTTCGCCACCGAGGCGGAAGTTGCGGCGGCGGTCCAGTCGAGTCGCGACCGGATGGGTATCAGTAGTGACGAAGAGATGGAGCAGGCCCTTCGTGCTTCGGGGATGACCCTCGAACAGTTGGCGGACAAGATGCGAGCTGGGATCCTGGTCCAGCAGGTGGTGGGACGAGAGATTCGCTCCAAGATCGAAATTGGTGATGAGGTCTTGCGCAAGGTCTATCGTGAGCACGAGGCGGAGTTGACAGTGCCCGAAGGGCGTCGGGTGGAGGAGGTCGTGATCCGCGAGGAGCAGACGCCGTCAGCCGAGGATCGTCAGCAACTCGTGGCAGACCTTCGGCGCGAGATCGACGCGGGCGAGTCGTTCGGCGAGGTTGTTGCCCGCTGGTCCGAAACGGGAGTCACGACGGGAGTCATCGACCTCGGCTGGGTCGAGCGCGGGCATCTTGCGTCCGATCTCGACGCGGCGCTCTGGGCGATGGAGGGCGGTGAGTTCAGCGAGCCGATCGAAGCGGGTGGGGGCACCCATCTCCTCCACGTCACCGAGTATCGCGAGGCAGCGGTCCGTCCCTTCGACGAGGTTCGCGATGCTCTCTTGGCCAGTGAGAGGGATCGGCGCATGGCCGATGCCTACACCCAGTACCTCCGCGATCTCGAAGCGGGCGCCTACATTCAGATGACCCTGCCACCCGAAGCCGCAGGGTTCGAAGGGCTCTCACTCGACTCGACCGCCTCGGCGCAGTAGGCCGGGGCTCCGAAAGTAGCCACTCTCGGCTCCTGAAGCCGTGGGCAGGACCGGGACGGGATCTTGCCCCGCCGATCCCGATTGCAGACGCCGGGGAATCTCGGTGGCTCCGTGGGCTTGTCCGTGTGTTCCTGGCGACGTCCGGGGCGTACCGGTGCGCGCGACTGCTCGTCGGATGAATAGAGTGAGTGAGGAGGTTCTGGGCCGGTTGAGCAAGAGGTTGACCCCTGAGTGGACTAAAGTGGGTATAATGGGACTAGAGTGGACAATAATGGACCTCACTGTTAGACTTCCCCATCGGTCTGACGGTTACAAGCAAGGGTGGTCGAGACGATGTTCCGAGGGAGTGCGCCAGCGAAAATCGACGACAAGGGTCGTCTCAAGGTCCCGACGGACTTTCGCCGGCAGCTGGAAGACCGTTACGGGACCGAGCTGTTTATCACCTCGGTACTCGGTGACTCGGCCCTGGTCTACCCCCTTCCGATCTGGGAACAGTTGGAGGAGCGGCTTCTCTCGATGCCGTCCACCGATCGTGTCCGCGAGCGCTATCTAGAACGGGTCAACTACTTTGGGCAGCAGGTCCGACTCGACGCTCAGGGTCGCACCGTCATTCCTCAGATCCTTCGCGAGAGTGCTCGGGCGCAGGGCGAAGTGGTGGTTTCGGGGCGGCTCGATCACTTGGTGGTCTGGAATCACGAGCGCTGGGCGAAGCGCCTCGACGATCAGCCGTTCTCCGAGGAGGACTTCATGGCCCTCAGTGAGCGTGGAGTCTGAGGAACCTTCCTTGCGATGTCCACCTCTCTTCACCAACCGGTCCTCCTGGCGGAGACGATCGAGTACCTGGCCCCCGGGCGTGGGGGACTCTTCGTCGACTGCACGCTCGGTCTCGGAGGTCACACCGAAGCCCTTTTGGAGAGTTCACCGAGCGCTCGAGTCCTCGGCATCGACCGTGACCCGCAGGCCCTCGAACGGGCGGCGGGTCGACTGCAGGCCTTCGGGGAACGGGTGGAACTGGTGGAGGCACGGTTCTCGGAGATCGGTCGGGTACTCGCCGGGCGTCGAGTGGACGGCGGCATCTTCGCCGATCTCGGGGTCTCGTCAATGCAGCTCGATCGAGGTGAGCGAGGTTTTAGTTTCCAGCAGGATGGCCCGCTGGACATGCGGATGGGACGCGGGGACGTGACGGCCGAGGAGGTTATCAACCACTACTCCGAAGAGGAGCTGGCACGAGTGTTCAAACAGTATGGTGAGGAACGGATGGCGCGGCGGGTGGCTCGAGAACTCGTGCGCCGTCGCGAAGAAGAACCATTGCGGACCACCTCGGACCTGCGCGAAGCGGTGCACCGAGCCAAGGGTCGGAGTCGCGAGGGTCGCATCGACTCCTCCACTCGGGTCTTTCAGGCCCTCCGGCTCGAGGTCAATCGGGAGCTGGTGGAGCTGGAGGAGCTCCTCGATCAGGCGATCCGCCTGCTCGATCAGGACGGGCGCCTCGTGATCATCTCCTACCACAGCCTCGAGGATCGCATCGTCAAGCATCGACTCCGAGGGTGGGCTCAGGGAGAAAAGGACCCGATCACTGGCCGTCCTCGAGAGGAGACTCAACTGCTCGAGCTTCTGACTCGCCGTGCGGTGGGGCCCAGCGAGAGCGAGGTCGAGGAGAATCCAAGGGCTCGGTCGGCCCGACTCAGAGCAGCGCGGAGACTCTAGCGTTGGTCAGAACGAGCTACGCCAAGAGCCGGCCGGTGCACAATCGCTACCTGGTCCGCGAGCGCGATCGAAGTCTCCTCATGGAGTTCGGTCGGGTGGCCGCGGCGATTCTGGTGGTCGGTACTGCCCTGCTTGGCTATACGTGGCTTCATCTATCCCTCCTCGAGAGCGGCTACGCGGTTGGCGATCTTCAACAGAGGCTGGTGGAGCTCGAGCGGAGAGAACGACACCTTCGACTGGAGGCGGCCTATCTCTCCAGCCCGGCGAGGTTGGAAAAGTGGGCGGTGGAGGAGTTGGGGATGGCTGCTCCGAGGCTTGACCAGATGCACTTCATCCACGACGAAGGTCCACCCGGACGGGGCCGAGGGGTGCTGCAATGAAGACGCGCGCCCTTCTCGTGATGATCTTTGTGTCGCTCTGGGTGGCGGGTCTTTCGGCCCGCCTTTACCATCTCCAGGTGACCAAACATGATCATTATCAGGTACTTGCATCTAATCAGCAGCAAAGAGTGCTCGATCTAGAGCCGCCGCGTGGGACGATCTACGATGCGCGGGGGCGGGTCCTCGCGGTCTCTGTCGAGGTCGAGTCCGCCTTCGCCGTGCCTCGAGAGGTCGAGGATCCGGCGGAAGCGGCGCTGGCCCTGGCCGAGGTCCTCGACTTGGATGCCGATCGGCTCGAGGAGCGTCTGAGGCAGAATCTCGATTTCGTCTTCGTCGCCCGCAAACTCGATCCGCCTCTAGCCGCAGCCGTTGCTCGCCTGGACATTCCCGGCATCCACTTCCTGAAGGAGAGTAAGCGCTACTACCCGATGGGTGACCTCGCGGCCTCGGTTCTGGGTTTTGTCGGCACCGATCACAAGGGATTGGCTGGACTCGAGGCCCAGTACGACACGTTGGTGGCCGGTACTCCCGGCAGCCGAACCGTCATGCGGGATGCTCACCGCCAGACGCTGCTGTCGCCAAAGTTGGCCTTTGTCGAGGCGGAGCCTGGCGCCGATCTACATTTGACCCTCGACGCGGCGGTGCAGCACATCGTGGAGAAAGAGCTCGCGGCGGCGGTAGAGAAGTACTCGGCGAAGAGTGGCACGGCCGCCTTTCTCGATCCCTCCACCGGAGAGGTCATCGCCCTTGCCGGCTATCCCACCTTCGACCCCAATCACTTTTCCAGAGTCTCCGAGGCGGTGTGGCGCAATCGCGCGGTGCAGGACTCTTACGAGCCCGGCTCGACCTTCAAGGTCATCACCACAGCGGCCGTACTGGAACACCATCTCTTGTCGCCGGACGACCTGCTGTACTGCGAGATGGGTGGCATCACTCTGGCTGGTCAGAGGATCCGCGACCACCATCCGTTCGGAGAACTCACGGTGCGTCAGGTCCTCGCCAAGTCGAGCAACGTCGGGGTGATCAAGCTCAGCCTCCTGCTTGGCGAGGAGCGTCTGTTCAAAGCGATTCAAGACTTCGGGTTCGGCCGCCGCACCGGGATTGATCTGCCGGGCGAGAGTGCCGGGATTGTCCGTCCCTTGGAAAGTTGGGCGGCTCTCAGCAAGGCCTACGTGTCGTTTGGACAAGAGGTGTCGGTGACGCCACTGCAGATGGCCCGGTCCCTGGCCGTGGTCGCCAATGGTGGAAATCTGGTCACCCCCCACGTGGTCCGGGCGGTCGATGAACTGGGTGGGCTCCGGTCCATCGCGCCTTTGGTCGGCGATCGCGTCCTAGATCCGGTCGTTGCCTACGAGCTTCGCAGCATGCTGGCGGGCGTGGTCGAGGAAGGCACTGCCAAGTTGGCTCGGGTCGAGGGGTACGGCGTCGGTGGCAAGACCGGTACCGCTCAGAAGGTGATCAACCGCCGCTACTCTCAGACTCGCTTCATCGCCAGCTTCATGGGCATGGCTCCGCTGGACAACCCTCGCCTGGTCGGCATCATTGTGCTCGACGAGCCACGACCGCTGTACCACGGTGGCCAGGTGGCGGCGCCGACCTTCGCTGCCATTGCGCGCCAGGTCCTTCCCTACTGGGACGTGGCTCCCGATCGCCTGCCTCCGAAGGAGATTCCAAGTCCGTTCGCCCCGGTCTCCCCGCTGCAGCTCGTCGAGCTGGAGTCGGGGCCTGCGCCACTCCCCGAGGAGGCGCGGTTCGGGGTGCAAGAGATCGTTCCGTCGGACGGCGCCTTGGCCTTCGGGGAGGGGGGGCGATGAAGCTCACCGAGCTCCTCGCTGGTCTCGATGTCGAGCTCACTTCGTCAGGCGGAGTCGATGTCGACGTAACCGACGTTCAGCACGATTCACGGCGAGTGGGTCCGGGCGACCTGTTCGCGGCCCTACCGGGAGCCATCTTCGATGGGCGTACCTTCGTCGAAGAGGCGATCGAGCGGGGTGCGGTGGCGGTTCTCGCCGCGCAGCCGCCCTTGCGTGATGTCGCCGTTCCCTGGGTCCTCGCCAGCGATGCTCGTAGCGTGCTGGCCACCGTCGCCGCTAGGGTTCACGGGAACCCCGAACGACGGCTGAAGCTAGTGGGTGTGACCGGCACCAACGGAAAGTCGACGGTGGTCTGGGCGGTTCAGCGGGTTCTCGAGGCAGCCGGTTGCCCTACGGGTCGCATCGGTACGCTCGCCTGCCAGTTCCGCGACGACGACCAGAGAGCCAAGCGAACCACGCCGGAGTCGTCGGATCTCTTCCGGCTGTTCGGAAAGTGGCAGCGGGCCGGCGCCGAAGCGGTGGCGATGGAGGTCTCCTCTCACGCCCTGGCCAGTCACCGGGTCGACGGCCTGGAGTTCGACATCGCGGTGTTCACCAACCTCACCCAAGACCACCTGGACTTCCACTCCGATCTCGAGGACTACTTCCAGACCAAGAAGCGACTCTTCGCTCAGCTACGGCCAGGAGGGAAGTCGGTGATTCACGTCGGAGATCCCTACAGTCGAGAGCTGGCCCGGGAGCAACCCGATGCCATCACCTGCGGTCCGGGTGGAGTCGTTCATGTCACCCAATCCCATCTCGACCTCGATGGAATCAAGGCCACTCTGAGCACTCCCCGGGGTGAGCTGGAGATCGAGTCTCGGCTGGTCGGAGCGTACAACCTCGAGAATCTCACGACGGTGGTCGGAGTGGCGGAGGCGCTGGAGTTGGACCCTGCCGACATTCGCAAGGGTATCTCCGATATCCCGGTCGTGCCCGGACGCATGGAGCGGGTGGGGAGCGAGGGAGAGTTCCCCATCTTCGTCGATTTCGCCCACACCCCCGAGGCGCTGGCTGCGACCCTCTCTGCGGTTCGAGCCTTGACCAAGGCGAGACTCGCCGTGGTCTTCGGATGCGGCGGTGATCGTGATCGCAGCAAGCGGGCGATGATGGGTCGAGTAGCCGGCGAGCTGGCGGACCTGCCGATCGTCACCTCCGACAATCCGCGCAGCGAGGATCCGATCGCCATCCTTGCGGCCATCGAGGAGGGGCTGGTCGCGAGCGGCAACCGCAGCTACCGGCTGCTCCCCGATCGACGGGATGCCATCCGACGCGCCCTCGACGTGGTCGGTCCGGGTTGGGTGCTCGTCGTTGCCGGAAAGGGAGACGAGACCGGGCAGGAGGCGAAGGGTGTCGTGCGTCCCTTCTCCGACCGCAGTGAGATTCTACGAGCACTGGAGGAGCGCCATGGTGTGCCGAACGGTGGCTGAGGCCGCCCGCGCTATGGCGGGAAGCATCGTGCTCGGTGATCCCGAGCGTCGTTGGGAGGGCGCCCGCCTGGACTCACGCCAGGTTGAGGGTGGAGAGCTCTTCTTCGCCTTGCCCGGGAGCCAGAGGGATGGTCACGAGTTCGTACCTCGGGCGCTCGCTCAGGGTGCGGCCGCGGTGGTCGTTGCTCACGAGGTGGCGCCGCAGGGTGCTGGGGATGGGGCGATCATCCGTGTCGATGATCCATACCGCGGTCTGCACGCACTCACTCGAGTGATTCGTAACGACGTGCCGGAACGCCTCGTTGCCATCACGGGTTCAAACGGCAAGACCACGACCAAGGAACTCCTGGCGACTCTCCTCGGGGCGAGGTACCGAGTGGCCCGAAGCCCCGGCAATCTCAACAACACTCTGGGCTTTCCCATTGCTCTGCTCGGCATTCCCGACGATAGCGAGTGGATGGTCGCCGAGATGGGGCTGTCGGTGCCGGGGGAACTGCGGGAGACGAGTCTCCTCGGTCGTCCCGATGTCGCCGTCTTCACCAATGTGCGTCCCGTCCACCTCGAGACGCTGGGTACGATCGAAGACGTAGCCGCGGCCAAGGCCGAGCTTCTCGCGGGTTTGGTCGAGGGCGGCCTGGTCGTCGCCAACGCCGACGATCCTTGGGTGCGGAAGATCGTAGAGCGGGCTCCGGGTCCCGTGGTCTGGTACGGGATCGAAGCCGACGTTGAATATAGGGCGATCGACATCGTGGACGGAACCAACGAGGTCGGATCGCGCTTTCGCTGGATGACGCCGGCGGGGGATATCGAGGTCTACCTCCCGCTCCATGGGCGATACAACATCGAGAACTTCCTCGCCGCGGCCTCCTGTGCTCACCGTCTCGGAGTTGGCCTGGCGGAGATCGCAGCCCAGGCGGGGGGCTTGACGCCGGTTGCCGGCCGCGGTGTGGTCCGGACCCTGGCGAGCGGCATTCGGCTTATCGACGATTCCTACAACTCCAATCCGGTCGCCTTGCGGCGATCTCTGGAGAGCGCCTCCCGCCTTCCGGCTACGCGTCGCTTGGCGGTGCTCGGCGACATGCTGGAACTGGGTCCCGACGAGGCCGCCTTCCATGACGCCGAGGGGCGTGCCGCGGTGGAGCTCGGATTCGGCCCGATCGCCGGAGTGGGGGCGTTGAGCCGCCGCCTCGTCGAGGGCGTGCGCAATGCGGGTGGGCAAGCGGACTGGTTCGCCACTGCCGCCGAGGCGGCTGACTGGCTTCAGCGGACGGTGCAGCCGGGGGATCTGGTGCTCGTCAAGGGATCCCGCGGGATCGGTCTCGAAGCCGTGGTTCAAGCGCTGGCCGGAGGGGTGGACTAGTGCTCTATCACCTCCTCTTTCCCCTGAGTGAAGACTGGGCGCTGTTCAATGTCTTCCGCTACATCACCTTCCGCACCGCGGGCGCGGTGGTCACGGCGTTGGTCATGAGCCTGGTCCTCGGGCCGGGGTTCATCCGCCTTCTGCGGCGCCTCTCGGTGGGGCAGAACATTCGTGAAGTTGGACCCAAGACCCATCTCGTCAAGGCGGGAACGCCGACCATGGGAGGGATCTTGATCCTGGCCGCCGTGGTGATTCCGACGATGCTCTGGGCCCGTCTCGACAATGCTTTCGTCTGGATCGCACTCCTCGTCACGGTGGGCTTCGGCCTGATCGGCTTCGTCGACGACTATCTCAAGGTCCGGCGCGGTCGCAACCTCGGACTGACCGCGCGGGCAAAGTTCCTCTCCCAGTCTCTGGTCGCGGGAATCGCGGCCATGGCCCTTCTCCGTCTGCCGCTGGACTTCGGACCCGAACTGCTGAACTTCCCCTTCTTCAAGCAGCTCATCCTGCCCCTGGGTTGGGTCTACATCCCCTTCGTGATGCTGGTGATGGTGGGCTCCTCGAACGCGGTGAACCTGACGGATGGCCTCGACGGTCTGGCGATCGGCGCTACCCTCATCGCGGCATCGACCTACGCTCTGTTTACCTACATCGCGGGAAACTCGATCGCCGCCGGCTACCTACAGGTCGCCTACGTGCCCGGGGTCGGAGAGGTCACCATCTTCTGCGGCGCCCTGGTGGGGGCGAGCCTCGGCTTCCTCTGGTTCAACTGTCACCCCGCCGAGGTGATCATGGGAGACGTCGGTTCCCTGGCCCTCGGGGGCGCCATTGCCACGGTGGCCGTTCTCTGTCGTCAGGAGCTCTTGCTTCTTCTAGTCGGCGGACTCTTCGTGCTCGAGGCGCTCAGCGTCATCATCCAGGTTGCGTCCTTCAAGCTGCGGGGCAAACGTGTCTTCCGCATGGCACCGCTCCATCATCACTTCGAGCTGGGTGGTTGGGCCGAGCCCAAGATTATTGTCCGGTTCTGGGTCCTCTCCCTCCTCTTCGCCCTGGTGGCGATCTCCTCGTTGAAGTTGCGATGAGAAACACCTCCTTCCATCTGGATCGCTGGAACCGCGCCCTGGTCTATGGACTGGGACTGTCAGGCCGGGCGGCGGCCGGTCTTCTGCGACGCCACCATATCGAGGTCCTCGGGGTGGATGCGCGACCCGCTTTACAGCTTGACCTCGGCGAACTCGAGGCGGACGGTGCAGTCGAACTGCTTACCGAGACCGGTGCCATGGAGTCCGGAGCGGCTCTGGCCGGAATCGACGGCATCGTGCTGTCGCCGGGAGTTCCTCTCGACCGTCCCTTGTTGGCTGAAGCCCGTCGCCACGGGATTCCGATCATCGCGGAGGTCGAACTCGCCTTCGCCTTCGTCGAGGGACCGGTGCTCGCTATCACCGGTAGCAACGGCAAGAGCACAACCACGGCCATGACGGGCGCGCTCCTCGCGGCCTCCGGCTTCAGCGTCGAGGTGTGCGGCAACATCGGACGACCGCTATCGGCCTGTGTCGAGGGTGCCTCCGGACGGGTGTTCGTGGTGGAGCTCTCGAGCTTCCAGCTCGAGACCACCGAGGACTTCCATCCGCAGGGAGCGGCCCTTCTCAACCTGTCGCCAGACCACCTCGATCGCTATCCCGACCTGGATGCCTACGGTGCCGCCAAGAGACGCATCTTCGCGCGGCAGACGGCCGACGACACCGCGGTGCTCAATGCCGGCGATCCCTGGACCGCCCAGATCACGACTACGGCCCGTCGCCGCTGGTTCTCGACTACGACCCCGGTGGCGGATGGCTGCTACCTCGACGGCGACACCGTCCTCGAGGTGAGTGCCGATGGGCAAGAGGGGCTGCTGTTTCACACCGAGGACCTGCGGCTATTCGGTCCTCATAACCTAGAGAATGCGATGGCGGCCAGTCTCTTGGCGCTGACGGTTGGGGCACGCCGCGACGCCATTCCGGGTGCTCTCTCGGGTTTCCGCGGACTGCCCCATCGCAGTGAACTCGTGGCCACCGTCGACGGCGTGGAGTATGTCGACGACTCCAAGGGGACCAACCCGGGAGCGACCGTCCGGGCGCTGGAAGGTTTCGCCGACGGCACGGTTCACCTCATCCTGGGCGGCCGAGCCAAGGGAGGCGGATTCGAGGAACTGTGGCCTCAGGTGCTTCGCAAGGCGGTTCGCGTCTACTTAATAGGGGAAGCGGCGGAGAGCTTCGAGGGCGCGTTGGCCGGAAGGGTACCGGCGGTGCACGCCGGTGACCTCGTGAAGGCGGTCGATCTCGCCCGCTCCACCGCCCGGGTGGGCGACACGGTCCTCCTCTCGCCGGCCTGCGCGAGCTTCGATCAGTATCAGGACTTCCAGGCCAGGGGCCGCCACTTCCACCAGCTCGTCGAGCGTTTCGAAGGGAGGGGCAGTGGCCAAAAAACTAGCGTTTGATCGCCGCCTCTTCGCCATCGTTCTCGTCCTAGTAGGGGTGGGACTGGTGATGGTCTACTCGGCCAGCGCCGGCATCGCTCGCGAGAGCGGCGCCGACTGGAACCCCTTCCTCGTGAAGCAGATGGTGGCGGCCGTGGTCGGGCTGATGATCATGGCGGTCGTCATGCACGTCGATTACACGCTGCTCAAGCGACCGGCGGTGATCTACTCCCTGTTCTCGGGCGTGCTCGCGCTCCTCGTTATCGTTCTCTTTGGACCGGCGTTGAACCAGACCCACCGCTGGCTCTTCATCGGCGGGATTTCGATTCAGCCTTCCGAGCTGGCAAAGCTCGCCCTCGTTCCCTACATCGCGTACCAGCTCGACCGCAAAGAGGCACGGATCAACCAGCCCGAGGTGCTCATTCCAACGGTTGGCGCCACGATGTTGATGGCGGGCTTGGTGGTCCTCGAACCTCACCTCTCGGCCGCTCTCGTCCTGGTGACGGCCTGTGGGCTACTCCTCTTTCTCGCGGGTATCTCCTGGCGCTATATCGCCGGCGGCGCCCTGGTGGGAATCCCCTTGATCGCCCTGGCGGTGTGGATCGAGCCCTATCGTCGCGCCCGGATCTTCTCCTTCCTCGAGCCGGAGAAGGATCCTCTGGGGACTGGCTTCCAAGCGATGCAGTCGCTCATTGCGGTGGGATCCGGAGGAATGTTCGGGCAGGGACTCGGGCACGGTGGACAGAAGCTCTACTTCCTTCCCTACCCTCACACCGACTACATCTTCTCGATCCTGTCCGAGGAAATGGGTCTGCTGGGCGCCCTCGTCGTCCTCGCTCTGTTCACTCTCCTCGCCTGGTGCGGCCTGCAGGCCGGTGCCAACGCTCCGGATGCCCTCGGTCGCTACCTGGCCTGGGGTTTCACCGGCGTGATCGTGCTGCAGGCCTTTCTGCACTGTTCGGTCGCGCTGGCCATCCTGCCGCCGACTGGCATTCCCATGCCCTTCATGACCTACGGCGGTTCGGCCATGGTCACCGCTCTCGCTGCTTCCGGCGTCATCCTCAACGTTTCTCAACATGGCTAGTTTCCACGATGCACTTGACCTTCAAGGCTTTCACCTCCTTCTCGCCGGCGGCGGGAGTGGTGGTCATGTGTTTCCTGGTCTGGCGGTCGGCGATGAGATCGTCCGACGGGGGGGTACGGTGAGCTTCGTCGGTTCCGCCCATGGCATGGAGGCTCGCTTGGTCCGAGCACGGGACGTGGACTTTCACGCTCTGCCCGCCCGACCGGTGGTCGGGCGCGGCCCGGTGGCAAAGCTGAGAGCCTTGATAACGACGGCGTCGTCGACGCTCAGGGCCCGCAGCTTGGTACGGCGCATCAAACCCTCGATGGTGTTGGCCACGGGAGGCTACGTCTCGGTCGCTCCCGCTCTCGGCGCGCGCTTGGCCGGGCGTCCGCTGGTCCTGTTGGAACCCAACGCCAACTCGGGTGCGGCCAACCGAATGCTCGCTCGATTTGCTCGAGGAGCCTGTGTCGCGTGGCCCGATGTGGGTTTGAGGTGCCCGACCTGGGATACCGGCGTGCCGGTGCGTCGTGCCTTCTTCGAGCACTTGTCTTCTCCGGCCTCGGCCCCTTTGCGGATTCTGGTCCTCGGCGGAAGCCAGGGGTCGCAGCAACTCAACGACCTCGTGCCCGCCGCGCTCTCGGTCGCAGCCTCGAGGTTACCGAGCCTCCGAGTCTTGCACCAGGCGGGCGAGCGCCACGCCGACCTCACGCGGTCCGCCTACGAGGCGGTGAACCTCGGCGGCACGGAGGTCACGGTAGTCCCGTTCGTAGCGGATGTGGCGGCCGAAATGGCCGAGTCTCATCTCGTGATCTCGCGCTCCGGCGCGATCACTCTGGCCGAACTGTGCGCAGCCGGGAGGGCTTCACTCCTCCTGCCTCTCGCCCTGGCCGGCGACCATCAACGGGCCAATGCCGAGGCCTTGGAGCGAGCGGGCGCGGCGCGAGTTCTCGCGGCCGACGAGGCTACCCCGGGTGCAATGGCGGTAGCGCTCGAAGGGCTTCTCGTCGAGGGCCGGTGGCAGGAGATGGGCGAGGCGGCGCGACGGCTGGCGCGACCCAAGGCGGCGGAAGCCATCGTCGAGCGTTTACTGGAGGTGGCGGCATGACCGGCACGTCCTTTCGCGAACTCGCTGGGCTCAATCGGGTCCACTTCGTGGGCGTCGGGGGGAGCGGCATGAGCGGCATCGCCGAGGTCCTTCTCGACTACGACCTCGAGGTCAGCGGAAGCGATCGGGCTGAGGGAGACAACATCGCGCGGCTGCGGAGCCTCGGGGTGGAGATTGCCATCGGTCATCATGCCGACCTCGTCGAAGGCGCAGATCTGGTGGTCAAGTCCTCGGCGGTCCCCGAGGACAACGTCGAGATCGTCAGTGCTCGTCGGCGGGGCATTACCGTTATCCGACGGGCCGAGATGCTGGCCGAGTTGATGCGTCTGAAGTACGGCATCGCGGTCGCCGGTACCCACGGGAAAACCACGACGACTTCACTGATCGGGACCCTGCTCACCGAGGCGGATCTCGATCCGACCGTTATTGTCGGCGGTCGACTCCGAGTCTCGGGTACCGGGGCTCGTCTCGGCCGGAGTCACTATCTGGTTGCCGAGGCCGACGAGTTCGATCGCAGCTTCCTGCGCCTGTCGCCGGTGCTCGCAGTGATCACCAGCATCGATGTGGACCACCTCGACACCTACGAGGACCTCGATGCGATCCGTGATGCCTTTGTCCAGTTCGCCGACCGGGTCCCCTTCTTTGGTCAGGTGATCGCCTGCCTCGACGATCCGAACATCCAATCGATCCTGCCAAGACTCTCGGACCGGCGCATCGTGACCTACGGGCTGTCGCCGCAGGCGGACCTGGCGGCAATCGAGGTACAGGCCGAGCAGACCGGGTGTCGTTTCAAGGTGCGTCGTTCCAATGGCGAAGTGCTGGGCGAGGTCAGTCTCCCGCTTCCGGGACGCCACAACGTCCAGAACGCACTCGCTGCGGTGGGCGTGGCTCTCGCCCTGGGGCTGGACTTCGAGAGGATCGGCGCGGGACTTGCCGCCTTCAAGGGTGTTCATCGCCGCTTCGAGGTTCTCGGGACCTATCGCGGAGCCACCGTCGTCGATGACTATGCCCACCACCCCGCGGAGGTGGCGGCCACCCTGGCTGCGGCGGGAAGTGCCTTCCCCGGGGCCCGAGTTCACGCCGTGTTTCAGCCCCATCTCTATTCGCGGACCCGGGACATGGCTGAGGAGTTTGGCCGTTCGCTCTTGGGGGCTAGCGCTGCCTACGTGGTGGACGTCTACGGATCCCGCGAGGAACCGGATCCAACCGTCACCGGGGAACTCGTGGTCGATGCGGCGCGCCGCTCCGGTCACCGCCGTGTCTCCTACCATCCCGATTGGACGGAGTTGAGCGCGGTTCTCGACGAGAAGGTTCGCCCCGGAGACGTGATTCTCACCATGGGCGCCGGCGACATCTACCGGCTCAGCCATCAGTTGGCGGGAGGCGACGCATGAAGTCGTCGATGGTCAACGAGATGAGCCCGAGCCTGCTGCGCCGGCGCCGTCTTCCGGCACGGAGAAGGCCGCGGACCCAGACCGTCGTGATGGTGGTGCGCTCAGCCCTGCAA
>JAIOJS010000508.1 GCA_019911795.1 Thermoanaerobaculia bacterium | reverse complement strand
CGCCTGGACTGGACCCTCGCGCTGGACTCTCGATATCAAGCGATCGCATGGTCGCTGGTCTACCAGCAACTGGGTAGCCAGGATGGCTATGCGCGTGCGTACTCCCGCGGGGAACTGCTGACTCTGCTCCGCGATCTCTGGCCACTCGGATTCGGAGCCCTGACGTTCGACGACCTGACAGGGCTGCTCGAGGAGATGTGCGGATTGGGCGTTCTGATTCGAAGCGAGGATGGACGCTATCGCTTGCGCAGCCCGAACCTCGTTCGGTTGATGGGAACCGAAGAGGATGTCGTTCATCGCCTCGGGGAGCTGGCGAAGGCGCCGCGGCCCGTCGCTTTCGACGCGGACAGCCACCACGCCCTGATCCAGGACTCGGGACTGTTCAGTCCGCTGACCCACGCGCAGGAGCGCCAGGTCGTTCCGGAGCGCTCCGGAGTTTCGCTCATCTTTGCCTCGGAGGCACTTGGAGCAAGCCTGCTCCCGAAGGCCCTGAAGCGGTTGCGCCGCGACGAAGAGCAGGACGGCCGTCTGCTCGAGCTCCCCGTCGGCGCGAGTTTGCCGACGTCGATTCTCGAGCACCTCGAGCGGGAGATGACGCGGGAGGTGAAGTCCCGCCGCCACTTCTGCTTTCAGTGGATTCGCACCCAAGATCCACTCGTGTCAGAGCGGATCGCCGAAGCGGTTCGGTACTGCCGAACGGTGGGTCGGGGGGCGATTCTGAGAGTGATCTTTCTTCTCGAGCCGGAAGCGACGTGCGCCTGGTTCGGGCAGCCTAGCCGCGTTCGGGAAGACCTCGAGCAGGCGGTCGACGCTGCGGTGGCCCCGGAGCGCTGGGGAGAGAGGGGTGTCCGGCAGTGGCTCGAGCACCGCGAACGGGTCGCGGTGCCTCGGGTGGTGGAAAGTGTTCTCGAGGCGACGAGCGGGTGGCTGCCCTTGCTTCTGGAGTTGGATGCCCGGGCGAAGGGCCGCGACGACTTGGTCGAAGTGTCGCGCGAGCTGGCGACCGAGCTCGCGAACGGCCGAGCTCCGATTTCCGAGCGGATCCGAAGCGAGATCGGGCTGGAACCGTTCGGCTCCGCGCTGGCTGTCCTGCGAGGTATCCATACGGTGGGGTCTGTATCCGAGACAGACGTATCGCCGGGGCTTTTCGATGACGAGGAGATGTCACAGGAAGATCTGAGCTCGCAGTGCGAGTTCCTGCTCCGGATGAGGGTGCTCGACCGGGATCCTGACGGGTGTCTGCGCGCAGAGCCGCTCGCCAGCCGCCTGTATCTCGGATGAGAGTCGGCGACAGGCTCTTCCAGCCGGGCGCGAGCGGGTATCGATTCGCTGAAGAGATCCGGGACGAACTGCGGATGGGACGGTCCGTAGTAGTGCCGGTGGCAACGGAGTCGACCGGCAGCCGGCTGGGGCATGCGATCCGTGCTGCGCTTGAAGTAGGCAGCCTCGACCTCCAGGTGATCGACCTGGGCAGTGGAACCGCGGCTCCTGCCGTCGAGGTCGTGGCGCGCGAGATCGGCATGGAGGAGCGCCCGGAGGATCTCTCTCACCTCGCGGAATGGGCACGAGAAGCGTTGGGTATACCTCACGTGCTGGAGCTCGATGGCCTGGACACGCTGTCCGACGAGGGACGAGAGGAGTGGTTGGAGTTCGTCGGTAAGTGGAGTTCCACGGTACGAACGCGTGGAGATGGCAGACCGCCGCGCCCGGCGTTCCTGCTGCGCAGCTTCGCGCCACTGAAGGTCGACTCGCGGGCCACGGGACCTAGGCTCCTAGTTCGTCGGGCCTGGGCCCTGGTCACGGCCTCCGAGCGATTTCGGCTCGTAGAGAGCGCCGGGATCGATCGACCCGAGGAGGAGATGCCGAGGCAGGGATGGCGGCAGCACGTGCTGCCACCGTTGCTGGCGGGTGATCTCGATCTCGCCGAAGTGCTCTGGGATCGACTGGGCACGCTGAGTGAGGTTCTGGAGGCCTTGCAGAACGCAGCGGCACAGCGCGGCTGGAGTGCAGAGCGAGCTACCGTCTGGTTGAACGACTTGGTGTCGCGGCAAGGCCAGTCGGCTGTGGGTACCGGGTTCGACGAGGACGGGCTCGCGCGGTTCTGGGCTGAGGGGTTGGGGGATCTGACTCGTGACGAGGGATTCCAGATCAGCTCCGCGCTATTTGCGCAAGCGGGTGCCAGGGCAGAGATCAAGCATCGCTACTGGTCAGGCCAAGTGAGCCTGCTCCTTCCCTTCCTGGATCGATTTCGCCTTCGACTCTGCCGTGAATTGACGGACGCGCTCGGGGCCGACTGGGTCACGCTGGTGCCGCCGCTACTCGAGGAGGAGCACCGAGAGCGCCTGTCGGATCCTCTTGCCACTGAATTCGGTCACATCGAAGAGGCAATCAGCGGCGCGTTGGAACTGCGGCGCTTTCAGCACCTGCTTCCACTGCTTCGGGATGTGCGGTGGACGCGAAACGAGATCGCGCACTACCGACCGATCTCCTACGGCTTCTATCGTGAGCTTTCTGGGCGAGTCAACGCCGCTGCGATGGGCGTTAGCGGTCCCCAACGGAGCGGTGCGCCGGTGTGACCTCCGTTCGTGCGAGGGCAAGAAGGACAGCTCCACCTGCCCGAGGTGCGTGGGCAACGGGGAAAACGTCAGGCCTGGGAGCATCACCGTAGTCGCTGAAGCTCACCTGGGCATAGCTCACTCGGGAAGGCTCAGGAGGGCGCACTGACCTGCCGAGGGACCACTCCGCCGGCCGCGCGCTCTAGCCCCCCATCCAGACCTGTACGTCCCGGATGTGTGCGCAATCGCTGCACGGCTTGCTGTGGATCCA
>JAIOJS010000507.1 GCA_019911795.1 Thermoanaerobaculia bacterium | reverse complement strand
AGACTAGGGCTCAGGTTCTGCAGCATCTTGGCGAGCACGGGACCTGACATCTCCGGCATGACCACGTCGCTGATCAAGAGGTCGATCGTGTCGGTGGCGGCCTGAAAGCGCTCGATCGCGGTGCTCGGTCGGGTCGCGGCGAGAACCTTATGGCCGGCTCCGGTCAGCGTACGGGTCAGCAGCGTGGCGATCATCGCGTCGTCTTCCACAACCATGATGTGGAGGGGGCCGATCTTGCCCCAAGGTGCGCTCACCTTTCGGCTGGTCGGGTGTTTGGTCGAGGCTCGGGGAAGGATGATCTCGATCCTCGTACCCTTGCCGGGGCGGGAGGAGATCGAGATGCTGCCGTCGCTCTGGGTGACGATACCGAAGACGGTGGAGAGGCCAAGACCCGTTCCCTTGGTGCGATCTTTGGTCGAAAAGAAGGGCTCGAACGCATTCTCGGCCACTTCGGCGGGCATCCCTTCACCGGTGTCCGACACGATGAATTCTATGGCTGGGCCCAGTGGCGACATCCTCTCGAGGTTGCGAGTCTCGATCCGAAACGTGCCGCCATCCGGCATGGCGTCACGACTATTAGCGGCGAGGTTGAAAAGGATCTGCTCCATCTGTCCGGCGTCCGCCGCCACCGGCCAGAGGTTGTCGGCGAGGTCGAGGACAACCTCGATGTCTTCTCCGATGATGCGCTCGAGGAGGGCGGTGGAATGTCGAACGACGTCGTTGATATCAAGGGGGAGGGTTGATACGACCGACTGGCGACTGAACTCGAGGAGTCTCTGGGTGAGACGTCCGGCGGCTTCGGCCGCCTCCTGAATATGGACCAACTCGTCGTGCTCCTCCCGCTCCGCGAGGAGCTGGCAGAAGCCCTGAATCACGGTGAGGAGATTGTTGAAGTCGTGGGCGACTCCTCCCGCCAGTCGGCCGAGGGCCTCCATCTTGACGGCTTCCGAGACACGCGTTTCGAGTTGTTTGCGCTCGGTGACGTCGAGACTGGTGCCGAGGAAGCCGATCATCTCGCCTTCCGCATTCCTCAACGGCACTCCGGTGGTGTAGAGATGACGTAGTGATCCGTCGGCGCGCAGGACCCGGTACTCATGACCATGGGGCTCTCCCTGAAAGAAGGAGCGCTCCGCCTCCTGAACGATGTCGAGATCCTCGGGATGAATTAGCGAAAAGAAGAGCTCCCGAGTCGGCTGAGTCTCACGAGGAATCCCGAGAATTCGATAGAGTTCTCGCGACCACTCGAGCTTTTCGCTTTGGAAGTCGACCGACCAACTTCCTACCCCGGCGGTGCTCTGGGCGAGATCGAAGTGATCCTGTTGGCGCTGGAGAAAAGCGTCGATGGCTAGGTCGTCGGTGTGATCGAACACCGTTCCCATCATCAGGGATGGGTTGCCTTCGCCATCGAAGACCGCAGTGCTGTCCATCGTCACGTGCCGTCGACTGCCGTCGGGGCGGCAAAGTCGAGCCGTCATCAGTTCCGCATGTCCGGTCTTCAAGACTCGCGCCGCTGATTCCCTCATTCGTGGGCGAGCCTCTTCGTCGATCACCGCGAAGAAATTCTCCGTGGTAGCTCGGTCCCGATCGGGATCGTACCCGAGCAGAACAAAGAGTTGCGGAGACCAGGTCACCTCTTCGGTCCGGAGATCCCATACCCACGTTCCGAGTCGAGCCTGCAGGCTGGGTAGTTCGGGGGGAGACCAACTCTGAATCGCGGGTAGGAGGTCGTTGGAGTCGAGTTCGAGCTTGTCGCGAAGCGCACGTCGGGTCGAGGCGAGCTCAGACTCGAGTTCCAGGACGCGTTCCCGGAGTTGCTGCGCGGACGGCTGGTGGCTCACATCGTGATCTTAGCAGTCTGATCGCCGCGGACCGGGTCTCGCCGAGCTTGCCCTGTGGTACTTTGTACAGGTCAATAGCGGATCCCAGGCTGGGGTGTGAGCTCCGGATGGGTCGAGACGGCAACCAGCTGAGAGGCGACTTCATGGATGAACAGCCGATCACCCAGGCGGAGGGATCCGGGGCGCACGGCTGGTCGGGTGAGGATGACTTCTCGATGCCGTCGCGCATCGGGCCCTACCGGATCGTCAGGCGCCTAGGCGCCGGCGGCATGGGGATCGTCTATCTGGCGGACCAGACGGAGCCGATCGTGCGTCGCGTCGCCCTCAAGGTCCTGAGTCCCTTCAAAGAGGATCGTTTGCACCTGGCGAGGTTCGAGCGTGAGATCGCGGCCCTCTCTACCATGGAGCATCCGAACATCGCCCGCGTCTTCGATGCTGGGAGCTTCGGCGGGCGTCCGTTCTACGTCATGGAGTGGGTCGATGGACCGGCGATCACTACCTTCGCCAACGATGAAGCGCTGTCGGTGCGGTCTCGAATCGAACTGTTCTTGCAGGTCTGCGAAGGGGTTCATCATGCCCACCAACGGGGAGTGATTCACCGCGACCTGAAGCCGGGCAATGTGCTCGTTTCGAGAGCCGCTGAGGAATCGCCCCGTCCGCGGATCATCGATTTTGGACTGGCTCGGCAAACCGGAGTGGCGAGTGACCTGTCGGTCGCTGGTGCCGTGGTGGGCACACCGAGCTACATGAGTCCCGAGCAGCTCCTAGGACTCGACAGCGCCATCGATACGCGGACGGACGTCTATGCCCTGGGAGTCCTGCTCTACGAACTCCTGGTCGGTAGGCGGCCGTTCCACGGTGACGGTGACGGCGACAACTCCCTGCTAACTCTGGCCCGCCGTATTGTCGAGGAGGAGGCGCCGGTGCCGAGCGAAGCGGTCAGCCGTTCGGGTGGGGACGAAGCGGTCTTGGTCGCTTCCGAGTTCGGGGATGTCGATCGCTGGTCACGTCGGCTACGCGGTGATCTCGATTGGATCCTGCTGCGGACACTAGCCAAGGAACCCGATCGTCGCTACCCGTCGGTCTCGGAACTGGCCGCCGACCTGGGACGTCACCAGCGAGACGAACCGGTCGTGGCCGGTCCGCCGACTCGGCGCTATCGGGCCGGCAAGTTCTTTCGTCGTCACCGCGCCGCGGTCCTCATCGCCGCGCTGGCTGGACTCCTGTTGGTCATTGCGGCGCTCGGAGCGACTCTGGCCTGGCGGCGTTCGGTGCAATCCGAGGCTCGGGCGATCGCTTCTGAGGCCAAGATGCGGCAGACCGCAGCCGAGGCCGATACCATCACCGTCTTTCTCGAGGATCTCCTGGGATCGGCGGATCCCGCTCAAGCGGGACGCGATGTCCGCCTCCTGACCCTACTCGACGAACGCAGCGGATCGCTGGCTCGGGACTTCGGCGCTCAACCCCGAGTCGAGGCCTCGGTCCGCCACATCCTCGGTCGCACCTACGGAGCCCTTGGCGCCTACGACAAGGCCGAGCCGATGCTACGCCGAGCGGTCGAGCTGCGGACCCAGAACGCAGGAGCGCGATCCCCGTTGACGTTGGAGTCTCGCCACGAGCTTGCCAAGCTCGCCCTGCAGCGTGGAGAGCTGGAAGAGGCGGAGGCCGCCATTGACAGGGTCCTTGCCGACCGCCGCGAGGTTCTCGGCGAGGCGGCCCTGGAGACTCGGGAATCAGAGTTCCTCAAGGCCCTGATCGCCTACCGTCGGGGACGCTCTGACGAGGCCTATGAGGCCTTCGATCGGTTGCGAGGAGAACTGGCCGGAAGGGGAGAGGAGGCTGAGGAACTCGCGCTGCGGTCACGGCAGGAGATGGCGGGAGTCCTTGTTCGTCGCGGGGAGAATGCCGAGGCGGAGGTCTACTACCGCGACATCCTAGCGGAGCGCCTCGCCGTTCTAGGATCCGACCATCCCGAAACGCTGCGCAGCGAGAATCGTCTGGGAAACGCCATCTACCGTCAGCGGCGCTGGGCCGAAGCGGAAACGATCTACCGTGACGTCGCCGAACGCAGTCGGCAGATTCTCGGGCCTGAACATCCTGGAACCCTGCTGGCGGTCAACAACGTCGCCAACTGCCTCGATAAGCAGAAGCGATTCGCCGAAGCGGAGGACCTCTTCCGCGAGACCCTGGCCGTCGCTCGGCGGGTTCTCGGGGATCGCCATCCCGACACCTTGTTGCTGCTCAACAACCTAGGCAATGCCTTGCGCCATGCCGGACACTACTCCGAGGCCGAGAATTCCTATCGGCTGGCCCGGACCTATCAGCTCGAAGTCCTGGGACCAGCCCACCCCGAAACCCTGCGCACCGCGACCAATCTAGTCAAGATCTTCGAGGAGCGGGATGATTGGGAGGCAGCTGACCGCCTGACCACCGAAGGCGTGACCTTGGCGCCCGAAGCCTCGCTCGCTTGGGAGCTTCGAGCCGAGGTCCTAGACGCGATCGGAAGGGCCGACGCCGCTCGACTCGCTCGAGCTCGCGCTCAAGCCAACCAGTAGACCTCAGGAGAGGGTTCTCTTCGCTCCCGGCATCCCCTGGGCAGGGTGCCCCATCCGCGAGGTTGCTGACATCGCGTGGCTCTCCCCCTGATGGACGAGTTTCTAGTCCCATTGCTTGTTCCGGTTCAGAGCCTGGACTGTCTTACCCACTGAAGACCGGAGCGCAGGACTTGTGACTCCGCCCACGAATCGCCGACAGGTGGCCCCAAGGTCCCGACGGCAGACCGGAGACAAATCTATGAGATCAGCGCGACACTTCCTTTGTTTTACTCTCCTAGGGGCGGCAGTGGCCTTGGCCCCGGCTCTGGCCGGTGGGCCTGGCACCCTAAAGTTTGACCAGGACACTCAGTTCGTCGGCGAGGCGTCTACTCAGACCATCGTCGTCGTAGAGCGCAGCCAGGGCGAAGATGGCGCCGTCAGCGTCGATTACTCGGTGACCGGAGGCACGGCTTCGGCGGGATCCGACTACGTGACGGTGAGCGGTACCCTGAACTGGTCCGATGGGGACGAGTCGAACCGAACGATCGTCGTCGAGCTCTTGCCTGATGATATTTCTGAGCCCAACGAGACGATCGAGCTCGCTCTCAGCAATCCGACCAACGGCGCCACCATTCGCC
>JAIOJS010000506.1 GCA_019911795.1 Thermoanaerobaculia bacterium | reverse complement strand
ACCCTCGAACGGTTAGTGGTTGGGCGTGTCATCAGGGGCGAGATCAAGGCGCCCCGACGCAGGCATAGCGGGGCCTATGTCGAGGAGGGGCAACGCCGAGCTCGGCCCTGAGGGCCGGCCAGGCGCTAATCGTTTGGGGGTACAGTCCACTAGACGGCTCGAGGTGTCCGAGAGGGACCGATTCAGAACGATTCAGACCCGGTTCAGACCTTGTTCAGATCACAGAGGTCGGCGGCAGAGTAGGGTCTCCCCGGAGGTACTCATGACGTCACGACACAACGACCCATTCTCATCGCACCGCCTGGTCCCGCAGCTCTCGTCAACCGGCGACGGTTCCGGCTCCGGCAAGTCCCCCCTACTCCCCACCGCTCTCCCGCCGCAATGGAACCGTCGCAGGCTCCTCGTCGCGGCTGTAGCCACGGCGAGCGTGCCCTTGCTTTGGCGGCCAGCGCGCGCCTCGGACCCCTCCGGTCAGCCGGCGCTCTCGGTGAACCCTCAGTACCCCACAGAGGACCCTTCGGTCGTCCGCGAAGTCGTCGGCGTAGCCCATCGGGATCTCGATCGCCTCACGGAACTCGTCGACCCGCATCCCGAACTCGCCAACGCCGCCTGGGACTGGGGATTCGGAGACTGGGAGACGGCACTCGGTGCGGCGTCGCATGTTGGCAGGGCCGACATCGCCCGCTACCTCATCGAAAAGGGGGCCAGGCCCGACATCTTCACGGCGGCGATGTTGGGACAACTCGATGTGGTCAAGGGTTTCCTCACGATGTCCCCCGGCATCCAGGACCGACGAGGACCGCATGGAATCCCGCTGCTGGCTCACGCGCGGGCCGGTGGGGACGCAGCGGAATCGGTCCTCGACTACCTGCAGTCCCTGAGCCGATCGCCCGAGAGCGAGCGGCCCGAGCTCTCGGACGAAGAGTTGACGCTCTACCATGGCAACTACCGTTTCGGGAATTCGGAGGACGAAGAATTCCAGGTCGCGCCAAGCGCAATGGGTGGAATCGCGATCCAGCGATCGGGGCAAACAGCGAGGCGACTGACCTTCCTGGGCGAGCACTCCTTCCACCCGGCTGGAGCCCCATCGGTCCGTGTCCGCTTCATCGTCACCGGCGATCGGTGCAGCCGCCTGGAGGTGGACAGTCCACCGCTCGTGCTGAGCGCTGATCGTACGAACTAAGTGGAGAGCAGGGGTCGACCGACCTGTCCAGACGAGGAGGGGCGTTGGACTACGATGGTGGGGCTACGATAGTGCCGGTATCGATCCCTATGACCACTCCTGCTTCACCGACTCCGACGCCGACTCGAGAAATTCACTTCGACGAGTTCGAGGTAGACCTCGAGGCACGGCAACTCCGTCGTCGGGGTACCACGGTACATATCCAGGAGAAGCCCTTCCTGCTCCTCGAAGCCCTCCTGGATCAGGCCGGCGAGACAGTCTCCCGAGAGACTCTCCGCCAACGGCTCTGGCCGGATACGCCCCACCTCGACTTCGACGCAAGCCTCAACGTCGCCGCCCGCAAGCTCCGACGCGCCCTTGGAGATTCGGCCCTCGATCCACGCTGGCTCTTCACCTCTCAGGGCGAAGGCTATCGACTTGCAGTGGAGTTGCAAGATCTATCGGCCCGGCAAGAGGACTCCGAGACGTCGCCCGGCCCGCCGAGGGACATCGCCTGGCCGATCTACCTGTCCGCTGCATTGCTTTGCATCGGACTCCTAACGTTTGCAGAATGGAAGCAAGCGGCCCCTACCCAAGAGGCACGGAACCGTCTCGCCATCATGCCGTTCGAACTGTCGAGCCCGACTCGGCCGGCGGACCTGGCTCGCGTGTCGGAGTGGCTGGTAGCGGACCTCACCAACCTCGGCATCGACGTGGTGGGTCCACGGAGTACGGCTTCCTACTCTGAGTTCCCATTCCCAGACCTGAAGAGAATCCAAACCGAACTCGACGTCGACTTCGTTCTCAACGCGCGCGCCGTCGGCGACGGACCACAACCGTCACTCCTGGTCGAACTCATCGATCTCGGAGACTCTAGCCATCCTTGGGTCCAATACTTCGAGCCCCCTTGGCAATGGCCGGCGATCGCGCTCGAAGTTTGTCGCGGAGTGGCGGCCGCCCTTCCGGAAACGCCACGCCCTGGCTGCTCCCACCCTCCGGGCTAAGGATAGGTCCCCACTCTCGAGACCAGCCTGGCCAGTGCGAGAGAATCTTGGAAAGGCGGGCGGGTTCCTCACGACAAGAGAGCGATCGTTCGCTCGATCTGCGCCAGGTGTTCGAGCGTATGGACCTTCGCGCCGATGGCGAACGCCTTCCAGTGGAGCCTCTCGATCCACTCTATTGCGTCGCTGGAGCCATCCGGATTCTCGGTCTTGACGACCATAACGACCGGAATCTCCGAAGCTTGGGCGTCATCGCTTCCACGAGTGAGTTCCGCAAGAAAATCCCGGTGCACGGCGCGTAGGGTGGACACGTGCTCCAACCACCCCTTGGGGCTGAGCATCGCCGACTGAAGGCCGGCGGGAATCTCCGGTCCCGGATCGGCTCCGTCGAGGGCGGACCTCAACTGATCGACCGCCGGTCTGTGACTAGCGATCAGGTGGTCGACGATCTCGAGGAGACTCCAACTCTTGGCGTTGGGACGGCGGCTCGTCGGGAGCGCAGAGAGCGTATCGAGCCGTCGCTCGAGGAGGTCGAAGGCGCCGGCGACCTCACGAAGGACGGTCTCCACCGGGGCCTTCGTCCCCTTGCGTTCGAGATATGCGAGAGCTCTAATCTGTTCCGGTCTCATGATAGGGATCCTCACTCGGCCCTAGTCCATGCCTGGGCCGATCCTCTCATCTGTCTGGAATCACCAGCCTAGGCCACTTCCTCTGGGTGCTCGTACCCACAGGGGCAAAGCAGCGTGGTCGGATCATTGTGGAACTGACACTCCGGACACTGCCAGGAACTCTTTAGACGCCTCCCCTTCCCTGTCAAGGGAAAGACAGCGAAGTAACACAAGGCAACCCACACCCAACTGACGAAGATATCCGGTCCCTCGCCGAACAGGGCATTGGCAACGGCGCCCAGTACCAAGAAGCCGAGGACAGCGACCGCGACGAACGGCCATCCTCGAGCCCCACGCGTCTGGCCGACTCAAGGATGGTCCCGCAAGCGATGACCAAGAAGATGATTTGCAGCATGTCTGCCTCCTATGTGGAAAGCCCTGTCGAACTAGAGAACTCAAGTGATCCTGACTGCCCCTAAAAGAGTTTGAGCGAGTGTCACAACGCGACCCGCTCCCCTTCCTCAGCCAGCCGACACCCGGCCTCCCTCACGGCATCCGCCTGAGCGCTCTCGGGATCGAGGGCAGGGTTGGAACGATTCAGATGAAGAAAGCGGACCTTCGAACGTTCGCTCGCCGGAAGCGCCGCGAAACGGAAAAGACTCTCGGCGATGAAGGGGTGAGGAATCTCGGACATGGCGCGGCCGGGGATCTCGCCCTCGGCGAAAAAGGTCCCATCGAGGTAGGCGACGTCGACCTGAGCGATCCAGGTCTCGATGTGAGTGCCGAGGGTGTCCCAGCGTTCCCATTTATCGATATCAGGGATGAAGAGGACGCTGTGCGTGGAACCCCGCAAGACAAAACCCACTGTCTCGGTGTACTCGTCTCGATGGGGCACCGAAATGGGGGTGATGCTGAGATCGTCGCCGAGCGCGACGGCCACTCCGTCACGTAGCGGCTGGAGGCGGATGTTGTCGAGACTGACGAGCTGCTCCCAGGGGGCGTTCTCCTTTAGGAAGCGCTCCATGCGTGGCATGGCCCATACGGGAACGCCGTGAGCGCTGATCACCTCGCGGCCGAGGTGTAGGAGCCCACTGTAGTGCCCCATGTGACCGTGGGTGAGAAAGATGCCATCGAGGCCCGGCACCGAATCGGTGGGCGCCGCCCGGTCCAGCCGCTGGAGCTGCGCACGAAAGTCGGGGGTGGCGTCGACCAGCCAGCGCTTGCCGCTGCGAGGATCGACGACTCCCAGACTAGCGACGAGTCGATGGCGGTCCGTCTGTTCCCAGATCGGCCCCGGCGGTGTGCCGGCCTGAGGGTAACCTCCGTCCTGGGCCACTCCGAGCACAATGGTAAAGGGGCCGTTCGGTACGCCTGAGCCCTCGGCGCCTCTTCGTATCGGCGCCGCCTCCGAATCCGCAACCAGACCGAGAGAGACGCCCGCCGCCAGGAGCGCGAGAAGGAGAGAGGCAAAGTGCCGAAGAGTTCGCATGAGTCCTATCCTAGGTCGAACTGACTGAGGTCGGCACCGCCGGGAACGGTCTCTCGCTTGACGTCGGCGCTGGTCTGGTGTCATTCTTCTCCGTGATGCTCCCAGTCCGCTCCATGTCGAACCCCTTATCTCCGACGTCGATCGGCGTTCTCGGGTTGCCCAGCGGACCCTCCGGCACCGTCTCTAGAACCTCCGCCATCGTGGGTTCCGTGGCGTTCAACGAGCTGTTCGCTTTGATCGCTCTGTTCGTGCTGTTTACGACGCTGTTTACAACTCTCAGCGGGAGCCCTCACGCCATCTAGAACCCAACCCCTACCTCCTAGATCGTGACGCCCGCTGGTACCCCCAGCGGGCGTTTTGCGTTTTGAGAGACTGCAATTCTGCCAGAACCAATATTCCTTCGGAGACGCCCATGACCCAATCCACCAACCCGCTAACCCCATTGTCGATGCCCTCCCCTCCCTCGCTCTCAGCCACGGAAACGACGGTGAACGACCTCGGAGAGCTTCGACGGGAACTCGACGCCGTCGATACTGACCTGGTCACCACGCTCGCCCGACGCATGCAGCTCATTCGCCGAACCGCAGAACTCAAGTCGATGACCACGCACCAGGTCAGGGACTCCCTACGCGAGGAGGAGATGTTGGCCCGATTGGGACGTCAAGCCGAATCCGTCGGACTGCCTCCCTACTTCGTCACCTCGATCTTCCGTGAGATCCTCGATTACTCGGTAAGGTGCCAGGGGGACCACCTGGTGGGTGAGATCGCGACGGAGCCCTCGACCGCGGGGCTGACGGTGGGCTACCAGGGAGTCGAGGGCGCCTACAGCCTCAACGCCGGCAAGAAGCACTTCCAAGAGTCGCGGCGTGCCACCGAGTTCCGCGGCTTCTTCAGCTTCCGCGATCTGCTGGAGGCGGTCGACCAAGGTCGCATCGATCGCGCCGTGCTGCCGATCGAGAACACCACCGCTGGATCGATCAATGAAGCCTATGACCTACTCGCTACGCTCCCCCTCTCGGTCGTCGGCGAGGAGATCCTTCTGATCGACCACTGCTTGATCGTGCTCGACGAGACCGTGCAGTTGGAGGAGATCCGCACCGTCACTTCACACCCACAGGCTCTCGCTCAGTGCACCAACTTCCTAGGCTCGACCGAGGGCCTGGTCGTCGAGCCTGGGCCCGATACCGCCATGGCGGTCGAACGGCTGATTTCGGAGGGAGACCGCACTCTGGCCGCTATCGCTAGCCGCGAGGCGGCCGATCGACACGGTGGCCACGTCCTGCGTCGCGAACTCGCCAACCAGAAGAACAACTACACCCGCTTCCTCATCATCTCCAAGACGCCCGTTCGGGTCGATCCTCGGGTTCCCGCCAAGACCTCGGTTCTTTTTCAAGTGGCGCACCAACCCGGGGCCCTGCTCCGTTGCCTGGCGGCGCTCGACGGTCACGGTATCAACCTGACCAAACTCGAGTCGCGGCCGGTCCTCGACGCCCCGTGGACGTACCGCTTCTACGCCGATCTCGACGCCAATCTCGAATCGCTGGAGGTACAGAAGGCGCTCTCCGAGATGACCCAGTCTACGGTGAACCTGCGGGTGCTGGGGTGCTACCCAAAGCGCCCACGGCCCTAGCCAACCCGTGCCACAGCCCAGCCTTTCCGCCACGAACCGCTAAGCCACTAGCGCCCCTCTTGGGAGGATGCTTGAGCCGAGGGGTCGACCCCGAGGATGGCGTAGATCCGCTTGAGGTAATTCTGGGTCTCACGGTAGGGCGGGACGCCCCCGTAGCGATCGACCGAGCCCTCGCCCGCGTTGTAGGCGGCGAGCACGCGCGAAGGATCCTCACCGAAACGTCGGAGTAGCCACTCCAGGTAGCTCGTCCCCGCCTCCAGGTTGCGTTCCGGGTTCGCCAGTTCATGGACCGCCACGCCAAAACGGCTGGCCGTCGCCGGCATCAACTGCATCAATCCACGAGCTCCTTTAGGCGAGACGACAGCGGGTTGGAAGGCACTTTCGACCCGTACCATCGCTGCCACCAGGTCGGGATTCAAGCCATGCCGTTCGGCGGCGGCGAAGATCAGTTCCCCATACGGGGTCGAGGGTGGCTCTTGGCCAGGTCGAAAGACGAGGACCAAACCCGGATCGGCGACCTCAGCCAGTCGTTCGTCGACGATCTCGATCTCGTCATCGAGAATCCGCACGACGTTCATCATCGGCACGGTCATCGTGCCCCCTCCGAGCAGGACCAGACGCGCTTTGTCGTCATCGACTTCGTATTCAGAAACCTTCAGGACGTGACCGCCGCGCAAGATGGCGAGTTCAGCCGCGCTCGGGGAACCCGAGGCGAGAAGGATTGCCCCCAACAGGGACCAGGTTCGGAGATGCCAGCGGCGCGACGACATTTATCAATCCTAACGGCATCCGACTTCTCTCGTCGTGAAGCGGGCTGACTTGGACGTTCGGTCCACCTCTATCGTATGCAAGAGCGCAGGGCTCTCGCGAACCCTGCGGGCATGCACTCAGGAGACCGCCGTGCTCAGGCTCGATTGCGGCAACCTTCCGCACTTCGTGGTAGCTTTAGTCTCGACGTGGAGAACAGACCGATGACCCCCGACACCCTCACCGAACCGGAAACCGCCGTCGACGGCGAAGAGACCGCCATCGCGAATTCCAACGAGGCTTTCTTCGACGACGACTCGGATGACGACTCAGACAACGACCGCTCTCCTGGGGGCTCGCGTCCGCGGGCCACGGATCCCAGCGAAACGGTCCGTCCGCTGACCGAGATCCGGCCGCCCTTGATCTTCGAAGAACTTCGACAGGGGGTCCTCGGACAGGACAAGGCGCTGCGTTTCGTGTCGGTAGCGGTCTACAAGCACACCACCGGTAGGGTCGCCGCCAACCTGCTGCTGATCGGTAGTTCGGGAACCGGTAAGACGACCATCATGAACAACCTCCAGCGTCTCTATCACGACGTCCCGGAGTACAAGCCGTTTCGCGCCGTCACCATCATCAACGCGAACCTTCTCGTCGACAGCGATCGCATGGAGTTTCGTCCCGACCGGCTCCTCACCGCGGTCGAGCAGAGAGCGCGGGCGATTCTCGGACGGCAGCCCACTCCAGATGACCTCAAGCAGGCGATCGAACGGGCGACGATCTGCGTCGATGAGATCGACAAGATGTCGGCAGTGGTCGCCGGGAAGCCCAATGCCATCGGCGTGGTCCTCCAGCAGGGTCTTCTCACCCTGATGGAAGGAGAGATGGTCAGCCACAAGGCCCATGCCTGGGTCGACGGAGTCGAGAAGGAGATCACCCTCGACATCGACACCAGCCACATGATGTTCATCTGCGGTGGCGCCTTCGAAGGGATCTACGACCAGGTCTACAACCGTGTGACCAAGCCGGGTAGCGGTGAGCGGATTCGCTCTCGCACCGTCCACACCGCAGAGGGTCAGGTCCGCATCGAGTCCCGCTTTTCCCTCGCCGACTTCCTCAAGGGACAGGATCTCTTCGAGTTCGGCATGGTGCCTCAGTTCTGTGGTCGCTTCGACCAAACTGTCTTGCTCAACGACCTCGACGCCAAGATTCTCAAGGAGATCCTCCTCCACTCCTACGACTCTCCCTTCGTGCGCTCCCGACGCTACTTTCGGGTGATGGATATCGAGTTGGAGATCGAGGATCTCGCCGCCGCCCTGATCGCCGAGCGAGCGGGACGAGAGACGCGGACGGGGGCACGATCCCTGCGTCCGATTTTCGCCGACATCGTCAACCCCTTCGAGTTCGATCCCGAGGGGCAAGACATCTTGGGGGCTTCCGACGGTAGCGAACGCCGTCTGGTCGTCACCGCGGACATGGTCCGCACGCGGTTCGCCCGTCACTAGCGTCACGAGCGAACGGAAGCGTCACGAGCGAACGGAGCTACTGACTGGAGCTATTGTGGAGCGGGGGTCGCGTTCGCACGTTCGTGGCGCCGTACCAATCCGTCGAGAATCATCATGAAAGCGGCCTGCTGCTGCTGCTCCCCTTTCTCGATGACGGCCAAGCACCCCTCGCAGTCGAACTCTTCGTGGAGTTCCAGGGCGGAGTGGCTGGAGCTGACGATGATGCGCTTGGGGTCGACGCCCTGCCGTACCGCGCGCTCGACGACGCAATGTCCGTCCAGTTTGGGCATCAGCCAATCGACGAGCAGGAGACCGACCCAAGGCCCCAACACTTCGACTCCCACCGTGGGGTCGTTGTAGACCGAGACGTGAACACGGTCCTCGAATCTCTGTTCTAACGTCCGTCGGACCAAGGCTCCCTGTAACGGGGAATCGTCGATGATCACGACCTGAAAAGCTTCGGCGGCGCCCACAGGTCTAATGTTAGTCCGCTTCGAGTCGTCAGGGAAATGGTAGCCTCTCTCCCATGGCGTCGATGGCATCGTTCGTTTCCCCGAGCAACGACTGCGATGCGGCTCTCACTGCCACCGAGGAGTGTCCTCTCCGATGAGTCGACAGGACCCCCTGGCGCCCTTTCACCCCGTCATCCGAACCTGGTTTCGAGATCGGCTCGGCCCCCCCACCG
>JAIOJS010000505.1 GCA_019911795.1 Thermoanaerobaculia bacterium | reverse complement strand
CGATCTCCTCGAGCGTCTCGAGGCAATCGATGGAGAATCCAGGGCACAGAACATCGAGAGACGCCAACCCTTCGGCTCCGAGCTTGCCGATCGTCACATCGGTGTAGGGCTTCAACCATTCCTCCTTGCCGAAGAGGCTCTGGAAGGTGGTCTGGTGACGATGCGGCGCGAGTTCGAGAGCCTCGGCGAGGAGTCGACTGGTCTTCTGGCAGAGGCAGTAGTAGGGGTCGCCCTCGTCGAAGTAGCGCCGGGGTAGACCGTGGTAGGAGAAGAGGATCTTCTCCGGTTCACCGTCCCGTTGCCAGAGTTCCCGCACGCTTGCCGCCAGGCAAGCGATGTGGTCCGGTTCGTCGTGGAAGCTGTGAATCGTTCGAAGTTCCGGCTGCCGTCGCCATGTCGCCAGCTCCGCGAAGACGGCATCGAAAGTCGAGGCGGTACTGGAGGCGGAGTAGTGGGGGTAGAGAGGAAGGACGAGAATGCGATCGCAGCCGCGCTCCGCGAGACGCCGCAGGGCACTGGGAATCGAAGGGTTTCCGTAGCGCATGCCCACCTCGGTGGCGACGGGCGTGCCAAACCTCTCGGTCAGTCGCCGCTGCAACTCGGTGGCGACGTTGCGGGTCCCGGTCAAGAGTGGGGAGCCCTCCTCCGTCCAGATCTCTCGGTAGAGAGCCGCCGACTTCTTGGGGCGAGTTGTGAGGACAAAGAGGTTCAAGATCGGCAACCACTTCCAGCGCGGCAGATCGATCACTCGATGGTCGGAGAGAAACTGCCGCAGGTAGCGACGCACCGCGGCGGTGGTCGGAGCGTCTGGCGTTCCGAGATTGGTAACCAACACACCGACTCCCGGTGAACGAGAATGGGGTGGCGTGTCGGGGCTCCAAATGCGCATCGGGGCGGCAGCTTACCACGCGCCCCTGAGGCTCTTCCGCCGCACCCCGCGCGGGTCAGAGTGTGCGAAACTCCGACCATGTCGACCCCACAAGGGCCCTCTCCAGTTCCAGGTTCGGACCTTGGCGGAAGCTCGCCATGGGTCTGGGTTCACAGAACCTTACTGCTGGCCTCCGCCGCCGTTCTTGCTCTCGCACTCGGCGGCCGTCTTCCCGCCGAGCTGGGTTCTCCGAGCGAGGTCGCTGCCGTAGTCACCGGAGCTTGGAGTGTGTGGCTCCTGGCCCGCAACCGGAACGTTGGTTGGTGGGTCGCGGTAGTCAGCAATCTGATCTTTGGCGTCGTTTTCTTCCGCGTCCAGCTCTTTGCTGAGGTCGGCATCCAAGCCTTCTACGGCGTGACCGGCCTCCAGGCACTGTGGATCTGGAGTCGCGGCGGTCGTGATCACCAACCGCGACCGGTCGGGAAGGCTTCACTCCGGCTATGGTCGATCACCGTGGTGCTCGGCCTGGTCGCTTGGTTGGCGCTGAGGGCTCTCCTCGTTGACCTGGAAGGAGCCGCGCCCACCTGGGACGCCCTCACCACGATCCTGAGCCTCGCCGCCCATCTCTTTCTCATGTGGCGGCTGGTCGACTCCTGGATGCTCTGGATCCTCGTCGATATCATCTACGTACCGCTCTACATCTCCCGCGGGCTTAATCTGACCGCCGGCCTCTACGTCGTGTTTCTGGCCCTGTCGATCGTAGGGTGGCTGGAGTTTCGGCGTCAGCTACTCGCTGCGACTTCGCCCGTCGCCGAGGAACCGTCGAGCCACTCGGCGAGTTCCTCGACCCCCGCCAGCACCGCCAACGCTCCATAGCCCTCGAGAGCCGCGGCCGGGGCGGCGCCACCATGGACGCCCACTGCGGGGACCCCGGCATTCTCGGCCATGGCGAGGTCGTGGGGCGTATCCCCCACCATGAGAGCCTCCTCGGCTCCAACCCCCAATTCCTCGAGGAGTTCATCGAGCATCGCGGGATGGGGCTTGGAGACCGACTCGTCGGCAGTTCGGGAGGCGTGGAAGAAGACGCCTAATCCGGTCCGTTCGAAGTCAGCGCTGAGTCCTCGGCGACTCTTGGCGGTCGCGACCGCCAGGAGATAGTCCTGCTCTCGGAGATCGCGCAACAGATCGGCGGTGGCGGGAAAGGGTTCCGACACTGCGTGGTAGCGCTCCACCCACAAGCGACGGTACGCCTCGCCGAGACGCCGCGCATCGACCTCGCGCTCGGGAAAGAACCGACGCATCGACTCGTCGAGACCGAGGCCGATGGCCGCGCGAACCGTTTCGTACGGCGGGGGATCGACTCCGATGGCAGCGCAAGCCGCTACCGTGCAGTCGACGATGCCCGCGATCGAGTCGATGAGGGTACCATCCCAGTCGAAGATGATGAGTTGGTAGCGACGCCCACTCATGGCGACACTGCCATCAGAGGCAGCCCGGAGCCGAGTTTCCGACCAATGCGGTCGCGGATCCAGTGGTCGTCCCACCATTCGACCGGATCCACCGGCAAGCCTCGCAAGAGGGTCGCGAAGTGGAGGTGATCGCCGCCGGCGAGACCTGTCGCCCCCGTACGCCCTAGACTCTGACCACGATTGACGACATCACCCTCGGCCACCTCCAGAGTCGACAGGTGGGCATAGAGCGTCATCAGCCCAAAGCCGTGATCGACGACGACGACGTTGCCGTAGATTCCGAGGTAGCCAGCCAGTAAGACTCGTCCCCGATTGGCCGCCGGTACGGCCGCCCGCGCTACCGACGCAAGGTCGAAACCAAGGTGGACCTGCTCATCGACCGTCTCGCCACCGTAGCGGTAGGCTCGACGCATGGCAAAGCCGTCCATCACTTTGCCACCGGGAAAGGGGAGGAAGGGCTTGTCCCAGAGAAACTCATCGGCCGATTGTGCTCCGAGTTCGACGAGTTGGGCACGGTTATCCGCCCGCAGGCGACCGTTGATCTCGAGGTAGGTCTCGAGGGGCGTTGCCGCGGCAGCGAGACCCCGGGTTTGGGCCACGATCGGGGGTACCACTTTCTCCAGGAAGGCGTCGGAAAGGTTGATCGATGAGGACCCCACCGGGCGCGGTTCGAAGCGATCGACGAAGGGCAGTAGGACTCGGTTGCCGAGGGCGTCTTCCGCCTCGAGGTGAAGATCCTCGTCGTCGCTGTCCCAGGGCGCGGAGAAGAGGGCGAACGAGGCGCCGGGTTGACCGGTCAGGTCGGCGCCCGGGAACCATCGCTCGCCGGCTCGCACTCCGTGGCGCACGGCGGTGGACTCCACCGAGTAGACGACCGTTTCACTTCCACCCTGTCGCACCCAGGTCTGGGTCGAGAGGATAGCGAGCTGGGGGGGTGTGATCCGGACCGGCAGGACCTCGACTCGTTCGACGAACTTGTCGCCCCGTAGAGGCCCGGCATGGCGCTTCGCCCGCACGCGGAGGGTGGCCTCGCCATCGGTCAACCACTCCTGGTGTGCCGACCCGACCCGAACCCGCAGAGTGCTGCGCGCGGTCTTGCCTCCCCAGGGCCAGAAGAGGGGCCGCGGATCAAAGGTCTCCATGCCGACCACCTCGCGGTGCTCCCCCTGCTCGAGCTGCACTTCGAGCGAGGTCAGACCAAAGCGAGACTCCTCGGCGGTGGCTGCGATCTCGGTCGACGGCCCGATCCCGGGAAGAGAGGTCGTCATCTGTAGTTGGGGCTGCGGTGCCCGACCCAGGAGGCTCCAAAAGGCCAGAGCGAGGCTCAATAGAAGGACGACCCTGAGGGTGGCCCGGCGTCGAATCGGGGATGCGGTTCCTGGTTGGCGGTAACGTCGGCTCATCGAACTCCTCGGTTCAGGTGAAACCAGGAGTCTATCCGACCCCGGCGAGTGCGAGCCGAGGGGGCGAACCTCCCCGAAGGAGCTCCGAGGACCTCGTCGTCTGCGCCAACCTCGAGCTAGTGTCCCGTTTGGTCGATCCCGTATGCTTTGGGCGAGGTCGTTCTTGTTCTTGGCCAGGCGCGACGACGAGTAATACTGGGGGTATTGCGAGGAGGAGCAACGCCGCCAGGGGCGAAAACGGGCCGTCCAAAGTGGACGGGACTAACCAAACGGGACACTAGTTTCCGTTGAGCTGCCAGTCGTAAGTTAGATAGTCCAGCTTGGGGTCTTCGGGAATCGACGTTCCCGCGGGCGCATACTTGCGAAGGACAGCGAGAACCCCTCCGCTCGTCTTGAAGTCGTCGGCGAACCAGTCGAAGATCGACGACACCTTCAGGGTGCGTCCTTCAACCCGGAGTCCTTTCGCCGGGTTGGCGAGAAAGCTCCGTAGCCCCTCGTCCAGCTGCTCATCGAGCTTCCGAGCGGTGAACGGTTCCGTGGCTAGATCGGGACAACTCACGGAGGCGCAAACAATGGCGGCGTGAATTCGTGGGTCGCCGAGGGGGCGGATGATGTCGTTCTCGATCTGGTCGAGAGTGTAGGTGGTGCCGCCGACCTTCCCCGCCGGCTGGGTCCAAACTCGGCCGAAGAGACGCCCCCCGGCATCGCGGATGCTCTCGAGGGGGTAGTTGTCGACCACCATGGCAACGGCCAAGACGTTGTAGGCGTTGATCCAGGTCGCCTTGGCCTCGGCGGGAGATAGCTCCTTGGGATCGAGGAGGGCCAACTGCTCACGAGCCTCCTGAAAGTCGCGATCACCGCGCGCTAGCGCCGCGTAGTCGACGAGTCCCACGGAGACTCCATTCTTCTCTCCGGGTTCGAGATGGCGTTCGAGCACTCTCTGCC
>JAIOJS010000504.1 GCA_019911795.1 Thermoanaerobaculia bacterium | reverse complement strand
GCTCAACTCGAAGATTCTCAGTCTGAGAATTCGCCATCTGGAGACGTGCAATCTGAAGGTTTACAGCCTTCGGTGGGCGCAGCCGAAGTCCTCACCCAGGCCTCGGAGCGACCTGCCAACCCGAGCCTGTCGGCCCAGAGTGATCAGCCGCAGACCGCCAACGAATCATCCCTCGACCCCGAGGGGGGAGCCGCGACGACGCGTTCGCCTCTATGGTGGCTACTCGTGCCGTTGGCGCTCGCCGGCCTCCTCACCTGGATCCGCAGGACGGCAGCAAAGTCGGGCGCCTCGGAATCCAGAGTCACTCGCTCCACCCTCCGTCTGCCTCACGGACGAGGGACAGTCGGCGACTACGACGTGCTGGACGTTCTGGGTCGCGGAGGCATGGCGACTACCTACCTTGCGCGGCGAAGGACGGACGGTCAGAGGATAGCTCTCAAGATTCCTCACGAAAGTGGAGACCCTACCTACGCCGAACGCTTCGTCCGAGAGGGGCACCTTGGCGAGTCACTCCATCACCCGGGAATCGTCAGGATCTATGGAGCCGGCGAAGACCACGGCATGCCTTTTCTCGCCATGGAGCTGATCGAAGGGCGCAACCTTCGACAGATTCTCGACGACCATCCGGACGGCCTCGAGGTAGTGCGCGCCATCACCATCGCCCGGGATATCTGTGAAGCGCTCGACTACGCCCACGCGAAAGGCGTGGTACACCGCGATCTGAAACCGGAGAACGTGATGATCGCCGAGGACGGTAGCGTCAAGGTCATGGACTTCGGTGTCGCTCGGGTCGAGGGGCAGACCAGTCTCACGTCGTCCGGCCACTTCCTCGGCTCCCCGGTGTACGCGGCGCCCGAGATGATCAATCCCAGGGAGGGAGGCCCGAGTTCCGATCTCTATTCGCTCGGAATCATGCTGTTCGAAATGACCGAAGGAAAGCCGCCCTTCGTCCATGAATCGCTGTTCGAGCTTCTGTCGCTCCACCAGAATCAGGAGTTGCCGCCGCCCGATAGCCTCGAGCGTCCGCTCCCTCCCGAACTCTGGTCCTTGATTCGAGCGCTCTGCCAGAAGCGACCCGCCGACCGCTGCGCATCAGCTCAGCACGTGTTGATCCAGTTGAATCAACTCTTGCATCGCGAGAGACCCCCCAATTCCGCGTGAGGGATCAAAGGCTCATCGCACGGAGGTCCAAGGCCTCGGAGTGCTCTCGAAATCGAAGTGAAGCTCGTTGCGGAGAGGCTCTCGAGGGCCTTGGACTACCGGGGACCGAATCGCCGCCTACTGGGCCGCGATCAAGTCGCTGGACGAGAAGAAGAACGCCAACTCGATCTGAGCGTTCTCGGCCGAGTCACTGCCATGAATCGCGTTGTTCTCGATATTGGTCGCGAACTGCTTGCGGATCGTGCCCTCCGCGGCCTCGGCGGGGTTGGTGGCACCCATGATCTGGCGCAGATGCTTGACGCCGTTCTCACGCTCCAGGGCGACGGGGACGCAGGGACCGCTGGTCATGAAATCCACCAGGCTGCCGTAGAACGGGCGCTCGGCATGGACGGCGTAGAAGGCGCCGGCTTGCTCCTGGGTCAGATGGACGATGCGAAGCCCTCGGATGGTGAAACCCTCGGCTTCGAGGTGGGCAAGAATGCGACCGGTGTTTCCGGCGGCGTAACTATCGGGCTTGAGAATGGCGAGCGTCTGCTCCATGGTTAGTCTCCTGAATTATCGTTGTCTATGGGTTGTGCAGTTGTTTGTAGCGACTGCATGCCGTCCCGGGATCGGGACGGAAATAGAGATTGGAATCTGAAAGTGACTAGCAGTCGAGGACCGAGTGGTCCTCGGCGAGGATCGAGTTTTTGGGCTAGCCTTCGCCGAGGACGCGAAACTCCGCCTCTGAATCGTCGAGGAGGAAGGAAACCCCGATGGTCTCGATCACCCCATCGGGTCCGAGGAGGATGGCAGAACCGGCCGGAATGCCCAGGCCGAAGGTCACTCCCGGCTCTTCCATCGTTCGACGGAGCCGCCGATCGTGTCCCGGGTCGAAGTTCGGCTCGATGACACCGCCGCGGAGCCAGGCGAGCCCGAAGATCGCCTCCCGCTCGAGCGGGCTGTGAGCGAAGGCGCCGAGCGCCTGAGCGGCGGCCGCAATGGCCACGACCACTCCTCCACCCCGCAGATGATCCAACAGAGCTTCGGCGAACGTCGTGCCGGTGATGGTGTCGACCAGGTGATCGACGACGCCACCGCCAAGATAGACCGCAGACAGCCCCGCTAGGCGATCGCAGTTCTTGCGCCGTCGAGCGTCGCGTCCCCGGAAGACAGGCACCGTCTCGACCTTGCGCTCGAACGTCTCGCGCAGATACTCGGCGAAGAGATCTCCGTAGTCCGTAGATCCGCTGGCGGTCGGCACAAAGCCGACCGTCCCTGGATTGGTGTGCGCAAGCCAAGCGCTGTCCGCCTCGGCGGTCTCGCCGAAGCTGAACTCCCCACCGCCGACGAGAGCGATCCAGCCTCCACCCGGCGGGCGTTCGATGCGCGGCGCCTCGGACTCGCTGGGCAGTGGGTTGGAGTCGGGACTCGATTCCGGTTCTTGAGTGTCATTCATCGCGAAGTCAGTTCATAGTTCATGAAGATTGGAAAGCCTTGGCGTCGCCGGGAACGGCGACGCACGGAGGAGTCAGGACACCGCGGCCACTCGGCACCGCGGCGTCCTCGAGTCTGCTCAGCCGCGAAGGGCAGCGAGTACCGTCTCGCCCATCACGGCAGGCGAGTCGACGACATGGATTCCGGCGGCCGCCAGGGCCTCCTGCTTCTCCTTCGCCGTTCCCTTGCCGCCGGCGACGATGGCGCCCGCATGGCCCATCCGACGTCCCGGAGGGGCGGTCGCCCCGGCGATGAAACCGACCACCGGGCGGTCGAAGTTCTCCTGCACCCAGGCGGCCGCTTCCTCTTCGGCACTTCCGCCGATCTCACCGATGAGGATCACGGCTTCGGTGTCCGCATCGTCCTTGAAGGCGGTGAGGACGTCGATGAAGTTGGTCCCGTTGATCGGGTCGCCGCCGATTCCCACGCAGGTTGACTGGCCGAGTCCAACGTTGGAGAGCTGCCAGACCGCTTCGTAGGTCAAGGTACCGGAACGGCTAACCACTCCGACCTTTCCGGCCTTGTGAATGTGGCCGGGCATGATGCCGATCTTGGCCATACCCGGGCTGATCACGCCAGGGCAATTGGGTCCGACCAACCGAGTCGGCCGGTCGGCGAGAAACTCCTTGACCCTCATCATGTCGATCACCGGAATACCCTCGGTGATACAGACCACCAGTTCGATGCCGGCATCGGCCGCTTCCAGGATCGCGTCGGCCGCGAAGGGAGGCGGTACGAAGATCATGGTCGCGTTGCAGCCGGTTTCCTGGCGAGCCTCGATCATCGAGTCGAAGACCGGAATGCCTTCGACGCTCTCGCCGCCCTTGCCGGGCGTAACGCCGGCCACGACCTTGGTTCCGTAGTCACGGCAGCCGAGAGCATGGAACTCACCCTCTTTGCCGGTAATTCCCTGCACCACCAGGCGCGTGTCGTTGTTGACCCAAATAGCCATCAGCCCTGTCCTCCCGCCGCGGCGACGGCCTTCTCGGCCGCATCCGTCATGTGATCAGCCACGATGAAGTCGAAGTCCGCGTCGCGGAGGACACGCCGGCCCTCCTCGACATTGGTGCCCTCGAGTCGCACGATGACCGGAATGTTCACATCACCCAACTCGGTGAGTGCGCCAACTACGCCGCGTGCGATGCGGTCGGTGCGCGCGATGCCACCGAAGATGTTGATCAAAACCGCCTTGACCGATGGGTCGGAGACGAGGATGCGGAAGGCGTTCTTGACCGCCTCCTGCGAGGCAGAGCCTCCCACATCGAGGAAGTTCGCGGGATCGCCGCCGAACAGCTTGATGATGTCCATCGTCGCCATCGCCAGCCCCGCCCCGTTGACCATGCAGGCGATGTTGCCGTCCAGCTTGATGTAGTTGAGGCCGAATTCACTGGCCTCCACCTCGAGAGGATTCTCCTCGGCGAGGTCACGCATCGCCACGATGTCGGGGTGACGGAAAAGGGCGTTGTCGTCGAAGCCGATCTTGGCATCGAGCGCCAAGACATCGCCAGCGCCGGTGATCAAGAGCGGATTGATCTCCGCCAGCGAACAGTCGGTATCGACGTAGGCCCTGGCCAGAGCCGAGATCAAGGTCGCTGCCTGGCGAGCGGTCTTGCCCTTCAGACCAAGGCCGGCGGCCACGCGTCGCGCCTGGAAAGGAAGCAGACCGAGGAAGGGATCGAACGGTTGACGCAGGATCGCTTCTGGGTTCTCCGCCGCGACCTCTTCGATATCCATGCCACCGGCAACCGACGCCATGATGAGGGGAAGCCCCGACTGCCGGTCGAGGATGACGCCGAGGTAGAGCTCCGTGGCGATGTCCAAGGCCTCCTCGATGAGGACCTTCTGAACCTTCTGTCCCTCGGGACCGGTTTGAGGGGTGATCAGCTGCATGCCGAGGATCTCACCGGCTAACTGTTCGGCTTCTTCGGGGGACTTGGCCAGTTTGACGCCGCCGCCCTTGCCCCGTCCGCCGGCGTGAATCTGTGCCTTGACGACGCAACGTCCGCCAAACTCCTCGCAGATAGCGCGAGCTTCGGACGCATCGGCGGTCACTCGACCGCGCGGAGTCTTCACCCCGTACCGGCGCAGGATCTCCTTCGCTTGATACTCATGAATCTTCACTTCGTCCTCCTTGGACGCTGGATAGTTGGGAATGCGAACCCGAGGTGGACCCGGGAACCTCCGACTTTACCAGAACGACGATGCTTGGACACCGCTCACCAGAAGGCTCACCAATACCAGTCCGCGAAGTCCAGTCGACGGATGAGATGAGCACGACTGCGTTGGGTCGCGGGAAACCATGCAAGCTCGCGTCCGCTGCGATCAGGCACCTCCGTCGACCGACCATGAATCCCCCGTAGACCAGCTTTCTGAACCATCGCGCCGATGGGCTGGCACCTCTCCCAACCGATCATCGCGCCCGCTTCGTCCAGGGGATAGGTCGCGGCAAGGCCCAAGGCCTCCAGCCCCTCCTCGGAGTGGGCATCCACGACACTCTGGCCACGAGGCAGAGTGGCCTCCACCAGGATCGGAGCGGATTCCTCGAGCAGGTCCTCGGGCTCATAACCCTGGAGGTGAGCAAACCGTCTCAGGTTGTAGCGAGCCGTGTGGAGATCACCATTGAAGTACAGGGTGGGAAAGGCGCCACGGGGATTCCATCGTCCGCCCCAGGCTCCCGAGTACGTAGGATCTAGAGGATCCCGCCAGTTGGGCCGTGCGATCCTCAGCCAGGACTGCGATGGCGAGAGATCCTCGACAATCCAAGCGGGATCCAAGCTCAAGCCGCCCCCTGCCTCCCCAATACTTCTGAACTCACCAACTCGTCTTCTGGATTCACCAACGCGGTTCTACCTACCAGTCCCGAGCCCATGACCACTAGGAGACTCTTTCCGCCGTTTCTCCCAGAACCTCCGTGGCGCCCCGGGGTGTGTTCGCACGGCCAAAGTCGAACATCGCCCGACAGGCCGCCAACACCGCCTCGGCTCCCTCTTCCGTCGCCAGCGCCATCAGAGACAAACCTCCGTGGGCGGCGGCCGGTCGACGGACGATTGCCGGAATCCTCTCGGGCTTCAGGTGTCGCCGTAGGACATCGGATGCAGCGGACAGGGTCGCTACTGCCGAGAGTCGTGCGGCCGGAATTCCGTTGTCCTTCCACTTGCTGAGGGCCTGGCGACTCACACCGAAAATACGAGCGCCTTCTGCCTGACTCAATCCCCAGATGGAAAGGAAGCGGTCCAGGTCCTCGATGCCGAACGAGGAGTCTGCCTCATTCTCACCAACCAACAGCAATCGAGCGTAGGGATCTCGGGCCGCCAATCGGTCCTCGAGCCATTGCAGCAGATCGACGACCTGCTCTTCACTGAGGCTGGAGTCTCGTCCATGACTCCCCAGATACTCCCGCGCCAGAGCCGTCTCTCGGATCTCATTCTCGGTCCCGTTGCCGTTTCCATTCGCGGGCGACTTGCGGTTCCTGTTCGCTTGGGCATCCCTTGGGTTCACTAGGGCATCACTCATAGCGCAACCATATGTCAACCTAGAGTTCTTGTCAATCGCCACCCACCCTTTCGCGGCTTGACGTGGTGTGAGCGGCGCGACATGCTCAAACCACTCATGGCACCTGCCGAAAAGACACCAACGCTAGAGGTCCTCTCGCGGCGTCCGATCAAGGCGCAAACCTCGTTGAACCGCCTGGTCCAGCATCGCGTGACCGCGAACGAGGACTTCTATGTCTGCTGCCACGGGACGATCCCCAAGGTCGACACCGAGGCCTATCGTCTCCTCGTCGACGGTATGGTGCAGCGACCCTTGCGGCTAAGGCTGACCGATCTCTCGTCACTCCTTGCCGATTGCGAAGTCGAAGCGACGCTGCAGTGCGCCGGGAACCGTCGGCGCGAACTCGACGCGGTCCGTCGCACCGCTAAGGGCGAACCCCGCTGGGGAGCGTCCGCGCTAGGAACCGCGGTGTGGAAGGGTGTCCCCTTGGTGCGCCTTCTCAATGCGGCTGGAGTCCTCGACGGGGCCGCCCATGTCGCCTTCTACGGTCTCGATCGATGCTCCCATCGCGGCAATTCGGTGGAGTTCGCCGGCTCCATCCCGATCCACCGAGCCCTCGACGGCAGCGTTTTGCTCGCCCATGCCATGAACGGCTCACCGCTCCCCGAGGAGCATGGCTTCCCGCTAAGAGTGATCGTCCCGGGGTACATCGGCGCCCGCAGCGTCAAGTGGGTCTACCGTATCGAGGTCCGATCGGAGTCGAGCGACAGTCCCTTCCAGCGCGAATCCTACAAGTTACTGACGGAGCTCGAACCCCAGGACAAGGACTGGGCCAGCGCGCCCGAACTCGGGGAGCTGTCGATCAACTCAGCGATCGGAACCCCCGTGGACGGCGCCGAAGTAGTCGCCGGGACCGTCGTCGTCAGCGGCTGGTCGATGGCCGGAGGCGGACGAACGGTAGTCAGGGTCGAGGTGTCCAGCGACCACGGCCGCCAATGGGTCCAAGCCTCGCTGCGTCCGAGTCCCGTGGGAACGTGGAGCCTGTGGGAAGCCGAGATGGTCCTGACGCGGGGCTCCCACGAGTTGGTATGCCGCGCCTGGGACTCGGCCGCCAACGTGCAGCCGGAGGATCCCAGTCAAGTGTGGAATGCCCATGGCTACATGAACCACTCCTGGCATCGGGTCCGAGTCTGGGCGGACTAGCTCTGGGCGGATTTGGCCACCCAGGTCTCGCGGAATCGGTCAAGGGTGGAGCGAGCGAGGGTCGTCTCGCCCCACCGTTGCGTCTAGAGGTTTTCGACGATGGCCGCCGCGAACTCCGACGTCTTGAGCAGGGTCGCTCCCTCCATCTGACGCTCGAGGTCGTAGGTTACGCGCTTCTGCTGAATCGTCGTCGCAAGTGCCGACTCGACGGAGTTTGCCGCTTCGCCCCAGCCCAACCATCGCAGCATCATCACCGCGGAGAGGATCAGCGACCCCGGGTTGACCTTGTCCTGACCGGCGTACTTGGGAGCGGTACCGTGGGTCGCCTCGAAGAGGGCGAGGCCATCCCCCTCGTTGCTGCCGGGGGCCATGCCCAGTCCACCGACCTGAGCCGCCAGGGCGTCGGAGATGTAATCGCCGTTCAGGTTCGTGGTGGCTAGAACTTCGTACTCATCGGGGCGCAGGAGGACTTGCTGGAACATGGCGTCGGCAATGCGATCCTTGACCAGGATCTTGCCCGCCGGCATCTTGCCGCCGTGGTCGTCCCACAATGCGGCCTCGCTAAGGGTCTCGTCTCCGAAGTCCTCGGCGGCCAGTTCGTAGCCCCAATCGCGGAAGGCGCCCTCGGTGAACTTCATGATGTTCCCCTTGTGCACCAACGTCACACTCGACCGTCCTTCGCGAACGGCATACTCGAGGGCCTTGCGCACCAGCCGCTTCGATCCCATCACCGAAATCGGCTTGATTCCGATACCGCTGTCAGGCCTTACTTCCTTGCCCATCGAGGCGAGAAAGTCGATCACCTTGGCCGCCTCGGGAGTCCCCTCCTGCCATTCGATACCCGAATAGACATCCTCGGTGTTCTCGCGGAAGATCACCATGTCGACCTTCTCCGGCGCGCGGACCGGGCTGGGAACGCCCTGGTAGTACTTCACCGGCCGGATGCAAGCATAGAGATCGAGAACCTGTCGCAACGTCACGTTCAGGCTGCGGAATCCGCCGCCGACCGGAGTCGTCAGCGGGCCCTTGATGGCGACCCGGTACTTGCGGATGGCCTCGAAGGTCGCTTCGGGAAGCCACTCGCCGGTCTTCTCCTTGGCCTTCTCGCCAGCGTAGATCTCGAGCCACGCGATCGATTTGGAGCCGCCGTAGGCTTTCGCAACCGCCGCGTCCACCACCGTCCGGGTCGCGGCCCAGATGTCAGGTCCGATCCCGTCGCCTTCGATGAAGGGAACGATGGGGTGGTCCGGAATCCGGAGGACTCCGTCTTCGAAGGTAACCGACTCACCTTGGGGGGAACTCTTCGTATCGCTCATCACGGATCTCCTCTTCTCGGCTGGATTCTAGGGTCCCCAGAACGGGGACATCAACTTATATCACGAGCATGGACAAGGCACCGATGAGGGAGAGGCGCTCCATCCGCGCCCCTCTTCGCGCCGCGCGCCTTCCGTTGTCGGTCGGCGAATCCACGCTCAGCTATCATCCCATCACTAGCTATCATCCCATCACTTTAGCCATTCCTCGACTCGGAGAGATACACCATGCGCCGACCCCTTTCGCTCGTTGCTCTATTCCTGGCTACCGCCACGGCCAGCCTGGGTCTATCCAGCAACCATGTCATCGAAACCTCCGGCATCAGCTTCACTCCCAACGACCTGACCATCGCGGTCGGGGACTCGGTCACCTGGAGCAATGCCGAAGGCGGCTTCCACAACGTTGCCGCCAAGGACGATAGCTTCCGTTGCGCGGTCAGTTGCGACGGGGCCGGTGGCGATCCCAGCAGCGCCCCTTGGATGTTCACTCTGACCTTCCGAACAGAAGCAGAAGTAGCTTATTTCTGTGAGGCGCACGGCCCTTCGATGAACGGCGTCGTCCACGTCGAGGGGATCTTCGGCGATGGTTTCGAGAGTGGAAGTACCGAGTTCTGGACTCCAAATCCCTAGTGCTTCGTAGCCGCTCGCTACCTAGCTGAGCAGCTCCTCCACCGCCTCGCGCTCCTCGCGGAGCTCAGCCTCGGAAGCGTCCATGCGGGAACGAGAAAAGTCGTCAACGGGGAGACCCTGAACGATCTCGTAGCCACCATCTGCGCACCGGCAGGGGTACGAGAAGACGATGCCCGGCTCGATGCCGTAGCTCCCGTCCGAGGGCACCGCCATGCTGACCCAGTCGTCGCCCGGAGTGCCCAGCGCCCAACTGCGCATGTGATCGAGCGCCGCCGACGCGGCCGAGGCCGCCGAGGAAGTACCCCGAGCCGCGATGATCGCCGCACCCCGCTTCTGCACCGTCGGGATGAAGGTCTCGCGATACCAGTCGCTGTCGACCAATTCGCCGGCCGGCTTGCCGCCCACGCGACAGTGACTGATGTCCGGGTACTGGGTGGATGAGTGATTGCCCCAGATCGTCATCCTCTGGATGTCGTTGACATGAGAACCGGTCTTCTCGGCGAGCTGGGACTTGGCTCGATTGTGGTCGAGGCGCGTCATGGCGTTGAACTGCCGCGGATCGAGATCGGGCGCGTTCGACGCCGCGATGAGACAGTTCGTGTTGGCGGGGTTGCCCACCACGAGCACCTTCACGTTGGGAGATGCCTTGTCGTTGATCGCCTTGCCCTGGGGACCGAAGATCGCCCCGTTGGCACCGAGTAGGTCCTTGCGTTCCATGCCCGGCCCCCGTGGTCGAGCGCCGACCAAAAGGCAGAAGTCGGCGCCGTCGAAGCCCGCGTTGATATCGCTAGTGGCGACTACCGCATCGAGTAGGGGAAAGGCGCAGTCGTTGAGCTCCATGACCACGCCCTTCAGGGCCTCCATCGCCGGCGGGATCTCGATCAACTGCAGGATCACAGGTTGGTCGGGACCCAACATGTCCCCGGCCGCCGCTCGGAAGCAGAGTTGGTAGCCGATGTTGCCCGCCGCGCCGGTGATGGCGATGCGTACTGGGTTCTTTCGAGCGGTTGTTTGAGCTGCCATGTCAAGTCCTCGTCAAGGGTTCGGTGATCAGTAGAAGCTCCACCTTGGTCGGTGGTTTTCCGGTTTGTGTTTGAGCAGTTTCGATGCTCGGGAGAGTCGCACTCCATCCCGCCGCTGCGAACTATCGCCCAGCTCCTTGAGTCTAACGCGACTTGGGCCCGAACTACCTTGCCGAACACCGACTCGATACCCGGTAGGTGAAACGAAGCTCGAGCCCGCCCAGAGTCCCCACTTGACAAAACTGAGAAGAAGTGCCAAAATTCCAGCACTTGCTGAAAAACCCTCACCCTGGAGAATCGAATGACAAAACCCAAGCGCTTTAGTAAACGAGAGCGGGAGATCATGGACATCGTCTACCGCCAAGGCCAGGCCACCGCCGGCGAGATCCACGAGGCCATGGCCGCCCCTCCAAGCTACTCCGCCGTGCGCTCGACGCTTGCCGTCCTCGAGGAGAAGGGACACCTGCGGCATGAACATGAGGGCAATCGATACGTATACCACCCAGTGGAGAGCCCAGAGACGGCCGGGATGACAGCCCTGGAGCACCTCGTGGACACCTTCTTCGAGAACTCTGCTACCAACGTCGTGGCTGCCCTGCTCGAGAGCAAGGGACCGCAGCTCAGTGCCACCGAACTCGACGAACTCACGCAACTGATCGCCAAAGCCCGAGAGGAGGGGCGCTAGATCATGATCGACCTACTTTCGACGGATTCGTTCCTGACCCAGGAACCCACCGCCACCCTCGTCAAAGTGACTTTGCTCTTGGCGATCGCCCTGATCGGACATCGGCTGCTCCGCCCCCGCTCGGCCGCGGCCCGTCACCTCTGGGCAATCCTCTCGCTCGCCGGGTTGATTGCAATCCCGGTCCTCTCGGTTGCGCTTCCCTCATGGAGTCTGCAACTTCCAGTCGTGGACACCGCTGCATCCTCCCAGCTGGTGCTTCAACCTACGGTCCCCTATCAGGCACCGTCGAGTGTCGGCAGCATGGAGCGAAGCGTCCTCGAATCGACGACGGGGCAAGCGGCTCCAGCCGCAGTGCCCCTCTCCAGCGATGCAGAGCTCCCGACGAGCGGTTCCGCCAGTGTCCCGCTGACAGCGATACCGGTCACCAACCTCGAGTCCGAGACCTCGTCGATGCCAGTTTCGCGACTGGTCCTCCTCTGGGCCGCCGTCGCTTCCTTCCTACTTCTGAGGCTCGGACTCGGTGCCCTCCGCGTCCTCGGCTGGGTCGCCCGTTCCGAAGAGCCCAACGATCCGGCGATCGCCTCGCTGAGCGCCGAGCTCGCTGACCAATTGGGATGCCAACGTCCCACTGTCCTGGTCTCCGAACACTCCCGAGTCCCCCTCCTTTGGGGCTACTTTCGCCCCATCCTCCTGCTTCCGGGTACGGCACAGTCTTGGAATCGCGATCGCCTTCGCGTCGTCATCACTCACGAGCTCGCTCACCTCGAACGCGGCGACTGGCTGACCCTTCTGCTCGGCCGAATCGCGGTTTCGGTGTACTGGTTCCACCCGTTGGCCTGGTACCTCGAGCAGCAGGCTCGACGTGACTGCGAGGAAGCCTGTGACGATCGCGTCCTGGCGACCGGCACCCGCGCCTCGGACTACGCGTCCCATCTCCTGGAACTTTCGCGCGGCTTGGAGGGTAGCGTCGCACCGCAGCCAGCGGTCGCTCTGCTGCGTGCCTCCCAGGTGGAACAGCGCCTGCGTGCGATCCTCCACCCAACGCGCGAGCGACGCTCCCCCACCCGACGCTTCGTCGGCGTCGCGGCCGGAGTCCTGCTTCTCCTTCTCGTGCCCCTCGCCAGTGTCAGGCTCGAGGCCTGGGACCCCACCCCGCAGCGCAGTTCGGTGTTGATCGGTGGATCGACCACCCTCGACCCCCTTCCCGTTGCGGAGTGGCCTGACGCCACGGACTCGAGTGAATCCCTCTTCGAAGGGGCGGCTCGCGTCGTCCACGGCCAGCTCGCCCAGGTGTTCAGCTCCCCCGGCGACTCCTGGAAGGTCAAGCGAGACCGCGCGAACCGCCACCCCGAGACGGGCCAGGAGTGGTTCAAACTCGCCTACGAATACCACAACGACGAAGAGTGGGAGCAGGCATACGAGGCCTTCATCGAGGCGGCCAACGCTGGGTACCGACCCGGAACGTCGGCTTACAACGCCGCATGCGGACTCGCCCGCTTGGGCCAGACTGCAGATGCCCTCCAGTGGCTCGAACGCTCACTGCGGGATGGCTTCGACAGCTACGATCATCTCTTCGAGGACTCCGATCTCGACTCCCTCCGATCCGACGCCAGCTTCCGCAGCCTGCTCGATGAGTACCGAGCCAAGGCCGGCAACAGCTGGCACCCGGCCCAGGACCGTCTGGAGCAAGCCGAGGGCGGCTACGAGAAGTTGGTCGCCTCCGGCTACCAGGACGGTGACATGTGGCACGACGTCGGTACCGACCTGCTGTCGCTCGGCGAGTACGATCGCGCGATCGAGTCCCTGCAACGCTCGATCGAACTCGACCCTCACCGGTCCTCCACGACCCGCTACAACCTGGCCTGTGCCTATGCTCGCGCCGGACAGACCGGCAACGCCCTCGACGCCCTCGACAATGCCGTCGAGGCCGGTTTCGACAGCGACGAGCGCTTCGAGAACGATCGCGACCTCGACTCGATCCGCGGTACGGCCCGTTTCGACGAGATCCGTGCCAAGAGCGAGCTCCTCTCCCTGGATCGGTTCCAGTACCAAGGCAACGTATGGTTCACCCGGGACTCCAATGAGATCGACCCCGCCCGCTGGAATCCCGCCGTCGAGGTCTACCGTCCCTTCGTCGCGCGTAATCCCGACAGCGGTCGTGGATGGTTCAATTTGGGCTACTCGTTGCACTATTCCGGTCGCCATCAGGAAGCTATCCAGGCCTTTGATCGTGCTCTGAACCTAGATTTCAAGCCCGGGAGGCAGATGTACAACATTGCCTGCGCTCATGCCCGACTCGGCAACACCGACGAGGCTCTCGCCTGGCTGAAGCGCTCGGCGGACAGCGGATGGTCGATCGCCAACTACCTCGACGACGACAAGGACCTAGATTCCTTGCGCTCCGATCGTCGCTTCCAGGAGTTCGAGCGCGAGCAGTGGGTAGCGAGCAAGCGGCGATCGCTGATCGAGCACAAGGAAAAGCTCGAGCACAAGCTACGCAGTCTCAGTGAGTCTGGTGTCCAGTGGAAGGGCCAAGAGGCCGAGAGAAGGGCTTTGGAAGCACGTATCGAGGCTGAGCAGATGGAGCGTCGGGCTGCCAAGGATCTGGGACGAGCCCAAGCCGAGGAGCAGAACGCCTGGCGCGAAGCAACTACGGCTGAGCTCAAGCATTTGAAGGCGAAGCTGGCCAAGGAACAGGCCGAACTAGAGCGTCGCAAGGCCGAGTTGGAGGCTCAACTCGAGGCCCAAGCCAAAGCCGACAACTGAGCACAGCCCCTCTAGGAAGCCATCTCCCCTACCCCTCGTCGCCGAGTACCGCGCGAGGGGTAGGACATTCTCCATCACGCGGTCATCAAGTCTCTCGAGGGTCCAAGTCTTTAGCCCACTCCCTGCATGCTAGAGTTCCTTCGTGAGCAACGTCACCCCGCGCGACATCGACTGGGATCGGCTGGCCGCGGCCGCACTCGAGGTGAGAGGGAAGGCGTACGCGCCCTACAGTCACTTCGAAGTCGGCGCCGCCCTGCTCACCGAAAACGACGAGATCGTGGTCGGCTGCAATGTCGAGAACCGCAGCTACGGGCTCACGGTCTGCGCTGAACGCACCGCGGTCGGCTCCGCCGTAGCGGCGGGCTATCGCAACTTCAAGGCTCTGGCGGTCGCCACAAGCGCTTCGCCTCCTGCCCCTCCCTGCGGCATGTGCCGCGAGACGCTTCAGGAGTTTGCCCCAAATCTCCCCATCCTGCTGACCAATCCGCAAGGAGAACGCAGGACCTTCGTGCTGACCGATCTCTTCCCAGAACCGTTCGCCGGTCCCTGACACCTTGGTCGGTTGAAGGAGTGCCTGAGCATGAACCCTAGGCGAGCACGTCGCTTCCCTCGGAGCGCCCTCACTGGACTCTTCCTTGTCGTTCTCGCGCTGGCTCCTCACCCTTCCTGGAGTCAGTCGGATGACTCGCCCAACGACATCAGTTCACCCTCCGAGGAGGTTGCCCCCTCGACGTCGGCCAACGAGACATCCCCCAACGTCTCGAGAGTCGAAGTCCCCGCCCCCTCGGACCTCGCCGTCCGTTTCTATCGAACCGGAAACGCCTGGTGGATCTTCAACCTTCTCTGGAGTTTCGTGGTGCCCCTCGTGATTCTTGGGAGTGGGCTTTCCGTGCGACTCCGCGATCTCGCCAAGCGCTGGACCGGCGGTTCTTGGTACCTGGTCGTCCTCGTCTACTTCGGCCTCTACTTGACCCTCGTCTCCGTGATCGATCTTCCCTTCGCCTACCTTCTCGGCTTCGCGCGGCCGCACGCCTACGGACTGTCGAATCAACTCTTGAGCAAGTGGATCGTCGACATGCTCAAGGGCTTCGGCATCGGCCTCCTAGCCGCTGCCCTCTTCCTGTGGATTCCGTACCTTCTCCTTCGCCGAAGCCCCCGCCGCTGGTGGTTCTACACCAGTCTGGCCGCCATCCCCCTGTTTCTCTTCGTCTTGCTGGTCACCCCGCTCTGGATCGCCCCTCTGTTCAACGACTTCGGGCCCATGCAGGACAAGGCGCTCGAGCGTCGAATCCTCGACCTCGCCGAGCGTTCCCAGGTCAGCGCCGAGCGGGTCTTCGAGGTCGACAAGAGCGTCGACACCAAGGCGGTCAACGCCTACGTCACCGGCTTCGCTGGCTCCAAAAGGATCGTCCTCTGGGACACTCTTCTCGATCGACTCTCCGACGACGAGGTCCTGTTCGTCATGGGCCATGAATTGGGCCACTACGTTCTCGGACACGTCCGCGAGAGCATCCTCATCTCCTCGCTCGGCGTGTTCGTTCTCCTCTTCTGTCTGCACCGAGCCTCCGAGTTCGTTTTCCGGCGGTGGGGAAACCGACTGCAGATCCACTCCCTCGCCGATCCCGCCGCCCTCCCTCTGATCATCATCCTCCTCAACCTAGGGGGACTCGTCGCCAGCCCGGCCTCGCTCGCCTACTCCCGTTGGCACGAGCACGAGGCGGATCGCTTCGCGCTGGAGCTGACCCAGGACAACGCTCATGGCGCTCAGGCGTTCGTCGCCCTGCAGACCTCGAACCTCTCCTTCCCCTATCCCGGACCGGTCTTCGAGCTATTCCGCTCTAGCCATCCACCCATCGGCCGGCGCGTCGAATTCTGCAACGAGTACCGACCCTGGGAGTCGGGGGTGAAGCTGCGCTATGGGGATCGTTTTCTTCCCTAGAACCCTGCGATGTCGATGGCTGCCTTGGAGCTACTTTCGATGGGTGACTTCCGGTAGATGGGGCGAAGAGCCAACGGCGACGTTGGCGTTCCAAGGCGATGTTGGCCTTTGGGCGGCGCTGGACCTTGCGGGCTAGTGCATTCGCCTCCCATCGGGTTGAGAGGATCTGCCTTTGGAACGCGGCATCGGAGTACGTCTCTCGGTAGCTAGAGCGAAGGCCAATGGAGACGTTGGCGGTCCAAGGTGCGGTGCCTCAGAGTCGCCTACGCATCCCGCCACAACGCAGCGCGAGTTTCAAGGCCGTCGGCGTGACCCAGGGGGCTCTCCACAAGCGGAGGCTAGCAACGACCAAAGTCCACCGCGTTCCGCCGCGCAGTGGAGCGCAGGCGCCGGCCTACCCTTCAACTACCTGTCTGCCGGCGCCGGTCCCTGGGCCACGTCGACGGCCTTGGAACTCACGCGGTCAGCTACTAGCCCACGATTAGCGACTCCGTTCATCCCCAAGATCGATGTGGGTTTCCGCCACG
>JAIOJS010000503.1 GCA_019911795.1 Thermoanaerobaculia bacterium | reverse complement strand
GTCTCTAACCGATCGGTCTCTATCGCTCCCGATACTCAAGAAGCTTGGTCTCTCGAGCCGTGTGTACTACATCGATCACAAAGACGAGGCATTCAGAGTCATCGACAAAGTAAAAGACACGGTTCGTCATGATTACCTTGGAGTGAACCGCCCGACCACCTTGGTGAGCCACTACTGGATAGGCGCGAGGTGTTGAACTCAACTCTCCGATGCTGGACCGCATAGCCGCAAGCCAATCTGCGGCGCGAACGGGACCCGATTGTTCGAGGATGTAGGTTACCGACTCTTCCAGCGCTCGAAGGGCGGCAGGGTCGTAGCGGACCTCGTAGCCTTCGGTTACAGCTTCAGGCTAAGACGCGCCGCAAGCTGATCGATTGCTTCTCTGGCTTCAATGCCACGCTCACCGCTGTCGAAGCGGGCTATTGCCGCTTCCCATAGATGGCCTCGTTCGATCGCCATGTTCATCACGTCGAAGGTCTCCGGGCTCATCACCACCATGGCCGCCTCGCCATTCTGTGTGATCGTCTCGACCCGACCGTTCGCAATGCGCTTGAGGTGATCGCCGGTGTGCTGGCGAAAGTGAGTAAGAGGGTAGGTGTCCTGAGTGCGGTGTATCATTGGGAGCAGCTCCGTTCGTAATTCGTCCTTTATTCAAGATGTCACAGGTCGAAAGAAAGGTCCAGCGGCTGCGAAGAGCCAACGGGGACGTTGGCGTTCCAAGGCGGGGTGGGCGTTTGGGCGGTGTTGGGCCTTGCGGGGGTCAGCGTTCGCCTCCAGTGGGTTGAGAGACTCCAGGTCGTCCAGCGGTGGTTTGCTGAGAGCGCACCGAGGATTTGGCGATGTAGTGTCATCCCGGCTCTTGCTAGTGAGGCTGTTATACTCAGGGTATGAAAACGGCAATCTCCATACCCGATGAAGTCTTTGAACGAGGAGAGCATCTCGCCAGGGAACTCTCCAAGAGCAGAAGCCAGCTGTATACCGAGGCCGTCGACGAGTACGTTGCCCGTCACAACCCATCCACGATCACTGACCGCATGAACTTGGTGATCGATGCCTTGGACGGGGACGAGGTAGACGATTTCGTCACAGAATCGGCGCGCCGAGTTCTTGGCGATCTGGAGTGGTGATTCGTCAGGGCGATGTTCGGTGGGCGGACCTGGAGGATCCTAAGGGGTCGGAAGCGGGGTTTCGCCGGCCGGTGGTTGTTGTTCAGGGAGACCTAATCAATCGAAGTCGCATCGCCACGGCACTGTGTGTGCCCCTGACTAGCAATCTCCATTGGGCTGAAGCGCCCGGCAATCTGCTCCTCAACGCCAGTGAGACGGGCCTTCCAAGAGACTCGGTCGCCAACGTCTCACTTCTTGTCGCCGTGAACAAGAACCAGCTGAGCGAGTGCTGTGGGCAGTTGTCGGGTCTTCATCTATCGCAGGTACTCAACGGGATCGATGTCATCCTCGGGAGAGCGTAGCGCGGATTGATCCCTCCGGCAGCTGAGGTCACGAGTATCTCCAAGCATGGAAAGCAACTGGTGGACGAGTCGGGGGTGGAGTTTGACGCGAATAGGAACCGGTCAGATCGCCCATTGGCTTCTCAAAGAGAGGCGGCGCGCACGGTGGATCCT
>JAIOJS010000502.1 GCA_019911795.1 Thermoanaerobaculia bacterium | reverse complement strand
ACCGTAGGTTGTGGTCAGGCGTTGGAGATTCGCCAGTTCCTCTTCCGACAGGCCGGCGAGAGGGTCGTGGACCACCACCGGCTCCGTAGCGGTGGTTTTCTTACGGGACCTGCGACCCTCCGCTGGAGACTCTCCGTCGGCGGCCGCAGAGAGCTTGGCCCAGGTATCCCGTAGAGTCACGATGCGATTGAAGACGGGTCGTCCCGGCGCCGAAGTCTCCGGTTCGAGGTAAAAGTAGCCGAGACGCTCGAACTGGAAGCGGTCCCCCGGCTGCGCGGTGGATAGACTGGGTTCGAGCCGGGCCGTCGTCAAGACATTCAGTGACTGCGGGTTCAAGCTACTCTTGTAATCGGCGTCCCCTTTACCTTCATCGGGCTGCTCGTTGGAGAAGAGTCGGTCGTAGAGCCGAACCTCGGCCGCGATCGACGGCTCAGCCGCCACCCAGTGAATGGTTCCCCTTATCTTGCGACCGTCAGCCGCTGTGCCCCCTCGAGACGCCGGGTCGTAGGTGCATCGCAGTTCCGCCACCTCTCCGGCCGCATCGCGGACGACGCTCTCGCAGCGAATGATGTACCCGTAGCGCAGGCGTACTTCGCGTCCCGGCGCCAGCCGGTTGAAGTTGGCCGGTGGATCCTCCATGAAGTCGTCGCGGTCGATATACAGTTCCCGTCCGAACGGCACATCCCGAGTTCCCTCACGCGGCACATCATGAGGCCAGTAGGAAGCCTCCAACTGCTCGACCCTACCCACCTCGTAGTTCTCGAGGACGATCCGCAGGGGGTTGAGCACCGCCATCACCCGCGGAGCCTGATGGTTGAGGTCATCGCGAATACTGTGTTCGAGAAGTCCCACGTCCACGGTACTGTTGGCCTTGGCGACTCCGATCCGGTCGCAGAAACTGCGAATTGCAGATGCCGTGTAGCCGCGACGGCGCAGCCCACTCAACGTCGGCATGCGGGGATCGTCCCAACCGTCGACGAAGTTCCCCTCTACCAGCTCCTTGAGCTTGCGCTTCGACAGCACCGTGTAGTTGAGTTTGAGGCGAGCGAACTCCGTCTGCCGAGGCTGTGGTTGCGGCACGTCGAGGTGATCGAGCACCCAATCATAGAGCTCTCGATTGTTCTCGAACTCGAGGGTGCAAAGCGAGTGGGTGATGTTCTCGATCGAGTCCGACAGGCAATGCGTAAAGTCGTATAGGGGATAGATGCACCAAGCGTCGCCCGAGCGGTAGTGGTGGGCGTGCCGGATGCGATAGAGCAGCGGATCACGCATCTTCATGTTGGGCGACGCCATGTCGACCTTGCCGCGCAACACGTGCTCGCCGTCGGCGAACTCCCCCGCCCGCATGCGTCGAAACAGATCGAGGTTCTCCTCCACCGCACGGTTGCGGAAAGGGCTGTCCGTCCCCGCTTCGGTCACCGTTCCTCGCGCCGCACGGATCTCCTCCTCCGTCGAGCTGTCGACGAAGGCATTGCCGCCGAGGATCAGGTCCTCGGCATAACCGTACAGGCGCTCGAAGTAGTCCGATGCATGGAAGAGACGATCTTCCCAATCCCAACCCAACCAACGCACGTCCGCCTGGATCGACTCGACGAACTCCGGATCTTCCGTCAGCGGATTTGTATCATCGAAGCGAAGATTACAAGTTCCACCAAATTGCTCCGCCAGCCCGAAGTTCAGGCAGATCGACTTCGCGTGCCCGATGTGCAGGTACCCATTGGGTTCTGGGGGGAACCGCGTCCGCACCGTCTGATGCTTCCCGGTGGCGAGATCCTCCCGGATCATCTCCTGAATGAAGTTCGACGGAGAGTTCGTTTCGGCGGCCTTCGACATAGCTAGCTCCTAGCGGCAAGGCCCTGCGGGAGCCTCGCCAAGTTGATCCCGCAGCCTACCCGATGCACCGGGAGAGGGGAAGGTGGAACCAACTCGTCTGGACACCCCTATGGAAGGGCCATGAGTCCGGCCCGAAGGCGGGGGCTCTCGCCACTCTCGATCCAGGCGAAGAGCAGCTGGTCTCCATGGGCGATCAGCTTGGGGAAGCCGGAGGAGCGAGCCGGATCGGTGGTGGTAAGGACCTGCACCGGGGTCTTGGCGCCGCCGGGAGAGACCGATTGCCAGCGCACTTCGGCTCCCGTCTCGGTCGTGTCAACCCAACTGACGACCGCGTTGCCCCCCGCGGTCAGAATCACGTCGACCCGTCCCAGCGGAGTGGCCTCTTCGAGGCGAATGGGAGGACCAAAGTGGGCTCCACCGTCGTCAGAGAGAGCGAGCTGGACGCTCGGACCGCTGCCACCGGCCGTGAACCAAGCGACGGCGACGCGGTCGCCATGGGCGCTGATCGCCGGACCGTTGACAGGACAGCCCTCGATTGTCCATTCGTCGCGGTGGATGATCGACGATTCGCTCCAACCGTCGTCGACAGCTCGGACGATGGCGATGTCTCTCACCTCCTCGGGGCTGCGATCGCGATAGACGACGACGGGCCCCGATGCGGTCCAGGCGGCGTCGGTAGAGCAGCACTCGCAGACCCGGTCGTCGAGGACCACGCTCCGCGAAGACTCCGCAACGGCGACGGCACGCTCGAGTCGCGTGGTGCGGAGTTGCATAGCGCCCCCCTTCGGCATCGCTCGGCCATCGAGCCAGAAAGCCTGGATCACACCCTCGTCGGAAGTGGCGTAGGAGACGAATCCATGCTCGCTCTCGGAGGTGTCGTCGTGGAGCCATCCCAGTGGGGCCCAACTCTCACCTCCGTCCTCAGAGCGGAGGAGTTCGGCGCCGTAGGCGTAGGTATCCGTCCCTAGCTTACTCAGCCAATGGGCGTACAGGATGCCCGTCCCACTGCCGGCAACCGCGGGTAGGTCGGCCCAATTGGCAAAGGCGTCGTCCGCCGATGCTATGGCATGCCTAGGGGTCCACCGGCCGCTCTCGTAGCGCGAGTAGAAGAGGGTGAAGACTCCGTCGTCAGAGGGTTCCATCCAGGTGAGAAGAACTCCTTGCGAGGTAGCTAAGAGATTGGGCGCGATGGCACCGGGACCGGCGGGCGGATCGAGGACCTGGAGGGCTGCCGCTTGTCGGGTGGCCGGAGCCTTCTCGGCTCCCGGAGGAGACGGCACGGAGGGCTGACAGGCGGTGAGTGACGCAAGGACGACGGCGAAGAGACCGGCAAAGACGAATCGGCGGACCGATGGAATGGGCGGGATTGTTTCCATAGGCGGACTCTACCGGCAGCGAAGAACCAACGGGGACGTTGGTGTTCCAAGGGCTACCCTTCGGTCTGGGCGCAAAGAGCCCAAGGGAAGACACTGGACGCTGGAAGTGCTCTTCAACGACGCCATGAATCCGGCAGCGGGACGGCGTACGGATTCATGGCTGAATGGTCGGGCGCCGAGCGACCGATCCATCGCAACTC
>JAIOJS010000501.1 GCA_019911795.1 Thermoanaerobaculia bacterium | reverse complement strand
CGGCAGCGGCGGGGCCGGTGATCGGCGGAATCCTGACCGCCCGCGTGGGCTGGCACGCGATCTTCCTCGTCAACGCGCCGATCCTCGCCGTGGCTGCGTTCCTGGCTCGCCGCGCTCCGGGCGTGCTCGAGGGGAGTGCGGTCGTGGGGCCGAAGAGGAGGTTCGATGGTCTTGGCGCCGCTCTCCTCGCCGTCGGCCTCGGGGCGGTCGCGGTGGGGCTGAAAGTGGCGGCCTGGCGGTGGAGCCTGGTGCCGTTGGGTGGGGCAATGCTCCTCGCCTTCACGATGTGGGAGTCGCGAACGACCGATCCCCTGCTCGACCTGAAGCTCTTCCGGGAACGCCACTTCGTGGCCGGCGGGGCGGTCATTGCCCTGCAGAACCTCACCATGTACGCGTTGATCTTTCAACTCCCGTTTCTGCTCGAGGGCTCCCTGCAACTGGGACCCGAGAAGGTGGGCCGGGTCTTGGTCACGATGACCCTGGCGATGATGCTCGCCGCGCCCGTCGGGGCGCGTCTCAGCGAGCGCATAGGCGTGCGACGCACGGTGCTCCTCGGGCTTGGGGCCGGGATCGGGGGTCTTCTCATCGGGCTGCGCGGCCTCGGTGGCCTCAGCTTGGGACCGCTGCTCCTCTGCCTCGGAGCGCTGGGGCTCGGGCTCGGCCTGGTGACCGGTCCGGTTCAGGCGGCCGCGCTCTCCGCCGTGTCGGGGCCGAGAAGTGGTGTGGCGTCGGGCGTCCTCTCGACGATGCGCTACCTCGGCGGCATCGTCGGAGTGAGTGTCATTTCGATCCTGCTCGACGGAGGGGGGGCGACCGATCCAGTGGCTGGGCACCGGATCTGCTTCCTGATCTACATTGCGACGCACGGGATCGCTATCTTGGTGGCCTCGCTTCTACCGTTCCAGCCGCAGAGCGATGGCGAGCTCGCCTGAGCCCTGAGCCCTGAGCCCTGAGCGCTGGGCCCTGAGTCCTGAGCGCTGAGCGCTGAGTCCGAGGATCCGGGTTGCCGTGTCTACGAAAGGCGTCAGTTCTGATAGGCTGACCGCACAATATAGACAGTAGGCGGGGGCTCTTTTTCTTCGCCGTCGGGCTCCCATGGAGAGACCAATGCAACTGACTCGCCTGTCCAGCCGATGCCGATTCGCCAGTTCCTGTTTGCGGATCCCCTATTTCGTGGCCGTGGTCCTGGTAGTCGCCCCGGTCAGCGATGTCTGCTGGGCCCAGTCGCCGATCCATCGCGACGACATTGTCGTCACCGACGATGTCGAGGGTACGCATTCGTTTCCCCGGGTGATGTACCTTGGGGGTGAATCGCTGGGGGACTCCCCAGCCGCTGACAATGGTGGGAGATTCGGCGTTGGTTCCACCGCGACGTTGTCCGAGGTGTCTGGAATCTACTTTCGTGTCGCCGATAACCTGGGGGTCTTCTTGGAACCGAGTTTCCAGGTTGGGGTGGATCCTCCCTTTGGAGCCCAACCTCATGCTCAGGTCGCTCTGCCTCGACCGGGGTTCTCGGATCTTGTCAATGTCTTCGCCTACGTGAGAGCGGGGAGCGAGGGCGGCGAGGACACGGATGCGGTGGTCTACGACGAGGCTTTAGATAGTGAGGTCTTCTCCTGGGAGCCTGGTATCGCGCGGGAGGCGGAGATAGGGTTCGGTACCTTCGGTTTCGACAGTCGACTCGGACTCGTCTTCCGAAGCAACGAGGACCTTACGGGCGCTCAGTTGAGCACGATCTACCTGCAGACCTTCGATGTTGCCGATGACATCTCCCCTGTGAACTCCCTGTTCGAAGTGAACGATGTGACGGGTTCGTCGGTCTTCACTCCTGGGATCAGCAGCTTGAATTACGTTCCCATACCCTTTGGCGACGGTCCAGAGGCCGCCTTTGTCGTGGTTTGGGAGAGCTTCGCGTCGAACGGCAGCGACAACAGCCTCTCGAGCATCCAAGCTCGCCTTTTCGACCTCGACGGCGCCCCGATGGGTGGCCAGTTTCAGGTGAACACGAGCATTGCGGGCTTCCAACGGGCGCCGAACGTTGTGGGTTTGGACGACGGCACTTTCGTCGTGGTCTGGCACAGCGACAGTTCGGCGGGGGACGACGACTCGCTGACCAGCATCCAGGGTCAGCTCTTCGATGGTAGCGGCACTCCCATCGGGGGCGAGTTTCAGGTCAACGACGTGATCCTAGGGGACCAGTATCAGGCGAGGGTCGCGGCCCAGAACGATGGTGGGTTCATCGTCGTGTGGACCGACTCGCCCCCCGGCGACTCCGATATCGCGGCGCGCCAGTTCCTCGCCGGAGCGGTACCCAAGGGTGACCAGTTCCGGGTCAACACCCTGACGAGCGGCCCCCAGACGAACCCTCACGTCGCCGCCTCGGGCGATGAGTTTGTGGTGGTCTGGCAAGCCGGGGAGATCTACATGAATGGCACGCTGAGCCGGTTCTTCGCGGATGGCTTCGAGTCTGGTGACACGAGTGGCTGGGGTTCGCCGCCGTAGAGTCTCGATTGGGGGCTAGTTTCTACCGCGGTTCCAGCGCACCCCATTTGCTAGAGTCCCGCGATGGATCCTTTCAGTTGGACGCTGATTGCAGGTGGCAGCGCGCTCGCCCTCTGGTGGGGGCGCGGCTGTAGTTCTTGGCCCCGAATGGGACTGGCTGGCCTGTTGGCCGCCGCGGTCGTTGCCGTCCCCTTTGCTGCCGACGCGGTCGTGCGCGGGGTCGGAGGCGTGGGGCAGGGTTCCTGGCTACTCGGGGTACTCGGGATCTTCTCGCTGATGTCGAGCTACTCGGTGTTTCGTCGGGCAGGCTCGACCCATCGATTCGGGACTCGTCCAGCCTCGGCAGAGGTGCTCGAGGAGATCGAGAGGGCGCGGGAGACGATCGGAGGGCCGTGGGTAGAGGGGATTGCGGGGCCGCCGATCGGTCTCTCATTGCTCGCCGGGGCCGGTGGGTTGGCCAATCCTTTTGTCTTGGTGACGAACGGAGTGGTGCACTGT
>JAIOJS010000500.1 GCA_019911795.1 Thermoanaerobaculia bacterium | reverse complement strand
AAACCGGCCCGAGCGTGTCGATTGACTACGTAGACGCCCAGGAACCGACGCGTCTCGGGCCGCGTCGCCAGACCGACGACGCCCGCCTGACAATCACTACCAAGGACGGCGCCGCTACCCTCCTCCTCACCGATGACGAGGTCGCCCTCCAACTCACCGACCGCACCCTCGCCGAGGTGCGTCGAGACAATGATCGAGACGCTCGAGATGACGACCAGGGCATCCTGGCCGCGGCGATAGAGGCCGCGGCGCGCAGCGGTCTCGAGTCGATACTGAGCCACAGCCTCGAGTGCCCATTGCGTGCCCTCGACGACGTCACCTACAGCGAGGGTGAACTCGTCTTCACCACGGCTGACGGTGAGATCTTTCGCAACGTTCTCATCAACGACCGAGAGGTGACCCGTAACTTCTCCCACCGCGATGCCCGAGCCTTCGTTCGCGCCTTCCAGCGCGCCAAGGCGCAGCAGAAGGCGCGGATCTAGGGGCAACCGTACCCGATGTCGCGGCGTCCGCCAGGCAAGGCGGTCGAGGAGTGCCAATGTCATCGGTGGCACCGGGCTACATGAGCTGAGGTCCAGGCCCGGATCTAGCGACGGCCACGATCGGTTCGATCCGCCTGTGGAAACGCACTTCCACAGACAACAGTAGGCGCTAGGTAGAGGACAGGGGTCAGTTCTTCCTCGGACATGAATCATCTCCCTAACGGTGAGCAGGAAAGGTTGCTGCTATTCACCCATCACACCAAGGGGAATGCCATACGGTGCTACGCCTGAGCCACATCGCCGGTCACCCGGCTTTGCACTGATAGAACCTTGCCACTCTTCCCCTGAGTGGCAACAGCTACCGTCGCGTCACCACACGGGATCTCCGTAGCAAGTCCACGCAGCGCCTCAGGTCCTTTCTCAGCTTCTCACGAAGGTTGCGAAGCGGTCCGCTGGCATAGACGTCGCGGCTTTCACCTCCTCTCCCCCACCACCAAATACCATCAATGACACAATACTTGCAGCCATGGAAACTGATCATGAGCAGGATCTCTTCCCAGAGTCCTCTGCTCTCCTTCACACCGGGAGCATCTTTCGCTCGCGGTACGAAATCGTCGAGCAGTTGGGACGAGGTGGCTACGCTGAGGTCTATCGAGCCAAAGATCTAGAGATCCATCGCGAGGTGGCGCTGAAGATCCTGCGGCCGGACCGGACGAATGCGTCGTCGGTGCGGCGGCTCAAGCGGGAGGCCGCGGTGGCCCGGGACATGGAGAGTCCTTATCTGGTCCGGGTGTTTGAGGTGGAGACTTCTACCCGACCTCCGTTCTTGACCATGGAGTTGGTGCGTGGCCGGAGTTTACGGGAGGAGCTGAATGCCGGTCCTATCTCGCTCGATCGCATTCTCGAGGTATCGCGTCAGGTGCTTTTGGGACTGGATGCCCTCCATGGGATGGGGATCCTTCATCGGGATATCAAACCGAGCAATGTGATGATCACGGAGGACGGCGCGGTGAAGCTGGCGGACTTCGGAATGGTCTACCAGCGGACCCGGGAATCGACCCGCATCACGGAGTCGTCGGCGATCGTGGGGACTCTCGACTATGTGGCGCCGGAGGCCGTTCTCGGGGAGACGATCGATGTCCGTACCGACCTCTACAGCTTCGGCCTAGTGCTCTTCGAAATGCTTTCAGGGGTCCTCCCGTATGGGGACTCTTCCTCAGCTCTGGGCTCGGCCCTCGAGCGAATCCATCGATCCCCTCCCTCCGTGCGGTCGTTGCGGCCGGAAACGGCGCGCTGGCTAGAAGGAGTGGTTGCTCGTCTCCTCGAACGGCACCCCGCGGATCGCTTCGCATCGGCTAGCGATGTTCTGGCCGCTTTGGAGGCGCACAGTGCCCCGCGATCACGACGCGTGATACGCCGCAACGCGATGGTCGCGGCGGGGATCCTCCTCGCTGGGGCCATCACGATCCGTCTAGCCACAGCGCCATCAAGGAACGCAACTCACTCCTTGTCGCATATCACCACGGAGGGTCCTGAACCCGGGCTCTACGGTTATTCGAAAAACGGCGAGACCCTGTGGCACCGACCCGATCTGCAGTCGCCCTTTTGGGTAGCTGCCAACCTGAGCCCCGGAGGAGGCCCGCAACCCGTGGGCTTCCGGTGGCAGGAGGGCCCGATGGAGAAGCAGAGTCTGCACGAACTGGTAATCCTCGATCCCCAGACCGGGAGCGAGGCGGAGACGGTCACCCTGCCGTCGGGCGGCGATCAGTTTCAGGGCTTTGCCGACCGCTTTACTCCCGAACTCTACCCCCTGGATATCGACGGAGACGGCGGGGACGAAGTGGTCGTGACTTACATCCACACCTACTGGCCGTCCTATACGGTGGTGTACGAGCCGCGGTGGCGTCGGGCGCGGCTGGCCCTGGTGGCGGCCGGTCACCATCGACCGATCGGCGTGGCGGACGTCGACGACGATGGCGCCAACGAGTTGCTGTTTCTCGGGGTCTCCAACCGGATGGGATGGTACGCCGGGCTGGCCGCAGTCATGCTGGAGCCCCCCATCAACTCGACGACCTCCGGAAGCAATCCCCTCCACACGGCCTGGACACCCGATGGCTTCCTCGCCCGCCGTTGGCACGGCATGGCCTGGTACGCCCTCGGACCGCAGGGAATCTGGTGCTCCGGCATCGAAGCCTGCTCCACGGTTGATTCCGAGCTACGGGAGATTCGCATCGAACGGCCCGGGATAGGACAGGTACGGTTCTCATTCGACGGCTTCCTGGTCGACGATCCGATCCCTGACATGACACCAGAAGAGCGCAACCGACGACGAGGACGAGCCTACCGGCACCTCGAGGAAGCGTCTCGACTCTGGGAAGCCGACCTCGAGGACAGGGGCGAAACCGAGGCGCGCCTCGCGGTCGAGATTGCCGGCGAGATCGGCGACCGCTTCCTGGAAGACTGGGCGCGTCGCAACCTGGGGAGGATCGTCATCGGGCGGGGCCGGATCGAAGAAGGGGAAGAGATCTTCGAGGATCTCTCCCTCATCAGTGAGGCTCCCACCAGCGCCGCCTTCGAAGCCGCCGTGGCCCTGCATCTCGCCGGCCGGCCGGATCGATCGATTCGCTGGTACCAAAGGGCGCTCGGCGCCGACCGGGCCTGGGGACCAGGTAGGAGTCGCGATCGCTCGGTCCGAGCACTGCTCCTGGCCTACGGTGAGATCGGCGACTACGAAGGATCCCTCCGTGCGTTGAATCGCTTCAGTACGCGGCACGACGGGAGCTCTCAGTCGGACATCTTCTTGAGACCCTATGTGGCCTGGCGGTCCGGAGCCGAGGAGGTGGGCATCCCACCAATCAACGACTTCGCTCCTGACCTCGATCAGTATTGGTTTCTCGAAACAACTCTCCTCCAAGACCCAAACCTGGAGTCGCTGTTAGAAAGGGCAAGGCTACAGATCGAAAGGAGCTCTGACGAACTCCCCCTCCTCCTATCCATAGCAGGAGAGATTGTGACGCGCCTGGGTCGCAACGAAGAAGCCCTCGAGTTGCTCGCAGCGTCCTACGAAGGTGCGCGAGCCGAGTTGACGATCAGCATCGCCGTTCGGGCACACTTCGACCTCATCGTCGAGCGCTACGCCAAGGCGCTCCAGGAGGCAGGTCTAGTTGAGAAGTCCACTGAAGTCGCGGCGGTTGGCAAGGCCTGGGAGAAACATCGACACGAACTACGCGAGTTGATATCTGGCAGAGACTAGTCCGCCTAGGCTATCATTGGCTCTCAGCTATATCATTGTCTTGGGAGAAGGGTAGGCTAGCCAGATGCTTCGCATCGTCGCTCGGCATGAAAGTCAGGAGTGTCACTTTCCGCTCGTGGGCGACGGGGTCTGGTCGGTAGGATCTGGACTCGACTGCGAGTTTCGGATTCCCTATCAAGGCATCTCTCGCCGGCATGCCGTGCTCGATCGA
>JAIOJS010000499.1 GCA_019911795.1 Thermoanaerobaculia bacterium | reverse complement strand
GTCTCAGGGGGTGGCGGTGCAGGGTCCGTTGAGTGCCGATTCCCTCTTCGCTCGGGCGCGAGCTGGCGCTTTCGACTGGGTCCTCGCCCTGTACCACGACCAGGGACTGATCGCGGTCAAGACGGCAGAGCCGGCAGCTTCGACTAACTGGACCCTAGGTTTGCCCTACCTCCGCACCTCGGTCGACCATGGGACCGCTTTCGACATCGCGGGGCAGGGCATGGCCGATGCGACGAGCCTACGCAGTGTCATCGCGACGACGCTCGATCTCATCGCGGGGGAGGCCGGCGGCTTGCGGCGCCGCTTCGTCCCAGCGTCGTAAGCCGAGCGGCGAGACCCCGGTGGCCGCAACCCTGCAACTCCGACCGACGTAGCTGCAGTAGGTCATCCGTCGATTCGATCGGTAGCCGGCCGCGGCCTCGAGGTCGTGCGGCGCCGACTCAGTCTGTAAGTCACCTCGTCCCGCGCCGGTCTGTCGACCGGAGGAGTTGCCACAATGAATCCACGCTCTCGAGTTACCGCACTCGTTCTTTCGCTTTGCTTAGCCTTGATCTCAGCAGCCCACGCAGAGGCTCCGCCGAAACGGCTGGCCGAGGGATCTCAGGGACTGAACCTTCTCCTCGGCGACTGGACGGTACAGGCGAGGATCCGAAACTCCCCGATTTCCTACCTCGAGGGTGCCGGCACCATGAAGGTGACATGGGACGCAGCGGGAAAGACTCTCCTCGCCGAGATGAAGGTCGCCTTCGATGGATTCGCCGTCAACGGCACTACCCGACGGGTCTATGACCCGAAGCGTGAGGAGTGGCAGGTTGGCTGGCACCCTACCGAGCCTGGACAGAGTGAGGTGTTGAACATCGAGGGTCGGCTTCGCGATGATCGCTTCGTCGAGATCGACTACGGGACCGACGGCTATGGCTCCTACCTGGGCCGACTGGTGATCGAGGTTCTCGACCCCAACCGACTGTCGGTGCGCAAGGATCGGCTCTACGACGACGGTACGCTGTTGCCGGAGACTTGGAGCTACGAAGCGACTCGGGTCACCCCCGTCGCTCGCGAGTAGTTGGGCCGGAGGAGTCGTCGTTTCGTCGGGTTCAGCTCGCGCCGCGGCCCGACAGGACCACCGGGATCGTCTTGAGGAGAATCCGCATGTCGAGTCCCAGCGACCAAGTGTCGATGTACTCGAGGTCGAGCGCCATCCAGCTCGAGAAGTCGACGTCGTTGCGACCGTTGACCTGCCACAGACAGGTCAGTCCTGGCTTCATGGACAGTCGGCGTCGTTGCCAGCGTTCGTACTGCGCGACCTCTTCGGGAATGGGTGGCCGCGGACCGACCAGACTCATGTCGCCTCGTAGTACATTCCACAACTGAGGTAGTTCGTCGAGTGAGAACTTGCGCAACAGGCGTCCCACTGGGGTCACCCGAGGATCCTTGGCGACCTTGAACACCGGACCGTCCATCTCGTTGAGGTGTTCCACTTCGTGCATGCGTTCCTCGGCCCCCTCCACCATGGTGCGGAACTTGTAGAGGATGAAGCGGCGTCCGTTGAGGCCGCACCGCGTCTGACTGAAGAGGACCGAACCCCGGGAACTGATCTTGATGGCGAGGCCGAGGGCGAGGACGAGGGGCCAGCCGAAGAGGAGGAGAAGCCCGGAGACGGCAACGTCGATCGACCGCTTGGCGAGCAGGAGCAGAGGATTGCCCGGTCCCGTGAAGAAGGTCAGGAAGGGGATACCATCGAACTCGGACAGTCGTACCTTGGCCTTGGCGTGGGGGAAGAAGTTTAGCGCCAACATGGTGCGAATTCCCTGCTCCTCGAGAGCGAGGAAGACATCCTCCATCTGCCCGAGCTGGGTCCGGCTCACGGCGAAGACGATGTCGTCGATCACCTCCTCGCGGACCAGGTTGGGGAGGTCGCCTACCGAACCCAGGACGGGGTAGCCATCGACCAGTCCGATCGGTTCGCCGTCCGCCTCGACGAAGCCAATAAGGGTGATGCCCCAGTGGGCGTGGCTCTCGATACTGCGAGCGATCGAACGTGCCCCCGGACTGGTACCCACGATGAGGAGGGTCCGGAAGTTAAAGCCCCGACTTCGGACGTAGTGCGAAATGGAGCGCACCAGGAGCTTCTCGCCGAGGAGGAGCAGGCAGGCCATGGTTCCGAACAGCAGCAACCAAGCCCGGCTAACGCGGTCGGACTCGAGGACTCGTTCGTCGAGTCGTAGGGTATACAGGAGGAGAGTGAAGAGAACCGCCGCCGCACCGCTGGCTCGCAGGATACTCCAGGCGTCCTCCAGCAGGGGGACAGTTCGGTGCGAGCGGTACTGTTGGCTCGAAAGCAGGAAGACGGCCCACACCCCAAGGGCGAGCGGCAGAAGAGGTAGGTAGGCACTCAGCGGATAGAGGTTGGTCGGGAACGCTCCGGCCGCTATCCAGGGCAGCAAGAAGTCTCGTAGCCAGTGGGCCGCGACGAAGGCGAGGGCGACGAGCCCGATATCCACCAGGAAGGTGGCGGTGTTGATGGCCCTGGAGCGTTCTTTGAGCATAGAGGGGCGTTCTAGCGATCTAACCGGGCCAAACCTTGGCCCGTTCGGTCTTGGTTCCTACGGACGAGCGAACGTTTCCGTCTGAAATTCTAGCGGATTGGGAGGTTTTGCGGTGGGCAACGTACCGAAACGGCGACGTCAGGAGTCTGCGAGTCGCCGAAAGAGGGCCGCGTATTGGTCGGCGACGACCTCCCAGTCGAAGCGCTCCGAGGCCCTCGCCGCCGCCGAGAGGCGTCCGCGAGCGGCTTCTTCGGGGGTGTCGATGAGGTGGCCGAGGACGGCGGCCAGGGAGCTGGGCTCCTGCGCCGAGAAATAGAGTGCATCCGGTCCGGCGACCTCTCGGTTCTCCGGCGTGTCGTTCACCACGGTGCAGTTGCCATACCCCATCGCCTCGACCAGGGCGGGATGGGTACCTCCTACTTCGGTGGCGTGAATGTAGGCGTATGCGTGACCGAGAAGCTCACGATAGCCCTCGCCGTAGATCGGACCCGGGAAGAGGACACGTTGGTCGGCTCGCTCTTTCATCGAGGCGATGAAGTCGTCTGAATAGGGTGCACCTCCGACCATGAGGAGGGGCATCTCTCCGGGTACGGAAGCGTAGGCCTCCACCACCCGGTGCGGGTTGTTCTCGGGCTCGAAGCGACTGACGTAGAGCAGGTACCCTCGTGACTGGAGTCCCAGTCTTTCCAGGGTAGGGGTAGTCGGCGGAACATCGGCGGTGACGCCGTAGGTGATCATCTCGGAGGCCGCACCGTACTTCTCGAGATAGTGGTCGTGAATGACATCGGCATCGCTGATCAGAACGTTCGGCAAGCGACAGGCCAGTCGCTCGGACACCGCATAGACGGCCCAACCCAAGCGGCCCCACTTGGCACGGCGCTTCTCGATTCCATCGACGTGCAGCGCCACCGGGATCCCAGTGAGACGGAGGATGGGGAGGAAGATGGCGTTGGCCGAGTTGACGACGAGCGCAGCATCGAAGCGCCGAAAGGCGGCGTCGAGGGTGGAGAGTAGAGTATGGACCGGAGTGTCGAGGTGTTTGCCTCGGAGAGTGGGGAGCACCACCAGCCGGACGCCTCGGTAGGACTTCAGAGTCCTCGGGGTATTGTGAGATCGGCAGTAGACCGTCACGTCGAGATCGCGTTCGGAGAGCCGAACGGCGAGCTCCTCCATCAGGGTCTCATAGCCGCCGTAGCGAGCCGGGATCCCTCGGCTGCCGATCAGTGCAACCCGGAGGCGACGGTCAGTCATCCGCGTCGAGTACTCGGACGGGACTTGAACCTGCGGGACTTGAATCTGCGGGACTTGCATTCAAGGGAAGCGATCGTCGCAGGAACCATCGATCCAGGTGCCAGGCAGGGGCCGTGCGCCGTGCTTGGATCGCTCGCCGGCGTGCCGTGATCGTTCCACGATGGGTCCAGATCCAACGGTAGGAAGCGAGCGACGTCCGTTCGAAGAGGCAGACCCACGCCAGGGCGGCGAGGTCGCGGAAGAGAGTCGCGGGTAGGGTCCATAGAAAGTTGCCGAGGGTTTGATGGTAGGCGCGGATGAGGTATCGGTTCTTCAGGGA